>CAYSMO010000007.1:0-37985 GCA_964432125.1 uncultured Bacteroidaceae bacterium | reverse complement strand
AAGGTAAATCAGTACCAGCTCGTTGAAGCCAATAAGCTTACCGAAGCGCTTGACAGGTTTGCAAAAGGTGACCTGGAATTCAAACTGGCAACGGAGAAGTCGGATGAGGATACTGTTGACGCCCAGGCGATTTTTGATAAAATCAACGAAGCAACAACAACAACAGCCGATAAGGTGAGAATGCTGATCGATGACACAAATGTACTTGCCGAAGCTGCGGTAGAGGGGAAGCTAAAAACGCGTGCCAATGCGAGCAACCACCATGGTGATTTCCGAAGAATTGTGGAAGGGGTCAACAATACCCTTGATGCAGTGATCGGACCTCTCAATGTAGCCGCAACCTATGTAGCTAAAATTGCTGAAGGTGACATGCCCGAGAAGATCACGGACAATTATAACGGAGATTTTAACCTGATCAAAGAGAACCTAAACATATTGATAGGTGCATTAAATGAGATCACCGAAAAGGCACAAATGGTAGCCGATGGTGATTTAACCGTCGACCTGAAGAAGCGTTCTGAAAATGATGAACTGATGGAGTCACTGAACGAGATGGTTAAATCAACCGCATCCATTATTTCAGAATTCCAGGCATCATCAGAGAACATCTCTGCCTCAAGTCAGCAGATGAGCTCAACTTCACAACAGATCAGTCAGGGTGCAACCGAGCAGGCTTCATCCGCCGAAGAGGTCTCTTCATCTATGGAGCAGATGCTGGCCAATATCCAACAGAATACCGACAATGCGCAACAGACCGAGAAGATCGCTCTGAATGCAGCTGATGGAATTGGAAAAGTGAGTAATGCATCCAACGAAACGTTGAAGTTTATGCAGGAGATCGCTGATAAGATCGGTATCATCGGCGAGATTTCGAGAGAGACCAATATCCTGGCACTGAATGCTGCCGTTGAAGCAGCCCGTGCAGGCGAACATGGCAAAGGATTTGCCGTAGTTGCCGCCGAGGTGCGCAAGCTGGCAGAGAGAAGTCAAATTTCAGCAGTGGAGATTGACGAGTTGACCAAGAACAGTGTGAAGGCAACCGACGAGTCGACCAAGCTCCTGGAAGCCATTGCTCCAGAGATTGGTAAAACAGCCAAGCTGGTTCAGGAAATTGCCGCGGCAAGTATTGAACAAAGCTCAGGTGCCGACCAGGTGAACAATGCCATTCAGCAGCTCAATCAGGTGACACAGCAGAACGCTGCAGCATCTGAAGAGATGGCAACAAGTTCTGAAGAACAGGCAAGTATGTCTGATCAATTGCTTGAGATGATCGCTTTCTTCAAATTGGCCAACGAAAACCAAAAAGGGAAGAAACGAGAGACTGCCAAAAAGGCGAACAAGGCAATCACTAACGTGAAGCCAGGAAATGGCTCAAATGGGAGTGCTAAAAAGAGCCCGCAAAAACCTGCCCCTGCTAAAAAGAGCTCCAACGAAAAGCAAGGAGTGGTAATTGACATGGGCAATGACAACCTGGATAAAAACTATGAAACCTTTTAACATCGCAAAACAGCGTATTCATAGTTAACAGATAGAGAATGGTTCAATAAATCCCGGCTCATAGTATTTTCAAATATTAACAGAGCCGGGATTTTTTACCCCTTAGATTATTAAATTTCTCCTACACAGAAAACATGGCATTTACATTCTTTTTCAGAGACAGGCACACCCTCGAGTTCATCGTTGAACATATGGCGCCATTTGTTACCGGACGAAGCAAAATTAAAATCTGGGACGCAGGATGCGCAAGTGGCGAAGAACCCTATACCTTCACCATCATGCTCGCTGAGAAACTGGGCAAATATATTTTCAAGAATGTAGAGGTTCATGCTACTGATATTGATATCAGTAACCAATTCTCTGAAATTATCCGGACAGGGATCTATCCGCATGAAAAGGTACAAAGAATTCCACCTGACCTGCTGGAGAAATACTTTGTCAGGCAAAATGATGGGAAATTTTATGAAGTAATTGACCAACTGAAATCAAAAATAAAATTCAAACGAGAAAACCTGCTTACCTACAGGCCCACGAGCAATGACTTCAGTCTGATTATTTGTAAGAATGTGCTGCTTCATCAAACCTATGAGCAGCGGGTGAAGATCATTGAGATGTTTTATAACGCGCTATTGCCCGGAGGCTTTTTGGGAATGGAACAGACGCAAAAAATGCCATCCGAAATAGCAGACAAATTTGAACTGGTGGTTCCCAATGCGCAGTTGTATAAAAAAATTTAGCAGAAAGATGAAAATCCATATACTTCCACACAACAACGACGTCTATTCATCCAATTCATACCTCCTTTGTGGTGAAAACAACCGCATTGGCGATCTGAACACCCTCATAGATGCAGGAGCCGATTGTTCCATCATAGATGAGATAAAACAGATCAATACAGGCGTTGGAAAAAGGACGGTGTACCAGATACTCCTTACCCACAACCATTTTGATCACACCGGATGCATTGCAGAAATCATGAAAGAGTGGAATTCCAAGCTTTTGGCATTTTCCAGGCAAACAATGGCCGACAAACTGTTGAGTCACAATGATGTAATCAAAGTGGCCGACACCTGGTGCCAGGTCATCCATATTCCGGAGCACTCCTCAGATTCTGTATGTTTTTACTTTCCGGAGGAAAAGGCGCTCTTCTCGGGTGATGCACCCCTAAAGCTACTAACACCCGATATTACTTTCAACCCTGAATACCTTGTGAGAATGGAAGAGCTTGGAAAAATGAAGATATCAAAAATATACCCCGGACACGGTGGGGTCATTGAGAACGGTTCAGAAGTTATAAAAAGATCCCTCGAGATATTACATGAACATGAAATCAAGGCCCGAAATATTTAAAATATAAACAACAAAAACCATGAATGAGAGCATGAGCATTAGTCAGAAAGACTCCTACTATAAAACAAAAATGACCACGGAGGATTTCAACCGGCTGAGTAAATTTATATACAACGAACTGGGCATAAAGATGCCCATTGAAAAAAAACTCATGCTTCAGAGCCGTCTATTAAAACGGCTGTCGGAATTGCAATTAGATAATTTCAAAGCCTACCTCGATTTTGTATTCAGCAAAGAGGGCAAATCAACCGAGCTAAAAATTGTTACCGACCTTGTCACAACCAACAAAACAGACTTTTTCAGAGAGCCTATCCATTTTACATTCCTCAATGAAGTCGTACTTCCCGAACTGGTTGAAAAGAAAAAACAGAAAAGGATCAAATTCTGGAGTGCAGGATGCTCAAGCGGAGAAGAACCCTATACCCTGGCGATGACACTAAGCGACTATCTTGAGGGAAAACCGGGTTACAATTACTCCATTATGGCAACAGATCTCTCCATGAGAATGCTTGAGAAAGCATCGCTTGCCATATACGGCCTCGACAGGATTAAAGATATACCGATGGCGACAAAGAAAAAATACCTGTTAAAAAGCAAAGATCCGGAAAACAAAACTGCCAGAATAGTACCAGCACTCAGAAAGAAAATTACATTTCAGCAACTCAACTTTATGAACCACGCATACTATATGGATGATGATTTTGATGCCATATTCTGCAGGAATGTAATTATCTATTTTGACCGTGCAACACAGGAGATGGTAATCAATAAACTGGCGTCACATTTGAAACCCGGCGGGTATTTTTTTCTGGGCCATTCAGAATCAATTACCAACATGGATATCCCGCTAAAACATATTAAACCAACGATATTTCAAAAAATTTAAAAGGGCCTGAGAGACCGGGCAAAAGTATGAAAAACAAATAAAACCGGCAAAAAATGGAAAATTTTACAAATGAAGAGTTATTGAAGGAACTTGCCCTCCGGCTTGAGAAACAGGAGGAATTTTCTCGTCAGCAAAATGCACTAAAAAGCGAACTAATTCTCATCAACAAAAAGCTTGCAGAGTCTGAATCGCTGAAGAGCCATTTCATATCCAATATCACCAACGAGATCATCAATCCGTTCGCATCCATCCTGGGCCTCTCCAAAGCAATTCTGTCAGTTGATAAGGAAAACTGGAAAAAGGTCCTTTCTATGGTGGCTTTGATTTATACAGAGGCCTTTACACTTGATTTCCAGCTAAAGAATATTTTTGCAGCAGCTAAAATTGAGTCGGGAGAGATCTATCCGGAACATGCAGATGTGGATGTGTGCAATATCGTAGAGAGTGTTATCGCAACCTTCAAAATTGAACTGAAGAAGAAAAAAATTAAGGTAGAGACAATTCACTGTGAGGAGATTAGCATTGCCAAAAGCAACGGCAGTTTCTATTTTAAAACGGATCCGGAGAAGTTCAAGTTGATCCTCCTGAACCTTTTAAATAATGCTGTGAAATACAGCTTTGAGGAGGGGCAAATTACCATCAGTCTGTGGAAAGAGGACAACAACCTCTTTGTCTCTGTCAAAGACCATGGTCCGGGCATATCAGAAGAGCACCAAAAAATAATTTTCGACCGATTTAAACGGGTGGATTCGGGAATTACATCTACCAATAGAGGACATGGACTCGGTTTGTCAATAAACAAAGCGTTACTGGATCTGCTTGGAGGGGAGATCCATATCAAAAGCAATCCGGGTGAAGGATCACTCTTCACTGCCCGGTTCCCGGAAGCAATGGAGGAGTCGTTCCTTACCGCTTCAGACGATAACGAATTGTTTTTTAATGATAACCAGATATTTTAGAGATCTTTGTTATGGAAGAAATAAAAACCCACTTCCTCTACCCTTCTGCGCTATTTGCCGACACAAATCCGGTGGTGGTAAATACAATTCTCGGATCGTGTGTCGCTGTATGTCTGCACGACCCATACCTGCAGATCGGTGGGATCAACCACTATATGCTCCCTCTATGGAACGGACAGGGACTGGCATCTCCCAAATATGGAAATATTGCCATCGAGAAACTGATTGAAAAGATGGAAGCCATTGGCAGCAGAAAGTCAAATATGATCGCGAAAGTATTTGGGGGCGGGAACATTTTTGAATCAAAGCTGGAACAGTTTCAAATCGGCGAACGCAACATTGCCATTGCAAAACAGTCACTTGAGGAGCATAGGATTAAGATTGTTGGATCAAGCACAGGAGGTAACCTGGGAAGAAAAATACAGTATTTGACATCCACCGGGGAGGTCAGACAAAAAATGATAGAGAAAAAGAGCCGCGAAGCTGAATCTGTGGTTAAGATGCTTGAAAAGTTTGAATAGGAATATTAATAGACGAGAAACAGATGACTAACCTTTATTCTAAAAACATACAGCGATGTAAGAAGCACTAAAAAAAGAGAGCGATGAGAAATAACAGAAGTAAACCAACCCGACCAGAAGCTGAGATAGCTAATAGCCATCATCAGGGAGGAGAGTTACAACCAAAGGTCGCTTTTGAAAATAAAATTTCGGAAATCGCAAGAATAACCGCTGAAAAAGTGCAGCAATCCGTGCAAAAATTTCACCGTAAAAATGAGACCAACTTCCGATCCTTCTTTGATTCGATGACCGACATGGTAGTCATCGCAGATCTTAATGGAAATATACTGGAGGCGAACAAAGCTGCCGTATCGAAACTGAAGTACACCATAGACGAACTGAAAGAAAAGAACATGATCGAACTGCACCTCAAAGAAGATCATGAAAATGCGAAGAAGATTTTGGAAAAGATTCAGCAAGGTAGCAGCTTCACTTGCCCTTTACCCGTATTGACAAAAAACCAATCCATTATACCCGTAGAATCAAAAGTATGGATTGGCAAATGGGATGACAGTGATTGCATCTTTTGCATAGCCAAAGACCTGACCGCGGAGCAGGAGGCACTGCAAAAATTCAACAGGATTTTCAATGACAACCCTGCTCCAATGGCAATTTGTGATGTTGAAGAGGGATGCTTTCTTGAAGTAAACCAGGCTTTCCTTGATAAGACCGAATATACAACAGAAGAGATTATTGGGAAAAAAAGCAGCGACCTGAATCTAATAAAAAACGCCCAAAAATACAACAAGATCGTAGAAAGCATCAAAAAGAACCAGACAATTGATCACCCGGAATTGCTTGTCAGGACCAGTGCCGGAGAAGTCCTCCATATGCTTTGTTCGGGCCATATCATCGTAAGCCAGGGTAAAGAATACCTGCTCACTGTAATGATTGATATTACCGCCCAAAAGATTGCAGAGAACAGGGCCAGGCAAGCCAGCAAGGCCAAATCACAGTTCCTGGCCAATATGAGCCATGAAATCAGGACCCCGATGAACGCAATTATCGGCTTCACTGATCTGCTACTCACTGCGAAACTGCCCCCCAAATACCTTGAATACGTAAAATATATCAACAAGGCGGGAGATTCATTGTTGTCGCTACTGAATGATATTCTCGATTATTCCAAAATTGTACAAGGCAATTTAGAGCTCGAAGAAGTTTCAACTGACATAGTTGATCTGGTTGAGGAGAGTGCGGCCATGGTAGCCTACAGTGCAGAGAAAAAGGGCATTGAACTGATCGTGAATATTGATCCGGAGGTTCCGGAGTACGTTCAGGTAGATCCTTTGCGATTAAATCAGGTGCTCACCAACCTGCTTAATAATGCGATTAAATTTACTGAAAAAGGAGAGATTGAAGTGTCGCTCGGTTTTGAAAAACAAGGAGGAGTCAACCCCGTGGGCAACTTCATTTTTGCAGTACGCGACACCGGTATCGGAATATCGCCGGAAAAACAAAAAATGATTTTCAATGCGTTCAAACAGGTTGATCCATTGGTTGCCAATAACTATGGCGGCGCCGGATTGGGATTGTCCATTTCACACCAACTTGTAAGAAAGATGGGGGGGATTATAGAAATTGAAAGCAGAAGCGGCGAGGGAAGCAAATTCTCGTTCAGACTGAGAAAACCCTATTTTCCACATGAAGCAGAGATTGAAAAAGCATTTCCCGGTATTGACAACGTATTAATCATTTGCAGAAACGAAAACCAGAGCAGATCAATCCAGAACCAGTTTAAAGCATTAAAAATCGATACCGCCATCACAGATAGCATCAGAACCGGTTATAAGCGAATTAAAAACGGCGAAAAATACCAGGTAGTCATTGTGGAGGAGAAGCTTCTCTTCGGGCAGGAAAAAATGTACCTGAATTATTTATTGGCTGCATCATTTAACCATTTAAATGAAAATCCGGGTATCATACTCCTTCAGGATCATCTCACCGTTGAGAATGATGATAAAAAGTTGCACGGCTATGAAACACATTGCAAGCTGCGAAAACCTGTTTCCCGCAAGGATATGCTCAATTGTCTTCAGAAGTATAGTTCACGCCGCGAGTCAAATAATATGGGACATATGGAGAAAAATGATAAAAATAGGAATATGACAGAACCTAAACACAGCGAAGAAAAGCAGCCCGTAATTTTGGTGGCGGAAGATTACCAGGCCAGTCTTCTGGTAATCAACTCAATGATCAAAAGCATCATTCCGGGAACAAGAATTCTGGAGGCACACAACGGGAATGAGGCAGTAAAGTCAGTATTAAGCTACAAGCCCGACATCGTTTTTATGGATATTCATATGCCAATGAAAGACGGATTTACTGCGACAACTGAAATCAGAAACAGATCTTCCGATTCAGACTGGACCCCTGTAATCGTAGCCCTTACGGCCGATTTTACGAAGGACATTAAAGAAAAATGCCAAAAAGCCGGAATGGATAATTATATAAAAAAGCCTGTCTCCATAGATGACCTGAGAACCATTATCAAACAATACATACAACAACCTGAAAATATCGAAAAAATGAAGAATAATAAGCAAAATCAACCCAAGCGACATGATAAGGAAACATTGCTCAAAAAAATTAACAACGACAGTTCTCTATATGATGAGCTTATCAAAATGGCAAAAAAACAGTTGTCCGAAGACATCAATATACTCAAGGAGCACATAGAAAACACAAACCTGGAGATGATACGATACTCAGCACATAGAATGAAGGGTGTATGTCTGAATCTGCATTTTGACCGACTCGCGGAAGTTGCAAAAAAAATCGATCAGGAGGAGGTCGTGGAAGAGGCGGAATTATGGTCACTGTACCGTGAGTTGAAATCAGAATATGAGTGTGTAATGCAGGATCTTAATAGCGATCAACTTGCAGACCGGCTATACGCATCGTCATAAAGATAGTTGGCCATGTAAAAAATTTACAACATCAAATAACAATACTCAGCACAATGGAAAAGAAGGATAAAATAAAAGTACTGATTGTCGATGATTCGGCGGTGGTGCGACAAACACTCTCCTACATCCTCTCCTCAGACCCGAAGATAGAGGTGATTGATACAGCTTCTGATCCATATTATGCTGCAAAAAAAATTCAAGCGCAGGTGCCCGATGTTATTACCCTGGATATAGAGATGCCCAGAATGGATGGGCTGACCTTCTTAAAAAAGATCATGTCGCAACACCCGATTCCGGTTGTAATCATCTCCAGCCTCACCAGTGAAGGCACATTAACTGCAGTAAAAGCACTCGAATTGGGGGCGGTTGAAATAATAACAAAACCACAACTCGGAACGAAAACATTCCTGGAAGAATCGAAAATTCGTTTATGTGATGTTATAAAAGCCTCTGCCAAAGCCAACCTTAGAAAGAAGATGTTTTTCGATACCGGGATAGAGGTCAAGCCAAAATTGTCTGCTGATGCTGTCATCGCCAAAAGAGACAGGAAGAGCATGATTAAAACAACTGAAATTGTAGTTGCAGTTGGTGCTTCCACAGGTGGTACCGAGGCATTGCTAACTTTCCTGCAGGCCCTGCCCGCAGATTCAGATGGCATTCTGATTGTACAGCACATGCCGGAGCTATTTACAAAATCCTTTGCCAATCGCCTCGACAGTATCTGTAAAATTTCAGTCAAAGAGGCAGAAAATGGAGATACTGTAATTCGCGGAAGGGCCCTGATCGCACCCGGCAATACCCACATGCTGCTTAAAAGAAGTGGTGCCAGGTATTATGTTCAGATAGAGGACGGCCCATTGGTGAACCGCCACAGACCTTCTGTTGACGTCCTGTTCCGGTCAACTGCCCAATATGCAGGTTCCAATGCCATCGGCATTATTATGACAGGCATGGGAGATGACGGAGCAAAAGGATTGTTTGAGATGAAGGAGTCGGGGGCTTACACCATAGCACAAGACGAAAAATCGTGTGTGGTATTTGGAATGCCTAAAGAGGCCATTAAACTTGGCGGAGTCATGAAAATCCTTCCCCTGGATAAAATTGCCCCTCACCTGATCTCCATCAGCAAGTCCCATATCTAGCTGCAAGACTTGACGGGGAAAATACTTGACTTTACAGGTAAATTTACCTGCTCTACTTTGGGTAAATACCAGTTGAAAACAGGTGTATTACTGTTTTAGAAACAGCCTTCCGGTCATAAATTTGTTACAAAGAATCAGAACACCTACATCACTGAAAATCATGATGGAACTTGAGAATAACGATTTGGGGGCAATCATCAATTATGTAAGAGATTACAGGGGGGTTGATTTCAGTAATTATGCACAGGGATCATTGAACAGGCGGATATTGCGGTTCTTCGAAATAAACAGGCTGTCAGGACTAAGTGAGTTTCAACAGAGAATCAGAACAGACAGGGAGTTTGGAGATTTCTTCATCAATGAGATTACAGTAAATGTTACAGAGATGTTCCGCGATCCAACATTCTGGATATATATACGTGATCATGTTATTCCGGAATTAAATAATCGTTCGGTCATCCGGATCTGGCATGCAGCATGCTCAACCGGCGAGGAGGTCTATTCAATGGGGATTCTGCTGAAAGAAGCAGGAATAGAGAACAAAGTAAAAATTATAGCTACCGATCTGAATGAGAACGCACTGGAGCAGGCCAAAAAAGGTGTTTACCGGAAGAAAAATCAGTCCCTGAATCAAAAAAACTATGAAACATTCAATGGAAAGGGCGATTTTTCAAAATATTACAAGGATGAAGATAATACTGTGGTTTTCGACAATACACTGATCAAGCATGTGGAATTCCTCAAGCATGATCTTACATGTGGACAGGAGCTTTCAAAATTTGATCTTATTATTTGCAGAAATGTGTTGATATACTTCAATTTCAATCTGCAGGACAAGGTGCTGCAACTTTTTCACAACAGCCTAAAGCCCGACTCCTATCTGGGAATCGGATCTAAAGAGTCGATTTACAGAACGAAAATTGAAAAACTGCTCAAAATTGAAAGTTACGAAGAGAAGATTTTCAGGAATGAGTAAGATAATCACCGAATACAAAATGACAGATAGCTCATCAGTATAGCCATGATATATGAACCGGAAATAATCGTCATAGGAGGCTCAGCAGGCAGCTATACTGTTGTTAGAAATATACTGTCATCACTTCCCAAAACATTCAGGATACCCATTGTACTTTGCTTGCACAGACTCAAGGTTGAAAGAAACGGATTTGATGACTCGCTCAATCTCATCTCCAACCTGAAAGTAATTGAGCCTATGGATAAACAGCCTGTTCAGGAGGGATATGTCTACCTTGGTCCTGCCAACTATCATCTTTTGATCGAGAAAAATAAAACCTTCGCCCTATCTATTGGGGCTGAAGAAAACTACTCAAGACCGGCCATCGATTTTACCTTCGATACTGCAGCTGAAGCCTACGGCAAAAAGCTGATTATGATTCTCCTGTCGGGAGCAAATATTGACGGCGCAAAGGGAATCCATAACGGATGTAAAAGAGGGGCTATTACAATTGTCCAGGATCCGGAAGATGCCCTGTTTGAAATAATGCCGGGTGAAGCACTGAAGCACTTTACCCCGCACAAGATATTAACAGCCAATGAAATAATAAAACTGTTAAAAGATGATGTTCGTTTTTAAAAATAATATAAAAAAGAGACGGCCTGCCCGGTTATCAAAGCATGAACAGCTGACCAGGGCTGGAGAGGAGCTGTCGCGCATTGACCTATTCATTCAAAAAATGGAACAGATCAATGCAACAACACCCGAACAGTTTGGAGATAAGCTTCTTTCGCTAATCGCCAGGGAAAATGAGATCATACAGGGCGCTCTATTTTTGGCCGACAGCAGCAAAAAGAGTAGCAAACTGAAATTTGTCAGTGGATACGCCTGTGATCCGGAGGTATGCAAAACGTTAACCTTTGATCCCGGGGAAGGGTTTCCCGGACAGGTTTTTAGCGACCGGACCGTAATCAACCTAAGGGATTTTCCTGAAGGCTATATGAAGATAAGAACCGGTCTGGGCGAAGCCTCTCCCCGATCCCTTCTGCTCTTCCCCCTCCTCAGTTCGGGCGACCCGGTCGGGGTGGTGGAGCTTGCCTCTTTCAGAGAATTCCAAAAGGAAGATGAACTGTTCTATGGCCAGCTTTCTGAGACCATTGCCCGCCAATTTAAAAACCTGAAAACAAAGAAAAAGAGTCAGGGAGCATGATTAGCAAAAAAAACATAGTGTCCATTACTGCATACACCTTGCCGGCATTGGTTATCGGGGTATTGATCATGTTCACCACCTCCTGGTATATCCTGTATGCACTCGACAGGCCTGTGAATCTGTTCAATATAAAAGCACTTTACCAATACCATTCTGTCTACTATCTTCTGCGGCTGATTCCCCTCCTAACCACAATCGGAGGCATTCTGCTCGCTATCAGGTATTTGAAAGAGAAAAAGAGACAAGCTCAGCTCGATGGAAAAAACAGATCGACTGTAGCATCTGTAATGAAATTTGTTCAGGAGATCACCAAGGATGAATTGGACCGCCCGTTGGAATCGAATCACCTCCCGGAAGAGCTCAGAAATGCGATGGAAGAGATGCGGCAGCATCTATTGATAGTCAATCAGAAAGAGCAGGACCGCATAAAAATTTCATCGACCATTGCTGAGATCAACGCCCTTCTCCGGCCACTTAATGAATTGAATCAGTTGGGCGATGAAGTAATCCGGTTTCTTGTCAACACAATCGAAAGTGCTGTCCAGGGAGCCTTCTATATTGTATCCGACCAGGATGAAGCCGGTGATGAAGGAGAAAAGAGTGAACAGATACTCAAACTCATCTCTGTATACGCCTACAGCAGGAAAAAACATTTTCAAGCTGAAAGCAGGTTCACTAATGGAATAGTCGGACAGGCCGTCCTCGAGAAAGACATCATCCACCTTACCGAAATCCCCGACAATTATATCTCAATCACTTCCGGTCTGATCGGTCATCAAAAACCTGTCAGCATACTGATCCTGCCACTAATAAACAGCGATGTGGTCAACGGCGTAGTTGAACTTGCCTCTGTAAGCAGATTCTCCGAACTTCAAATCAGATTGCTTAGAGAGATGGGGGAAATTATTTCAAGAACGATCAGTAGTGTTCGGTCGCATGAAAAAACTGTGCATCTCCTCCAAAAATCGGAAAAAATGAGTTCCGAACTTGGAGAGCAGAAGAAACAACTTATGCAAAATGCACAGGAGATGATTGCAACCCAGGAACAGCTCGAAAAGGCCAACACAACACTGGGACAGCAGATGGAGGAGGTGCGGACCACCAACCAGAAGACACAACTCATTCTTGAAAACTCCCTGGAGATTATCTTCATCTACAATGCTGATAAAAAAACCACCTATGTTAGCCCATCGATTCTTCCTGTTCTCGGATATTTTCCCGATGACATAACGGGAAGGAAATGCACAGAAAACATCCATCCGCTCGACACTGAAAAATTCGAACAGTTTCTTTCAGAGATCATCTCATTTCCTGAAAAGAAACACGCCTTGCAGTACAGGTATTTCACAAAAAAAGGCGATATCCTATGGATGGAAGCGATCGGAAAAAATTCGCCCTCTGAGCTGATCGAAGGGATAGTTATGAACGCAAGGGATATATCGGAACAGAAAAAGGCGGAGAAAGAACAACGAATCAGGGCAAAAATGCAAGCGCTTTCAGAAAACAGTCCGGATATCATTATCAGGATCGATATTTTCAGCCGATGCACCTATGTCAATCCGGCCATCCAAAAGCTCACCGGGATGAATATCTCCGATTTTATCAATAAACCGCTTGCCAATATAGGTCTCGACGAATCTGTAGTCAGCTTTTTTAAGAATATGCTTGAGGAAGTATCACAAACCAATTCAAAGAGGACGGATGAAATGATCTTTCCAAACGAAAATGAAGAGATGATCCTTGAGGTAAGCGCCATGCCTGAGTTTTATGATAATGGCGATATTGAATCCGTCCTGTTCGTTTGTCACGACATCACAAAAGCCAGGAAAAGAGAGGAGATCATCAGCAAAAAAAACAAGAGCATTCAGGACAGCATCAATTATGCCTATTATATTCAGAGCTCCCTCATGCCTACTGAAGCAAAGCTCCAGTCGATCATTCCAAACTCATTTATGCTCTATATGCCAAAAGACATTGTGAGTGGCGATTACCCGTTTCTATACAGGGATAAAGATATCGTGTATATCGGAGCGATGGATTGTACCGGACACGGTGTTCCCGGTGCGCTTATGTCAATTATCGGCCATTTTCTGCAAAATGAGATCATCTACGACGATTGTGAAGAAGATGCCGGACAGATTCTTACCAAACTCCATAAAAATGTTGTCAGTTCCCTTCGGCAGGAAGATGAAGACAGCAAAATTAATGATGGAATGGATGCCGCTTTCTGTAAGATAGACCTGAAAACAAAGACCTTGAACTTTGCTGGAGCACACAGGCCACTCTATTACGTGAAAGAGGGTCAGTTTACCGAAATCAGGGGCGATAAGTACCCTGTGGGAAGCACGCAATACAACAACAGAAAAGACTTCACCAACCATGCCATCGACATCACCCCGGGAGATGCATTTTACCTTACCACCGATGGTTTCGCAGACCAGTACGGTGGCCCTGATGGCAAAAGAAAATTCATGAGCGGCAGGGTCAACCTGTTGATCAAAGAGAATACACACCTGAGCATCTTCCAAATGGGAAAACTATTTAAAGATGCCCACTTCGATTGGAAAGGTGATGTCGGACAGCTTGATGACATCCTTGTAATAGGTCTGAAATTTTAAAACCCAAAAATATGACTGAGCAAACGGAAAAAAGTTTAGAATTCGTGGAGCAGATCAGAAAACATGTTATTGACAACAAGATCATGCTCTCATACAAAGGCGAGATTTCTCAGGAGATCATTCTCGCACTGCTGGAGATGACTGAGAAAAAACTCGACTCCTCCAATGCCGAATATGGATTGAAATCAAAGATCTTCAATGTGATGGTAAACTGCCTGCAGAACATCACCTTTCACACTGAAAAAAATGAGCATTCCAAATCCAGCATGTTTACCATTGGAAGAAATGGCGACGACCATACCGTTTATAGCGGAAATGCAATCAGAAAGGAGCGAATTCCGGAATTAAAGGAGAAGCTGGACAAGATCAGGAAAATGTCTGAAGAGGAGTTAAACAGCTTTTACAAGTTCTGGCTCAAGACCAAAGAGCTTTCAGATAAAAAGGGGCTTGGACTCGGACTCATTGATATCGCCAGAAAGACCGGCAGTAACCTGGATTACGATTTTGATACAATTGATCAGGCCTATAACTATTTCTCTTTGAGAACCATCGTAAAGGCAAACCGAAATGGTTCAGCCCCAACTACCGAAGGAACAAAGAACCCGGTCACCCAACAGCAGTCGCTAAAACACTATTTCAGTTTCCACCAGCTGGTGAAAGAGAACAGCATCCTGTTTCTATATGCCAGCGATTTCTCGCAGGAGCTCACGAAAACACTACTGGCCTTTACCGAAAAGAGACTCTCTTACGAGGAGCTGGAAGATATCGTCAGAAGAAAGATTTTTAATATTATGGTCGAAATGCTGCAAAATATCAGCAAAAATGCAATCGACAAGGATAATCCTGATTCTGAATACCTGCCTATATTTATGATCGCAGATTCAGAGCCTGCCTATTACCTCATCTCATCCAACAAAATCCTTTCAAAGGATATCGACAAAATAAAAGACAGGATCGACGAAGTAAACAAACTTGATACTGCGGGATTAAAACAGCTATATAAGGAGACCAGGCTAAACAGCGCCTTTTCCAAGGTCGGTGGAGCCGGCATCGGAATCATCGACATGGCCAGGAAATCGGGAAAAAGACTGAATTACGATTTTCAAACAATTGATCAGGAACATAGCATGTTCACACTTTCAATTACAATATCAAAAAATTACTCATAAAATATAAATATTATGGAATCATTACACATTGCTGCAACAGACGATACTCCGGAAATAACCCTGGACTATCAAAACAAAAAATTCATCTTTTCCGGACGCTCATTACCGGAAGATGTGGTTAGCTTCTACAAACCTGTTCTGAATTGGCTCGAAGAATTCGAACAGAATCCTCTGGAGGGCGCTGAATTCGAGTTTAAACTGGAGTATTTTAATACAGCTTCCTCAAAACTAATTTTAGATATTTTGCTAAAAATCAATGATATATACGAAGAGGGAACGCCCATGAAGGTGAAATGGTACTACATGGAACTCGATATTGACCTGCAAGAGGCAGGAGAGGAATACTCGGAGCTGATTGAGATTCCCTTCGAACTCGTGGCCTATTAAACAGGCCGCAAAAAGACCGTTTTCAATTGATTTTTGACAGTTCGAATAAAAACCTGGAAGAATGAGTGAAGAGATTTTAAAAGCACTAATGCAGTTATTTGCAATCATCTCCAAACAGGATGAGGGCACAACCGATATCCAGAGAAAGTTTGTTGAGTCTTTTCTCGCATCACAGTTAAACAAGGATAAGGTAGCCGAGTACCTGGGGCTTTACGATGAGAAATCGTCCAATGAGGAGGAGGCAGAAAAGAGCAAAGCCGGAGTGAGAAGTGGCAAACTGACTGCTATGAAAGACTCTGTCAAAACTTTGGTTATCTGCAGAAAAATCAATAAGACACTCTCTCAAAAGCAAAAGGTGATTGTGCTGATCAGAATTTTTGAACTTCTGAAAGCTGAGCAGCTCTATACGGAGCAGAGGATGGGTATTATTGAAACCGTTTCCACTGTTTTTAATATCTCCGATGAAGAACTTGAACTGATCAGTAGTTTCAGCAGGTATGATGAGCCGGAGAAACTGGACCACGAAGAGATCCTCTGCATTTTCCCCGAAGATTCTGGTGCCGACGAAAAATTTAAGAATGCAAAAAAGATTCCCACCAGCAGTCTTGATGGCATCATCTATTTTCTCAAAATAAGAAGTGTTGATCTGTACTTCATGAAGTATACCGGAAATAGTGAGATAACACTGAACGGACTCTCCTTCAATCATAGCAGTATATACCTGTTCCCCCCGGGCAGCACCCTGCGACTACCCAAGGGAACAATTTACTACAGCGATATTGTTTCCCGGTACATCAAGGATGAAAACGTTAAACGGATTGCATTCAGTGCCAGGGATATCTCCTACAAATTTCCAGGGAACCATTATGGCCTCCGGAATGTAAGTATCAATGAAGAGTTCGGACTCGTAGGAATAATGGGGGCAAGCGGATCAGGAAAAACCACCCTCATGAATGTCTTGTCAGGTATAGAAAAGCCCTTTACGGGGAAGGTCACCATTAACGGAATCGATGTCCATGAAAGTGCAAAGGAGTCAAAGGCGCTGATTGGGTACATCGCTCAGGATGATTTCCTTTTTGAAGAACTCACAGTGTATCAAAATCTCTATTACAGTGCAAAACTTTGCTACAAGGATAAACCTGAAGATGAGATAATTGAACGGGTCAACAAAACACTAACCAACCTTGGTCTCTATGAAATCAGGGAGATTAAAGTAGGAAGCCCGCTGAACAAGAAAATCAGCGGCGGACAAAGAAAAAGGCTGAATATCGCGCTGGAGTTGATCCGCGAGCCAGCCGTTCTGTTTGTGGATGAACCGACCTCCGGACTTTCATCTAAAGACTCCGAGAATGTAATGGACCTTCTCAAAGAGCTTTCCCTCAATATGAAACTGATATTTGTGGTGATCCACCAACCCTCCTCCGACATCTTTAAAATGTTCGACAGACTGTTTATTCTTGATACAGGGGGTTATCCCATTTACTACAATAATCCGGTTGAATCACTGGTCTATTTTAAAAGCATTACCAACCAGATCAATGCTGATGCCGGAGAGTGCGGCCTTTGCGGAAATGTCAATCCGGAGATGCTATTTAATATCATCGAAGCGAAAGAGGTGGACGACTTTGGAAGATTCACCCGAAACAGGATAAAGAGTCCATCCGACTGGCACGACCTGTTCGTCAACAACTTTAAACCACGGCTGATCGAAGAGGTAAAAAACATTGAAGGAAAGGTACTTGAAATACCAACGAAATTCAAACAGCTGGGAATTTTTATCAAGCGGGATATCATCTCCAAAACAGGAAATGTCCAGTATCTTCTGATCAACCTATTGGAAACCCCTATCCTGGCCTTTCTCCTTACCTTTATCATAAAATACTCGTCCGGACAGAATGGATCCTACCTGTTCAGCGAAAACGAAAATGTCCCTCCATATATTTTTATGAGCATCGTAATTGCCCTGTTTGTGGGACTTTCAGTGAGCGCAGAGGAGATCTTCAAGGACAGGAAAATACTGAAACGGGAGGCATTTTTAAGTCTAAGCAGATCGAGCTATCTGATGTCAAAAGTAATTATACTGCTCACCCTTTCAGCTTACCAATCATTGGTATTCGTTCTAATCGGAAATTCAATTCTTGAGATCAAAGGACTGTTTATTGAATACTGGCTCATACTATTCGCAACCGCTGCCTTTGCCAACATGCTTGGATTAATTATATCCGCGTCATTCAATTCCGCTGTAACAATATATATCCTGATACCATTGCTGGTCATCCCGCAGATGATATTGGGAGGAGCCATGTTTAGTTTCGATAAACTAAATGACCTGATCGGGGGGGATAACAGAAAATCTCCGGTCATAGCCGATTTTATGGTATCACGATGGGCCTACGAGGCACTTGCCGTTACCCAATTCAAAGACAACCCCTATGAAAAAGCGTTCTTCCAGATCGAAAAAATGGAAAGCCAAATCAACTATAAACTTGCCTACTACATCCCGGAACTGGAAAGTCTGCTGAAAAAATGTGAAGACTCGCTCTCTGAAGATGGTCGATCGACTACAGAAAGCCAGGTCGGCGAGATCGCCATATTAGAAAATGAGTTAATAAAAGAGAGTCAAACAGTAAACACCGATCTATCATTAAATACCGCTTATTTCAACCAGATGAATTTTAACACAGAGGCGGTAGACCATCTGTACAGCTATCTTGAAGCACTGAAAAACAAATATATAGAAGCATTCTCAATTGTCAACGAAAGAAAAAACGAAATGATCAGGGAGTTAGAGCAGGAGATGGGAAAAGAGGAGTTTATTGCACTGAAAAAAGACAACCACAATGAATTTCTATCATCCCTGGTTAGAAAAGAGACGGTAAGAGATAAACTTGCTATAGAGAACAATTCGATTGAGCAAATCGTTGATCCGATTTTTCAGGATCCGGATAGCGGAGAAACAATTTCATTGCGAACCCACTTCTATGCCCCATACAAGTATTTTTTTAACATGAAGATCAACACCCTCTATTTTAACCTGGGAGTGATCTGGTTGTTCACACTGCTTTGTTATGTGATTCTCTATTACAACGGATTAAGTAAGCTAATGAATTTGTCGGAGGCTTTAAAAAGAAAATAGTACAAAATGGTTGTATAAACAACTACAAGATATATTCGAAACTAATGGGAAACAAAATAGAAGTTGTTCTGGTAGATGACCACAGACTATTCAGGGATGGATTAAAATATGTGCTTGAACAGGTTGAGTATATCGTTATTGTAGGCGAGGCCTCTGATGGGATAGAGTTCCTGGAGCTGCTGGAAACGGTTGAGCCGGGGATTGTACTAATGGATATCAATATGCCTCGAATGAACGGAATCGAGGCTACCAGGATCTCTATGAAACGATATCCCGATCTGAAGATTATTGCCCTCACCATGTTCGACGATGAAAAATACTATTATGACATGCTGAATGCTGGAGGAAAGGGGTTCGTTTTAAAAGATTCAAACAGTGAAATCCTGCTGAATGCGATCCAATCCATCTCAAAGGGGGATAGTTTCTTTTCGAATGAAGTATTGGTTAAGATCATCAGATCATATCATAATAATTCCAACATCACGAAAGTCAATGGAGCTGGTGAGAACACCTTTTCAGAGCAGGAGCTGACAGTAATGAAAATGATTTGCACCGGACTATCCAACAAAGAGATCTCTGACAAACTTTCGAAGAGTCAGAAAACCATAGAAGGAATTCGTGCCGGCCTACTCAAAAAAACAGGCTCCACAAACTCGCTCAACCTGGTCATCTACGCCATCGAGAATAAAATATTGAAGGAGTAAACAATCTTGCAACTCATATCGACTCGCGCATGAATCAGGCTGTTGCATATCATTAATAGAATTCTGCAGTATTAAGCTTCATGTGCATCATTTCATAATACACTGGGAATCTATTCAATTCCTGGCTTTTCAATATAATTACTGGTAATGATCCCGTAAAAACACTTGAACAAGACAGGTATTTCACTACTGTTTATAAGTGTATACACCCTTGTTTCAATGTCGCTTCAGTGGTACTTTTATTGCATAGAATAAATAGAGAGAAATGTCAAGTATTCTGATCATAAGTGACAGTCATCCCCAAAACAGCAGAATGAAATCTCTTCTCGAAGAGGAGGGTTTCCATGTTCAAACTGCATGTGGCGGATTAGAGGGGGTTCAGTTGATCGATGAAAACTATTTTGATCTTCTCATCACAGAGATACTGATGCCACAGATGAATGGATTTGAGATTATATCTCATATTCGAGCAACAGGCAAGACAATGAAAATTATTGCCATGACATCCGGTGGAATTATCGGGGTAGATGCATACCTAAAGGCTGTCCGCTCGTTCGGGGCAGACATGGTAATGAAAATCCCTTTTCGGGATGGACACATGATCAGGGTTGTGAAATCAGTGCTGAAAGCATATGACAAAGATCAACAAAGTGCATAATAAACAGAGGGACCTTGAACCAGAAAGCGCTGGTTTAAAGCATGAGAAGTGAGCGCTTAAAGAATGATAACAATGAGCATTTTGAAACAAATATTCCTTCGGCAGTTGCCAATAATAATCTCCGGAATCACTATTCTGGTCTTAACAGGCCTCCTGCTCGATGATAAGGGATATGATAGCGCGACAAATTTATTTGTTCTTGCTGCAATGCTAATGATAATTTTTATGTCCGGCTTTTTAATGACAAGAATGCAAAATCCATCCCGCAAGCCCTATGAAAAGATTGAGTCCGACACAGACACAACCATGCGGATGATAAGAAAGGTGTTCCGTCATTTCCCGGTTGAAGTTGAAATATATGACAAGCAGGGCTCTCTCACCTGGGTGAACCAATATGGTTTCCATTTTTGGCAATTACAAAAGGGAAAGGGAGTAAGAAGATACAATATACTTAAAGACACTTGCCTCGAAAACAGTGAATTTGTCGGCCACCTCCAGCGGGCGCTCAAAGGAGAGGTCTCAACACTAAACGGTTCCGATTACCACCAGAGAATCATTCCAACGAATCACTCTTATAAGTATTATGAAACGACCTTTGTCCCCATTTTATCTCCGGAAGATCATGTATGTGCGGTCATGGTAATCAACCGCTGCATTATCGACGGGAATGCAGAATTGATACAGAAAAATGAGAGTCCGAAAACCAATGGATCCAATCCGATTGAGATGTTCCTCAGAAATGTGTCGCATGAGCTACGTACACCACTCAACTGGATCCTTGGATTCTCAAATCTACTGTCGAATGAACAGAACCTTTTAAAAATAAAGGAGTATAACTACCATGTGATGAAAGGGGGAAACCTAATGCTCGATGCCATTGAAATGCTAATTGACATGTCGCGTATCGTGAAAAATGAGGTTTTAGTGACAAATACCGAGTTCTCTTTGAACAAACTTCTCCAGAGCATCACAGACAGGCTGAATGAGGATATGAAAAGAATGGATAACAATCTGACCATCAAACTGAATACCTTCATGGATGGTGACCAGACCGACTATCTGATACTATCGGATAAAGGCAAACTACAACGAATTCTCAATTGCTTGATTCATAATGCACTGAAGTATACAAAAAAAGGGTTCATTGAAATCGGATGCGTTAACCTGCCGGAAAACACACTACTATTCTATGTAAAAGATACCGGAATCGGTATGTCCAAAGATATTCAAGACTATATCTTTGATGCCTTCAGCAAAGGCAGGTCAGAAATCGACGGTGGCTTAACCGGACAAGGTCTCGGACTTTCTATTGCAAAAAACTACGTCAAACTGCTTGGAGGAAACATCTGGTTCGAGACAGAAGTTAAAAAAGGAACCACGCTATTGTTTACCATTAAAGATTATTCTGTGGGGAAGATTTCTGAGCCGGTTCCTGAATGGGAGGAGGGGGAATTTTATTCGCTTTTACGATAAAGCACGCACCTTGTAAAACAATAAAAACAATGAATATTATGAAAGAGATTCAAGAGATTTCATTTAACGGCCAACACCTGCTGATTGCAGAAGATGATGACATCAATTTCATGTATCTGACGGAGGTGTTTAAACCCTATAACCTGAAAATAAGCCGAACAGTCACCGGAACAGAAACCATACAATTCCTGGATGAACGAGAAGATATTAATCTGGTGCTAATGGACATCCAGATGCCTCAACTGGACGGACTCTCAGCCACAAAAAAGATCCGCGAAAAAAACAGCAGCATTCCGATCATAGCACAAACAGCTTATGCATTTGCGGGCGACCGGATAAAAAGTATAGAGGCCGGGTGCAACGACTATATCAGCAAACCAACCAAACCGGCTGAACTTGTGTCCATCGTATATAAATATATCTCCTGAAATGACATAAAAAACGTGAGCCAGATACCATTTCCCGGTTTTTTTTCTATATTAGAGGGTCTTACAGGGAAATTTCTACTATCTCTTTTAATATGGAAAGAAACTCCGACTGCAAAGCACACATATTGATCATAGACAATGATCCCATTGTCTATTTTCTGGTAAAGGAGATCCTCGAGCCGGAAGGGTATAGCACAGAACATATTGATAGTGGAAAAACTGTACTGGATAACCTATACAATATAAAAGCAGATTTGATTCTACTCGACATCATGATGCCGGTAGTAGATGGGTTTGAAGTTTGTTCAAGACTAAAAGAAAACCCGGTGAGCAAAGACATACCGGTCATCTTTCTTTCTGCGAGAGACGATGATGATAGCTATAGCACAGGCTTCGGACTTGGCGCTATTGATTATCTAACCAAACCAATCAAGTCGCTCGATCTGATCCTGAAGGTTAGAAATTACCTGAAACTTTCAAGGAACGAAAAGAAACTGAAGGAAAGTGAACTGAAATACAGAATGTTGGCCGATTATAATTATGACTGGGAGTATTGGATCGGTCCGGACGGGAAATATGTTTATGTCTCGCCCTCATGTGAACGCATTACAGGTCACTCAGCAGATGATTTTATTGCTGATCCGGAACTGGTTCTAAAAATTATTCATCCGGACCACCTTGAGATGTATAGAAAGCATTATGAATTACACCATAGTAAACGGAAGGAATTTGAAGTATTGGAGTATCAGATTATTGACCGTTACGGGGAGATGAAGTGGATCAATGAGGTTAGCAATCCGGTATTCGACCAAAACAAGATATTTCAGGGTTTCAGGGGAAACAACAGGGATATCACCAGCCGAAAAAAGCTGGAGAATTCAGTTATTGATAATGAAAAGAAATTCAGAAACATTTTTCATAACAGCATCGATTGTATTGTTATTTGCGATTTCAAACATAAGTTTCTTGAATCCAACCTGCCCTTTCAGAAGTTAACCGGACTCACCGAAGAAAATATTGAGCAATTACAGATTACAAACTTTGTGCATAAAAACGATAAGGAGCAGTTCCTTAAATGGTTTATTAGTATAATACGGTCGGAAATAATCAACCGTCCGGAAGAGTTCAGGCTCCTCAATCGCAAAAAAGAGATCGTTTTTATGGAATTCAACAGCAAGGTGATTCAATTCAATGGAAAAGAGGCTGTGTTATCAATTCTCAGGGATGTTACTGAAAGAAGGATGGTCC
The DNA here is from genome assembly GCA_964432125.1 of uncultured Bacteroidaceae bacterium. Classification (GTDB taxonomy): domain Bacteria; phylum Bacteroidota; class Bacteroidia; order Bacteroidales; genus M55B112. The sequence continues at coordinate 14,696 of CAYSMO010000007.1, read as the reverse complement.
ATAACAGGATTCTGAATACGGTTTTGGAAACCGAAGAGAAAGAGCGGAGAAGATTTGCACAGGACCTGCACGATGGCATGGGGCCACTGCTTTCAACAATAAAACTTTATACCCGCTCAATTCTCACCGCGAAAGACCAAAAGCACAAGACAATTGCCATCGAAAAATCTTTGGAAACCATTGACGATGCAATCGCTCAAACAAAAGAGATTGCCTACAACATCAGCCCCAGTATTCTGAAGGATTTTGGAATTGTAGTAGCGCTTAAGTCTTATGTCAATAAGTTCAACGACACAAAAAACATCAATATCAACTTCAATTCCAACCTGAGCCGGCGAATCAAATTAAATACTGAAGCCTCACTGTTCAGAATTATTATTGAACTGATCAACAATACACTGAAACATGCCTCCGCCAACAATGTCCTCGTTGAAATTATTCTTCATGAAAAAAAGCTAATGGTTCACTATTCCGATGACGGAATCGGATTCGAGCTTCAACAGGTACTGGAAAAATCGCAAGGACAGGGACTAAATAATATCATCAACAGAACGAGATCAATCGGAGGAGAAATATCCATTGAAACCGATATTAATCAAGGATTTAATATGCGTATTGATCTGGATATAGAGCAGCAAGATGAAAAGATATAATACAAGTTTTTTTTTAAAAGACCATTGAACGAGAAAAAAAACATAACATATTACCTTTTTATCAGCGATTTATTTAATTTTGATTGCCTATGGAAAAGAGAACCAACAAAATTATTCTTGTTGACGACCATAAACTATTCCGTGATGGTCTGAAGTTTGTGATCAACCAGATAGATGGTATGGAGGTTGTAGCCGAAGCTTCCAATGGCCTGGAATTTCTCGAACTACTCGAAGACAACAAGCCCGACCTGGTGCTTATGGACATCTCGATGCCCGAACTTGACGGCGTTCAGGCAACCCGCCAGGCCATTGAAAAGTATCCGAACATTAAAATACTGGTGATCTCTATGTACTGCGATGAAGAGTATTATTATCAAATGATACAGGCAGGTGTGATGGGGTTTGTACTTAAAGAGTCGGGGAAAAACGAACTTGAAAATGCCATCACAGCCATACTGAGTGGTGAAAACTATTTTAGCCAGAAACTTCTGAAAGAGATCATTGTTAACATCAACTCTCCATTAAAATCGAAAAAGAGCCAAGGTGCCCCCGACAATAATTTAACCAAAAGGGAACTTGAGGTCCTCCAATGTATCGTCGAGGGTCTCTCAAATTCACAGATCGCAGAAAAACTATTTATCAGCATCCGCACCGTTGAAGGCCATAAGTCAAATCTTATTAATAAAACCGGTGTAAAAAACACCATCAGCCTGGTCATGTATGCACTTAAGCATAAACTGGTAGAAGTCTAAGGGTACCATCCATTCGAAATACAATCAATTTCTCTATTCGCTACAAAATCACACACAGGTAAAACCACCCTATGTTATATCGGTGTTTTTACCTGCTTTTATTTAGGTGTTTATTCCCTTAAATCGGGTATAGTCCCTGATAGATATTCCCTGCTATCTGAATAATTTTACATCATAGGGTTGCTGTCATCCAAGAACAGAAAACCTACACCAAAAGTAAACAAAAGATCAACATCAATGCGGGATACAGAAGAACTTCATTTTTGGAATACCGGAGCACTTATTCAAGTTTTCGTCGGATTCTGCCTTTTATTTCAATTTTCTATTGCGAATTCACAGTGCAATGCTGTTATCGGCTCTAATCTCACAGTTCTGGAGGGATGTGAGACCTTTACCATACAGTTTTATGATTTGAGTACAGGTGTGGTTAATCGTTCATGGGATTTTGGGGACGGCACCGCAACATCGATTGCCCAAAACCCTTACCATAGCTTCAACGCCGGAACAGGCGATACCACCTATACTGTAAAACTGACCATCACTTGTGGTGCATCCATTACAAGCGTTGCAGAAGAGACGGTTACTGTTTACGCGAAACCAAAGGTGAGTTTTACACCAGATGCCTTAACCGTTTGTGCCATTACCGATTCAATATGCTTTGACAACCATTCTGATTACCATCCATCAAGCCGTTATTCATGGAATTTCGGAGACGGGACCATCTCCGACAAGCTGGAGCCATGCAAAATCTATTCTACGCCTGGTAAATATGCTCCCACACTCACTGTGATTAATCAGCATGATTGCCTCTCTTCTTTTACCATGAGCGACTCTATCCGCGTTGAGCCGGTACCCAGTACTGCTTTCAGTGTAAGTGAGTTTGAAGGATGCGTTCCCTTTACAGTTTCTTTCGACAATACTACCGATACTGCTGGCAACTCCTATTCGGAATGGACCTGGCAGTACGACGATGGCAGTCCCGATTTCTTTGGTTTTAATTCCGATCCGCACACCTATACATCCCCGGGTGAATATACCATCAGACTGGCTGCCACCAACGACCTGGGCTGTTCAAACTATTCAACCCAAATAATAACTGTAAATCCCTCTCCTGTCGCTAGTTTTATGACAAGCGCTCCTGAGTGCCTGAACGATTTTACCACCGTAGAGTTTACTGGCAGCTACCTTTCAGCACCTGTTTTCGACTGGGATTTTAATGGGGCCACTACTGTGATCGGTTCAGGAGAGGGTCCCTACAATATTAAATGGGATGAAGCCGGTAACAAGGATATTGCACTTGCGGTTGACGACAATGGTTGTTCGTCGCTCTATTCGGAAAAGATCCAGGTAACCCCGATAGCAAAAGTATATCTATACATCTCCGCGAGTCGGGACACAATCTGTTCGGGTGAAACCATCACTTTTACAACATCCCCCGAAAATTTTATGAATTACAGCTTTTACCTTAATAGCACCATGGTACAAAGTTCAAGCAGCAACACCTATGAAAGTTCGACCTTCAAAGACGGGGATAAAATTTATGTAAACATAACAGATGCAAATGGCTGCAGTGAAATCATCAGCGACACGGTAACCATCACCGTAAAAGAGACTCCTGTGGTAACGCTTGCCCATGACATAAGCAACGATACTGTATGTATAGATGCACCTGTCGAATTCACCGCATCTCCTTCTATATACGACGATTATAAATTCTTTGTTAATAACACCGAAATACAAACCGGAACAAACAACCTCTATACTACAACTGAACTTGAAGATCAGGACAGGGTGAATGTTATTGCCACCCACAACGATTGTGTAAGTGAGCTGAGCAACACGAAAATACTCACCATTAAAGATGCCCTTCCTCCGCCCGATGTGTACTGTGGTACCTCAAGCCCTAATAGCATCCTGTTTGCATGGGATTCTGTACCGGAAGCTTTGAAATATGAGATCAGCATCGACAATGGCGGCTTTCAGACTGCCAGTTCGGGGAGCCTTGGTCTGTACCATGAGATGTCGGGATTGGCCGAAAGCGATGAACATTCCATTCGAATCAGGGCACTTGACAGCTATCTCTGTGGAACAGAAATAGTCTCGGATGAGGTCACATGTGCAGCAACCAACTGCACAGCAATTGAATTTGACCTGGATAACAAATACAGGTCGGTTTGCGAGAATGAAGATATAACCCTCACTATTGACAATATCAGTCTAGACAACTATACAGTATCATGGGATGGTATCCCATCCGGTACTAACAAAGAGTATTCCCTGCTGGCACAGAATAATGATGAAGTTCCCGTTACTGTTATAAACAATGAAGAACCATCCTGTCCTTCCGTAACTAAAACATATGTTATTGAGGTAACCCCTAAACTTGAACTAACCCTTCACAGCTCCGCACCATCTAACGAGATATGCGGAAATAGCAGCGTAAATTTCACCATATTGCCCCAGGGACTGGATCATTATCAGCTCTACGACAATGGTGATCTGCTGGAGTCCGGCGTCTTTAACAGCTACACTGTTTCCAATGTGAAAAACGAACATTTCTATTATACTTCGGCAATGGATCATGCCTGTGTACTATTCTCCGACACCTTACAGATGTCGGTCACTGAACCATTGGAAATACCTGTTGTGACCTTTGAGTCTTCGACAGAAAGCAGTGTAACATTTGCATGGGATCCCATTCCGGGAGCCACCGGATACCTTGTTAGCCGTGACGATGGTGATTTCGCCTTTCCCTCCTCAGGATTAACCGGACTTTTCCATACCATCTATTCTATGAATCCTGGTGAAGCTGTCAGCCTAACGGCCATTGCAATTGGAGATGGTATCTGCGGAGATAGTGAAGTTTCGCTGCCTGCGTATGGGTATGCAGAGACATGCGACACAATACAATTCGACATTACAAGAAACCATGGGATCTGCCTGGGGGATTCTGTTCAGCTCAGAATTACCGATCTAACCATAGACGACTATGATATATATTGGGGAGGACTTCCTGCCGGAAGACAAAAGAGCATTTGGACGAAACCCGATGCTGATACCATGGTGCGTGTAACGGTCAAAAACCGAAACCAGCCTTTTTGTGCCGGCGCAACAAAATATATTACAATAACTGTAGCAAATCCACCACAGCCACTGATGCTCATGAGTTCCGATGCTGACAATGTAGTTTGTCAGAACGATCAGGTACTTTTTACCGCAACACCGGGGGGTTTTGACAACTACAAGTTTTATGAATTCAGCAATGTGCTTCAGGCAGGAGCATTCAATACGCTCAAAATATTTGCTGAGAAAGAGCAGTACAATATCAGGGCCCAAGCTACAAACAAAGGCTGCGAAGGAGAATTCAGCAACAGCATAATAACGGAAGTTCTTAAACCGCTCAACCAGCCTCAGGTTAACTGCGGAAATAGTTCCGAAACCACACTCTCCTTTGTCTGGGATTCCATTCCGGAAGCGCTGGAATATGAGATCAGCATAGATGGTCAACCTTATATGACAGCCTCGTCAGGAGCCGGAGGAGTGATCCATGAAATAACCGGATTGAATGCAGGCGATTCAGCAATCATCAATGTTGTAGCCATGGGAGCAGCAGATTGTGTTACCTCAATACCATCAGAACAGGTTACCTGTTATGCCAGAGACTGTGGTATTATCAGCTATACAATAGATCCCTACCATGATGTCTGCGAAAATGAGAACATCACCCTTGAATTAACCGACATCAATATTCCCAACTATTCCGTTTCCTGGAACAATGGTGCATACGATAGCAATACCACTTTGGTGCTGGAAGCACGCAACGATACTTCTGTCAATGTAAGTCTGCGCGACAATAACCAGGCGAACTGCCCGGCAGTAAATAAAACATTCCAAATTGATGTTAGAAATATCGTTCCCGTAACCCTTAGCAGCAACGCGACCAACGACCAGGTCTGCAGGGGTAGCGAATTGGAATTAACAGTTTCGCCCAACAATTTTGAGCGGTATGTATTTTTACATGGTGCTGATACCCTGCAGGACGATATGCTGAATACATTCAAAACATCAAATATTCCGCTCGATTTTGATGTACAGGCCCACGTTTATCAAAACAACTGTTTATCATCCACAAATGTGATTACAACTGAAACACTCATCCCGGCAGAGCTGAATTTAACAGCCTCGGAAAGTGGTGATTTCTGCAAAAACGATCTGGTAGAGTTGACAGCAACCTCCGGGTTTGATCAGTATATTTTCCTGAGTGAAGGAGGTATACTTGAAGAAACTGAAGCGAATAGCATTAGCATACCCGTTAGGGATAAAACAATAACTGTCAGGGCAATCGATGAAAACAACTGCCGATCTGTTAGCATTGATACTATAAAATTCAACCTGCTGGAACCCCCCGTTGTAACCATCACCAGCTCAACGGATACCATCTGTTTTGGAGAATTTGCCGCATATAATGCCTTTCCCGAAGGATTGGACAATTTCACCTTTTTCAGAAATAGTACACCCATTCAGTCGTCCGCCAGCAACTACTACTCAACCGATTCACTTCGGACGGGTGATATTGTTAGCGTTGTTGGAACCGACGCAAAAGGTTGCAAGAGTAAAAACATCTCTTCAGAGTACCCATATATTATCCCCTATCCGGACTACACTATTGGGACAACAGCCGATGGTTTGTGCCTTGGCGATACAGTAAAGCTTTTTCTTGAGACAGCCGGCAAGGATCCGAAGTATTCTTTCTATTGGAGCACTGGAGAAACCACAGACACAATCACCGTTCATCCCTCTCATACAAATAAATACAGTCTTCTCTACTCAGATGGAAGATGCAACAATGTACGAATTGACAACAAAACCATCTTTGTCGACAGGGAAGAGCCGCCTACAGCCTATGCGGGTGAAGATGTAACCATCTGCATCTATGACAGCATTCAACTGCAGGCTGAAGGGGGTCGGACGGTACTCTGGAGCCCCGATTCCGGACTGAATAATCCTGAATCTTACACCCCGTTCGCAGGTCCGACAGAGACAACTGTATATGTGGCAACTGTAACAAATGCCTACTGCAAGGACAGTGACTCAGTGATGGTTATTGTAGATCTTTGTCTTGAAGGATTAACCAATCCGGTTCCGCAGATTATAACGCCAAATGGGGATGACATAAATGATTACTGGGAAATAGCAAACATCGACTATTTCGAAACAAACAACCTGAAAATATTCAACCGATGGGGCAATGAGGTCTATTCGGCCAATCCCTACCTAAATGAATGGTATGGTCAGTCTAACAAAGGGATTGATCTGCCAGATGGCACCTATTTCTATATTCTCAAACTGGGTAATGGAACCTCCGATATTACAGGGTATGTGATTATACACAGATAGCAAATAATTGAATGCAGATAACGAGAGACATGCGCAAAAAACGATATATAGCATTTATCATCTTCTCCATTTTTATAGTTGGCTGCTACGGACAGCAGGATGTGACTTTTAGTCAGTATACATTCGATAAATTACTGATCAATCCAGCCTATGCGGGAAGCTCAAAATGGATAGTGGGGTCGGTAAAGAACAGAACGCAGGTATCGAAAATTGAGGGCATCCCTCAATCGAATACATTCAGTTTCCAGGGACCGATACAGAAAAAAAACATCGGACTGGGTGCGAAGGTGATCCACGACAGGATCGCGGTTACCAACCGTTTTATTGCAACGGGAATATTCTCCTACCATATCGGATTCGGAAAGGGCAAACTATCCTTCGGTCTGGAAGGGGGAGTTATCAATAGCAACTATAGCTATGACGACCTCGAGCGAACCATTTATGACGATCCATCCCTGCCCGTGGGAAAAGAATCGGTGTTTATTCCCGACTTCTCCGCGGCCATTTATTATCAAAACGAACAGTTCTATGTAGGTGGTACCGCAGGACACCTCGTAAACAGCAAAGCACTCATCCCCCATTTTAACAGCAACCAGTTTTACTCGCAAGCGCAGAATTATTATCTGATGGGGGGCTATTTTTTCGAGATTTCGAGGGATGTAATTCTTGAACCCGGGTTCCTGGTAAAATATGTACACGGAGCACCTGTCCAGGCTGATGTAAACATCCTTTTTACAATGATCGATAAGTTTTCCGCAGGATTATCCTACCGCACAGGCGATGCGGTTATTGCCATGGTGAAGGTCGATATAACAAAGAACCTGAAGATACAGTATTCATTTGACTATACATTGTCCCCCTTTTCGAACTATTTCTCAGGAAATCATGAATTTGGTATAAGCTATGGTATAGAATTGTTGCCGCCTCCGGCAGAAAAAGTAATACACCCGAGATACTATTTCTAACGATGGAGAGCAACAATTATAATAGGTAATAACAATTAAAAAAGGAGTAACATTGAACTGCATTTTTAGATATACTATATTTATTTCAATACTGCTAAGCCTTCAGTTAAGTGAAGCGGCTGCCCAAAAATTCCTAAATGAAGGTAACCGATATTTTGACCGGAACCTGTTCGAAGAGGCGATACCCTTCTACCTGAAAGAGCTTGATAAAGGGAAAAGCTACAACGCAAAAAACGAGGCCAGGGAAAAGCTCGCCAGCTGTTACCGCCTCACAGGACGGTTTCTGGAAGCCAATGAGATCTATAAAAAAATAGTATATGCCAGCAACCGCAACAATAAATCGGAAAATGTGCTGAACTATGCCAACTCCTTAAAGAGTTCGGCCCTCTATGAAGAGGCTGCAGAACAGTTTAAGAAATATATTGAGCTGGAGCCCAATGACCCGATGGGACCCATCTATCTCGAATCGTGCTATATGGCCCAGGAGTGGCTGAATGAGGAAGATGAGTATTTTGTGATGAACCATGAAATGTTCAATACTACCGAAACGGATTTCGGAGCTACCTATTACGAGGATGGAATAGTCATCACCTCCTCAAGGGAGGGGGGACTGCGCAAATTCATCAACCTCTCCGACAACACCGGAACCACAGCTACCGACCTCTATTATATCAACCTGCTTACCATACATGGCGATCAGCCGGAGATAACCAATATGGAACAGCTGAACTCCTTTGCCCACGATGGCGCTGCCACATTCAGCCGGGACGGTAAAGAGGTTTATTATACCAGGACAATTATGGGGAAAAAGGACCGCAAGACAAATATGATTCTCAATTCCCTTCAGGTATTATACAGCCGTAAGGACCATACAGGGAACTGGACAGAGCCTGTGAGTGCCTTCGACTTCAACAGCGAAAAATATTCCATTGGTCAGCCAAACCTCTCCGCCGATGGAAAAACAATTTTCTTCATCTCAGACATGCCAGGTGGACATGGAGCTACAGATATCTACTACGCGGAAAAACAGAGAGACGGAAGATGGGGAGAACCAATTAATGCAGGTAAAAAGATCAATACCTTTGGGATTGAATTATTTCCATTCATCCATGGCAATGACACGCTGTTTTTCTCATCGGATACCCATCCCGGGATGGGGAAACTGGATATCTTCTATTCCGTAAAAGAAGATGGAGAATGGGGCAAAGTGAAGAATATGAAAACACCTGTCAACTCGATTGGGGACGATTTCGGTATTGTTCTGACCCCTGACGGAAACCGAGGTTTTTTTAGCAGCGACAGATTTAACGGATATGGCAGGGAGGATATCTATACTCTCTACAGGCAAGAACCACTACAGTTTGAATTTGCCGGGAATGAAATCAGGTTTCCCGACCATACCATTTACAATGGCCTGAGCTTTAAAATATCAAAGGAAGGGGAAACAGATTCTCACGATCCGGATTTCCATAATGGATTTTTCAGTTTCGAACTTGAAGAGGATTCCCTCTACAGTCTAAGTATCAGAAAAAACAGATTCTCCTACGATGCAATTAAACTGAAGATTACCAGAGACAGCACAGAGGAGATGTATACTGCCGAGCTGCAGTCGCGCATCTCACCCATGGTCGTGAGCGGCGTCCTCTCCCAACCCAAAACAGTGATCAAGAGGAATACTGTATTTGAAGACCGGAAGAAAAAGGTACCGGTTGAGCAGATCGATACGATCACCGAAAACATACCCGTTCCCTCGGCAGAAGTATTCCTTTCGGAGGAAGATGTGAAGATCAACAAAGCGATTACCGACAAAGATGGAAATTACGATTTTCCTGATGTACTGCAGAGCGGAACGAAATACCTGCTAACCGCCACCCGGATGGACATGCCGGGAGAGACGGATCAAAGCGAGGAGCTACTCGCTGAAAACCAGGATCCGGTAACTGAAAGCGAAGATATACCCACTGAAAAGGAAGAATTGCATACCGAAAAAGAAGAGCCGTTGGCTGAAAGCATTGTGGAAAATGAGGTAAGTAAGCTTAGGGAAGAAGAAGAGTATCTCACCCAGACAGATCAATCAGCTGCCACAGGTGCATCAACAAAAACACTGGAAGATCCGACCTATATCCCTGAGGAGTATCTTACAACCGAAAAAAACAATGCAGGTGCTGTTGATCACCCAGCAGCCGGCGATCAGCAGAATGCGCAGGAAGCCCCGGTAGCAGCAGAAGAAGAGAGCTACATGAACCTAACCGGCACCGTTTTATCTGAAGAGGATAATAAAGCCATTCCCGACGTGAAGATAAAGGTATACAGCGAGGATATCCTCGAATCGGAAGGGGCCACCGATGCGCGTGGACAATTTGATCTGGTTGTGCCGGTAAGGGAGCGCTATGACGTGGATATGAACAAGCAGGGGTATTTCCACAAGCAGGTGCAACTCACCAGGGAGGAGGCAACGCGGCCGGAGGCACTTCAGGGCGTTACACTACCACCCATTGAGAAGAAAAGGGCGATGGAACTGCGAAATATTTTCTTCGACCTCGACAAGAGTAGCATCAGGCCGGAATCCTACCGCGAGCTCAACAGGCTGGCCGATTTCATGAAGGAGAACCCTGGTGTTATTGTGCAACTCAATGCCCATACCGATACACGTGGAAATTTCTACTACAACATACAGCTATCGCAGAAACGTGCTGCCTCTGTGAAGAGATACCTTCAGCAACAGGGGATCGCCGAAACGCGGCTTATCGCACAAGGATTTGGCGAATCGTTCCCGGTGGTTCCGGAAGCTGTCAGGGAGGCCGACCATCTGAGAAACAGGCGGGTGGAATTTAGCGTAACCGACCGGCACGGAAACAAACAGTGGTATTTCAGTGCCGACAAACCGGTGCATACCAACGGATTCATCATCTCAGATGAGGATATCTACTCTGAAAAACGTCCATTTAACAAAGACGCTGCGTTACCAAAAGGGCTCTTCTACAGGATAAAAATCGTCGAGCTGGGGGGAACCGTTCAATACAATGCCTTTAAAGGGCTCTTTCCCGTGGTTCAGCAATTTAACCAGCATAACAATTGTTACGGGTACTATGCCGGACTGTTTACATCACTCGATGATGCTGAAACTGGCCTTGAGATCATCAAAAGAAATTTTTTGGATGCGGAGATTGAGGCATTTTATAACAACAGGAAGATCGCGGTGAATGAGTCCCTGGCACTGACCGGAAATCCAACTGTGGGAAAAACTGCGGGACAATCCGGACAGGAATTCTTCTACGCAATACAGGTCGGAGCATTCAAAAGATCGTTAAAACCCAGTCAGGAGAGAGAGATGAAGGCCGCCGCACCGAAGCTGGATCTGATTACCCTGCAGGACAAGTCGAATGTTGTGTATGCTTTGGGTAGTTTCCAGAGCTATGAAGAGGCGTTCAATGCCAAGAAGACCTATGCTGTTGGCGATGCAATAAGCGGTGCCTATGTGATCGCGGTATTGAACGGGAAGAAGATTTCAATCAGGGAAGCGAAAAATATTGCACGGAGGTAGAGGGAATATGGATAAGTAAAGAGATACTTGAATGATTTGAACAATTTGAACGATCTGAATGATCTGATCGATTTGAGAACGAATTAAATACAAGTTAGAAAGAAATTAGAAACAAATAAGGAACATATTAAGAACCAAATAAAACCGCAAAAATGAAAAAGATCAGAAATTTAATCTTTATTGTTGCGCTTATGATCCCACAGTATCTTTACAGTCAGTGCGACTCGGATGCTTTCCTGGATAATTGCGCATCAAAACTTGACTCCTACACATTTATCAAGGCCTTCAACACAACGATGAAGAAAACGGATGTGACGGAATACTCGTATGTATTCTCTAAAGGATCCACCTACATCATTGTCGGATGTGACCAGGAGATTGACGGAAGCAGAATGATTGTTAACCTGTACGACAGGAACCATAAGATCATCGCCAGCACCTACAACAAACAGAAGAAAACCTTCTATCCCGACCTGGTTTACCCCTGCTCCGCCACCGGGGTATATTACATGGAGGTAACCTTTCAGGGAAACGATGGGGGCTGTGGTGTCTGTCTGCTGGGATTCAAAAAAGACTAAGTACGTAAACAATAAAAATAAAATATACAATCATGAAACATCAAATTACATTCTATATCTTTTGCAGCCTTCTTCTGATCAGCTGCGGTGGAAACAGAAATGACTCCGGCTCGCAGGATCTGAATTCGCTGCTTGGAGAAAAATCAAGTCAATCTGAACTGTCAATTTCGGAAGAGACGATGAACGAGATCATACAGTCGCTCCCCTCTCCATTGGAGATCGCCACACTCATCAGGGAGACTGGATTAAGATACAATCCCGATTTCCTGAACTCCACGGAAAATGCTAAACTCTATTCAACAGATACAGAGAAGGCACTGGCAATGGGCATCTATTCAGGCGACCTGGGATACATCAACATCTATGAAAAATCGTCAGCCGCCTTCAATTACCTCGGTACGGTAAAAAAACTGGCGGATGACCTGATGATCGGTCAGTTTTTCGATATCGAGACCATCAAACGGATTGCCTCCAACAGCAGCAAGATCGACTCCCTGCTCTACATCTCAACCATGAGTTTCGAGAAAATGGACCGGTACCTCCGCGACCAGAAAAGAGGCAAGCTGAGCGTGCTGCTGGTCACCGGTACCTGGATTGAAAGTGTCTACCTCGCCACCCAGGTAGTGAGCAATAAAAGAAACGATGACCTGGTGGAAAGGATCGCGGAGCAGAAGATGATTCTCGACCAGATCCTGCTGATCGTATCTGCCTATGAGGATGATGCACTGTTCAAAAAGGTGTCGGATGACCTGAGAAGGTTGAAAAATGAGTATAACAAGGTAACAATTACCTATAACTACCAGGAGCCGGTAACAAAAGAGATCAATGGTCGACTGGTCATAATCGACAACAGTACAACGGAGGTTAATATAAGTGATGAACAGTTGGTTACCATCATCGGATTGGTTGAGGAGATCAGGAACAAAATGGTAATGAACAGCTAAAGAGGTTATATAAATTTGAAAATGAGCAAATTTGAAAATTAAAACCGTTACGCGGGAAATTCACCAATATCGCTGTGAATAAGTGCCTAAAGAGATTGGAGACTAGTAATCTGTAACGGGAGTTCTGTTTATCTTCTCTCGAGATCGCTGATCAGCCAGCCGGAATTTTTGGACTGTCTGTTGAAATCAGACAGCTATATTTTCCAGCCCGGGATGTCACATACGAGGTATGTGACATCTCGAATAGATTCGATCTCCAGTTGATCGTGGTATACCAGGTAGAAGAAAACAGGTAGTGGATCGTAGCTATACTCGCTATGTGCATACTGGTAGAGGTAATCTTTATCCTTCAGCGCCCTTCTCAGCTCCATGAAATCAAGTTCATCACTGGAAGGAGGAAGGAAGCAGAGTTCTGGCATTATTCACTTAACAACCATTTCCATACGGGCTTAACAGCGATCTGTTTGTTCCCCATTTCGATACTGTCTTCTTCATCATAAGATATTATAGTGGCCTGTTGAATGTTTAGTTCGTTCATGGCAGCGGTCAATCCATTGATTTCACGTTTTTGTGTCTCCGGGTCATGCAATGAAAAACATACCTGAACCAACAGATTTTGTTCAGGCACATAAAAATCCACCTCCAGTTTACGCTTAAAATAGGTTAATTGCTCTTTATATTTTTTATAAAGATGCAAAAACACAATATTTTCCAGAAGCTTGGTGTTCTGATCCATTAGAAATAGGTTCAAGATGCCCTGGTCAATAAAATAGTATTTCTTTTTGGTTTCCCGATCGGTAAAACCGGAGGCAAAATTATTAAGTGGAAAGATTAAATATGAATCAATCAGATGGTTTAAATATTCGGTTACTGTATTACTGCCCAATTTAATGCCGGTTGAGGCAATCAGATTCTTAATTCGGTTGATGGAGGTTTCGTTATTTACACTTTCAGCCAGTTTCTTAATGAGTAGTTTTAATATTTGTTCATTTTGTATATGGTTACGCGCGATTAAATCTCCATAAAATACCTTCATGAAAATGCTGCTTAAATATTCTTTGGGATTCTGGTATTTTAATAATTCGGGGAGCCCTCCATATTGAAAAAAGGACTCAAAATATTTTTTTACCACGAAACGTTGCTCTTTCAATTCAAAATGCTTTTCAAGCTTAATAGCATTGAAATTTAAAAATTCAGCAAAGGACAAGGGATACAAATCTTTTATAAAATACCTTCCGCCGAGGGTGGTGCCAATCTCTTTACTGATCATTTTTGCATTGCTGCCTGTAATATAAACGCGATATCCCTGATCGGCTATTCTTCGGGCAAATTTCTCCCAATGGTCAATAATCTGTATTTCATCAAAGAACAGCACTGCCTTTTTCGTATATAGTTCTTTGGCACATTCCAATATTATATCGAAATGAGATGAATTAAATCCAACAAAGCGCTCATCTTCAAAATTTAAATAAACAAATTCTTCAGTTTTTTCTTCCCTAACTAATTGCTGTATTTGTTGATACATCAAAAAGCTCTTTCCACAACGCCTGATTCCACAGAATACATAGTTTGCTTCAGCATCCAGGCTCAAATTTTCCTCTCGGGAAATAAGATCCAAATTCATGATAAATTCATGATTTTCGACCATGATTCTTTTTAATATATGTTTATCCATATACATTTTTTCTCAAATATAAGATATTTTTTTATCTTAATTATCTTATTTGAAAGATATTTTTAGTAATATTTTTCTTTTTAAGAAGATGATTTTAACGTGAAGCAACTGAGCTTTTTGAAGTTTATCGATATCAACTCACCCATAATCGGATTTTTTATCTCCAGGGTGAAGAGTCCGCACTGTCC
>CAYSMO010000006.1:0-39228 GCA_964432125.1 uncultured Bacteroidaceae bacterium | reverse complement strand
TTACGCCGGAAACTACACCCTTACCATCACCGATAGCCAGGGATGTAATAAAATATTTGGTCCGTTTACCGTTGGACAAGCTCCCGAAATCACGGTGTCTAATGTAAATATCACAGATGTTAATTGCAACGGAGAAAGCAATGGTACCATATCCATCACTCCGGGAGGGGGCATACCTCCTTACTCATTATTCGCCTGGAGCGGACAGGTAAGCGGACCCGTAAGTACCGACCAAAACCCAACTGGTCTGGCGGCAGACACCTATAGCCTCACTATCACCGACAATGCAGGGTGTCCCAAAACCTTCGATAATATTGCTATTGTCTCGGAACCTGATCCCCTTTCAGCAAGTTTCATCCCGACAGATGCCTTGTGCTACGGTTCCAATGATGGAACCATCAATGTAGATGTTAACGGAGGCACTCCGGGATACGACTATGATTGGAGCAGTACGGGAGGATTTTTCTCAACAGATGAGGATCTGATAGAACTTGCACCTGACGTTTACTCTCTGACAGTGACTGATGCGAATGGCTGTCCGATAACCTACACCGACGTTGTTACCATCGAAGAGCCTACTGAAATAAACATTACCGCAAATCCTACCAACATATCATGTAATGGTTATGATGATGGCTCTATTGTTATCACCACATCGGGCGGAACACCCGGATACAGTTATGAATGGACTGGTCCAAACGGTTTTACCTCTGAAGATCAGAACATCTCCTCACTGGAGCCAGGCACTTATAACCTGACAGTAACAGACAACAACACTTGTCCCAAGATATTTAATAATGTAGCCACGTTAACAGAACCGAATGGCATTGTTGTAACATTCTCCAGCCAGACAAACCTTAACTGCAATGGAGACAACAATGGAACCATTGAAATTGATGTTACCGGTGGTTCGCCTCCATACATTTTCTACTGGACCAACAGCCAGGGAACATTAGTCTCCGTAAACGAAGATCCCACGGACTTACCAGCAGACACGTACAGTCTCGAGGTAACAGACAACGGACCCTGCACCGTCACCTACCCGGATGCAGTAGAGTTAACAGAGCCTGAAGAACTCACTACAACCCTCAGCAAGACAGATATCCGCTGTGGTACAGGCGAACCAGATGGAACAATCACCGTAACCCCTTCAGGTGGCACACCCCCCTACGAACACTCGCGTTTCCCCACAGGATCCTTTACAGCTGATAGCACATTTACAGGATTATCAAGTGGCACATACAGAATATATACACGGGATGCCAACAGCTGTCAGACAAGCACTACCATAAAGATCAATAAACCTGATCCTATTATTTATGAGTATGGCATCACCGGACAAATCATCTGCAACGGCGATTCCAGTGCAATCATTACCATCAGTAATGTCACAGGAGGCGTGCAACCCTATGAATACTCAATTGATGGTGGGTCCACCTACCAGACCACATCCATTTTTCCAAACCTGCCCGGGGGATCATACCCGGTCGTCGTAAGAGATGCCAACCTCTGCGAACAGGCCGTTACCCCACTTACCATTCTCGAACCAGATCCCATTGTCATTACCTACTATGATTCGGTGAATGTGACGACCTGCTATGACGCTGCGGAAGGATCGATCACCATTATGGGAAATGGGGGAACAGGCGACATTAAATACTCCCTTAACGGGGGAACGCCAAAAGAACTGGGAGAGTTTTATAACCTTTTGGGAGGAACCTATACCGTTAGCCTGATCACTTTTAGTGATGAAGATATAGAGCTCTGTCGGAAAGATACCTTGGTTGAAATACTCAGGCCCGATCAGCTTGTTTTCGATAAAGCTGACGTGACCGATGTAACAGGTTGTCCGGGTGACAATAATGGTGAAATTGATGTAGATGTCACCGGAGGAACAGGCGACAAAGAATACTCAATCGACAACGGAAACACATGGCAGACAACAGACCTGTTTACCTCGCTAACAGCAGGTGATTATACAATCATGGTCCGAGATGCCAATCTTTGTGAAGAGGATACCACGGTAACTGTATCAGAACCGTTACCCATCTCAATCATCTCAGAGTCAGCCACCCCGGCAAGCTGTTTCGGAACCTCAACAGGAGCGGTCACCGTTGAAGCAGCCGGAGGCACGCTACCCTATTTATTCAGCATAACACCACCACTGTTACCACCGTTACCTGATCAGGATAGCGGAACTTTCATCGGTCTGCCCGCGGGTGATTATACCGTTACCGTAACCGATGCCGAAGGATGTGCTACAATTACTTCATCTACCCTTACAGTTACCGAACCACCTGGGTTAATTGTCGACTCAGTTAAAACGGAACATATCTCGTGCAAAGGTTCCAACGATGGCAAGATAGATATTTATGTAACCGGTGGCACTTCACCCTACGAATACTCTATCGATGATGAAACACCCTGGGAAGCCAGTTCATCCTTTACCGGACTCGGTCCCGGAACCTATGAGGTGTATGCACGGGATGTCAACGATTGCTCTGTATTCGCAGGATCGTTCATAATAACTGAACCTTTGGAAGAACTGGGTGTAACAGCTGTTGTCACTGATGTTTCTCCATGTTTTAGAGACACAACCGGAGCAATTTCAGCCACCGCTTCAGGAGGCTGGAACTCCTACGAGTATTCAATTGACGGGCTCAATTATCAGTTATCCGGTAATTTTACCGGTCTTACAGCGGGAGACTACACCATTTATGTGAGAGACTCAGGAAACTGTATTGTTACCACCGATAAAACAATTACAGAACCGATAAAGGTAACTGCAGTCATCAACAAAACAGATTATGTCGATGATGTGCTCGGAACCATTACCATCAGCGATGCTTCCGGAGGAACGTCCCCTTATGAGTATTCAATTGATGGAGGAGACGCAGGAACATTTACTTCAAAAACCTATTACCCTGATCTTACCGCAGGTTTTTACGTTGTGGTCGTAAAAGATGCCTTGGGATGTACCTATGAGGATACCATTCAGATATTTGATATTATTCCGCTGAACATGGTCATCGATAGTACAGGAGTGACCTGCTATGGTTATGACGACGGTACGATTCTGTTTCAGCCACAGGGGGCTTTCGGTATTGTTCGTTATTCTATCGACGACGGAGCAACCTATACAACTGACCCGCTGTTCGAAAACCTTCCGGGCGATTCCACATACCTGCTTCATGCGTTTGATCAAGAGGATAAGCAGTTTTTCGGAAGTGTTTATATTGCTGAGCCGGATGAACTATTTGTGTCAACAGATAGTATTGTGCCAGCCGAATGTAATGCATTCAGCGAGACAGGTTCTGCATACATTACCGTTACAGGCGGAACCGGTACCAAAACATTCAGCTGGTCGGATGGAAGCACTGAGGAGGACCTCAGCAATGTTGAGTCCGGTCAGTATACTGTTACTATTACCGATGAGGCAGGCTGTCCTTTTGAAAAAAGCTTGTTCATTCATGCAATCGTTCCTCCAGTGAATGCAAATGCAGGTGAAGACACAACAGTATGTGCAGGGGCAACACTTAACCTTGAAGGTAGCAGCGGACCGGATAACACCATGCGATGGGAGCCGGAAACATACCTGAGCGACCCGGACATTTACAATCCCGTAGCAACTAATATCACTGAATCAATTACATATACCTATACACTTACAGAAAACACATCGGGGTATGGGTGTTATAACGTCGATACATTGCACATTGAGGTGCTTCCGGTGTATGGACTTGAGATTACAGCAGATACGTTTGGGCTACAGGGCGAAACCATCCAGCTTGAAGTATTAACAACGGGGGAATACACTTCATACCTGTGGGTTCCCGAAACAGGACTGAACATGGCGACTGTTCCGGATCCGGTGGTTACGCTTCAAAACAGCATTAGATACAAGTTATTCGCAACAAATGATTATGGTTGTGTTGAAACCGATTCACTGTTTATTGAAGTAATTGAGGATATAGAGGTTTATAACGCTTTTTCACCCAATGGTGACCAGATCAATGATTACTTCGAAATTGAAAATGCATATAAATTCCCGGATATACTTGTTGAAGTGTATAACCGTTGGGGAGCCAGGATATTTTCATCTGTCGGATATTCAGACGATAAGCGATGGGATGGTACTTTCAATGGGAAAGATGCTCCGATAGGGACCTACTACTATGTGGTGATTCCCCATCCTGATGCAAAACCAATTACTGGAAATGTTACAATTATCAGGTAAGCAATGAGACAATTCAAATACATACCGATACTATTCTGCCTGGTGGGATCAATCCATCTGTCTGGTCAGCAATTGCCTCATTTTTCGCAATATATGTTCAATGACTTTGTGCTGAATCCCGCCATTGCAGGGGTATATGATTACTACCAGATACGTACCAACCACCGCTTTCAGTGGGTGGGAATAACCGACCCTCCCCTCACTAACTCAATTGCTTTCTATGGACCACATTCAAATATGGATATGGGTTTTGGGGGAAGCATATACACAGATGTCACAGGACCAACAAGTAGGACAGGACTATCCGGGTCTTATGCATACAATATTGCCATCAATAATGATATGCGGCTCTCCATGGGCTTGTCCCTCAGTATGCTGCAGTACAGGGTTGATGGCACACAACTAACTCCAAAAGATCCTTCAGACATGTTTATACAGGGGGTCGTCAGCACAACCTACGTACCTGATGCTGCTATAGGCGTCTACCTGTATGGAGATGGTTTTTACGCGGGCGTCTCTACCTTTCAACTTCTGAATAACAAACTAAAAATCTTTGAAGAAAAAACCGGTCTCAACAGGCTTAAAAGCCACATGTATTTCACTGGTGGATACAGATATGAGGTGGATCGTGACTGGATTCTTGAACCATCGGCCCTGATCAAACTTACTGCTCCACGACAATTCAGTTTCGAGATAAACACGAAAGTAGAGTGGATGGAAATGGTTTGGCTGGCAACTGGATATAGGTTCCACGAGGCCATAAGCATCATGGCGGGGTACAACTACGACGATAAATTCTATTTTGGCTATGCCTATGATATCGGGATTACCGACCTGAGAAAATACAACATGGGGAGCCATGAATTAATGATAGGTTACAGGTTTAATGATATTAAATAGATCCAATCTGTCAACAACTGCTTTTCTGTTGCTGTTCGCTTTCAGCATATCCTTCTCCGGCTGTAGTCGGGAGAAAAAGATTACAGGAAAAGAGTTTATACCAAAAAGTGTGCTCGTGAAGGTAATTGTCGACATCCACCTGATGGACGGTATTACAAATGACATGAGTTATTACCATAAATACAATCCTGGCGACAGCATAGATTTGTATGGGCCCATTTTTGATAAATACAATGTAGACCGCGAGATGTTCGATCGTACTATCAGGGAGTATAGTAAATATCCGCAACTGCTTGACGAAGTGTATGACCAGGTATTAATGGAGTTAAAACTTCTTCAGGATAAAATTGAAATGGAAGAGGAAGAAGAGAGAAATAAGGTGGTGGAAGGCGAAGTAGAAATGAAAATCAAGTAACAATTACTGCGTTATTTAAAACAGCTCATTATTGTAGAGCAAAAAAAACGTAGAGGGTCATAATCATCACTGTACTAAGGAATCCGATGATAAAGCCTGCTAAAATCCCATTGGGACCATGAATTTTTAAAACTAGTCGAGAAGTACCCAACACTCCTGTAATTAGAATTGTTGCAATAAAGATCAATTGAAGTGGCGCCCCATAAATGAGAATCAATACTAGTAAAAGTCCAAGCAGCATTCCTATTCCCAACATATGAATACTTGGTTTCATAAACCAGTTAATAATCATAGCAATAAAAAGGGCTGTAGGTGGACATAACAGAAAGACAACATGGCCGGTTGACAATTGTGGAACACTTTTTATCACAAAATAGGAGAAGAGGTACAGAACAATAGAGAGGGCCATCGGTATAATTCTCTCTTTTCTCTCCTGCAAATCTGCAGTAACTATCACCCTGGCAATATACAAAATGATAATCATCGATGCTGGAAAAACAAAAGTAAATAAAACCGTTACAATGATGGAAACACGCTTTACCTCAGATTGCAATACAGCGAGCGATGTGCCCGAATGGAAAATAATGAACATTCCAACGGAAGTCATAATAAGGGGATGGAAAAGAAAGGAGAGCGTCCTTGCCAGGGTTTTTTCCATGCTTAGGGTTTTATAACTCTTTTCGCAAACGGGCCACAGGGAGATTTAACTGTTCACGATACTTTGCCACGGTTCTTCTTGCAATATGATATCCCTTCTCCTGCAGTATCACCGCAAGCCTGTCATCAGTCAGCGGCTTCCGCTTGTCTTCACTATTGATGCAATTCTGCAGAATGTTTTTTATTTCTCGCGTGGAAACCTCTTCCCCACTTTCAGTTAGTAATCCTTCTGAGAAAAAATATTTTAATGGAAATATTCCGAATTGGGTCTGTATATACTTGCTGTTTACAACCCTCGATATCGTAGAAATATCCAGCCCGGTCATCTCAGCAATATCCTTTAAAATCATGGGGCGCAGAAGCACCTCTTCCCCTTCTGTAAAATATTTTATCTGATACTGCAATATGGCCTCCATAGTCAGCATAAGGGTATTTTGTCTTTGCCTTATCGCATCAATGAACCAGCGGGCAGAATCCAGCTTCTGTTTCACAAAAGTAACCGCATCCTTCTCGTCCCTGGAGGCATTTTTCTTGTTGGCGCTATATGATTCAAGCATTTCAGAATAGGTCCTGCTCAATCTTAGTTCCGGTACATTTGAAGAATTCAGGAACAGTTCAAGCTCACCATTGTTCTCCTCCAAAATGAAATCTGGAACTACCTGATGAAAAGTTTTACTCTGGGTGTCTCCATAGGATCCTCCAGGCTTCGGATTAAGCCTTATAATAATTTCAAGTGCCTGCTTCAGTTCTCCTTCAGTAATAGATAAACGTTGAATGATCTTATCGTAATGCTTGTTCGAAAACTCATCGAAGTGAAATTTAAGAATTTTATAGGCAATCTCCTCGATCTGTTCTTTCATTCCCTTGCGCGACATCTGGAGCATGAGACACTCCTGCAGACTTCTGGCTCCCACTCCTGCAGGGTCCATATCCTGAATAATCATCAATATCTCATGTACCTGTTCATAGGAGGTTTCAAGTCCGAATGTAAAGGCAAGATCGTCTGAAATAGCCTCAAGTTCCCTCCGAAGGTATCCGTCTTCGTCAATATTTCCAATGATATATTCGCCAATCAACTCCTGCACCTCATCAAGCTCACGTAATCCCATCTGACTGCTTAAATGTTCTCTAAAAGAACTGCCCCCGGAAAAAGGGATCTCTTCCTGTTTATCGTCTTTGGAATAATTCTGGGCATTAAGTCTGTATGTTGGAATCTCATCATCATCGATATAATCATCCAGCGAAAACTCATCCTGGTCCCGTGTATCTTCAGTAACATCCTGCTCATTCATGTCAGATGACTCGTCATCAGCACCCCCCTCTTCAAGAACAGGATTCTCTTCAAGCTCCTTCTTAATACGTTGCTCCAGCTGAATTGCAGGTATCTCCAGCAGTTTGATCATCTGTATCTGCTGGGGAGACAGTTTTTGTAGCAGTTTATGCTGAAGCCTTTGTTTTAACATGATTGCTATAATTAAAACTCTGCGTTCCTGGGTGTTCGTGGAAATGGGATTACATCACGAATATTGCTCATGCCGGTTACAAACATTAGCAACCGCTCAAAACCAAGACCGAATCCACTGTGCTCAACGGTACCAAACTTGCGGGTATCAAGATACCACCACAATTCCTCTTCCGGAATATTCATCTCTCTCATTCTGCGTAACAACTTATCGTGGTCCTCCTCTCTCTGCGATCCCCCGATGATCTCTCCTATTTTCGGGAAGAGCACATCCATGGCCCTGACAGTTTTTCCATCATCATTCTGCTTCATATAAAAAGACTTGATCTCAGCAGGATAATCTGATAAAATAACCGGCTTTTTAAAGTGTTCCTCTACAAGATAGCGCTCGTGTTCAGCCTGTAGGTCTGATCCCCACCCAACAGGAAACTCAAATTCCTTTCCGGATTTTTTTAATATCTCAACAGCCTCAGTATAACTCATTCTTACAAATTCGCTCTCAAGAATGAAATGGAGCCTTTCAAGAAGTTCCTTATCAACCATCGAATTGAGGAAATCAAGATCCTCACTGCAATTCTCCAGGGCATACCTGACCAGGTATTTCAGGAAATCCTCGGCCAGATCCATATTATCATTGATATCATAAAAAGCCATTTCAGGTTCGATCATCCAGAATTCAGCCACATGCCTGGGTGTATTGGAGTTTTCCGCCCTGAATGTGGGTCCAAATGTATATATTGAAGAGAGTGCAAGTGCGCCCAATTCGCCTTCCAGCTGACCTGATACAGTTAGGTTGGTGGCCCGGCCAAAGAAATCCTTGCTATAATCCACACGTTTTCGATCATCCCTGGGAGGGTTGTCAAGATCAAGGGTGGTGACACGGAACATGGCACCTGCCCCTTCTGCATCTGATGCTGTTATAATAGGAGTATGTAAATAGTAAAAACCTTTTTCGTTATAGTATTTATGTATGGCAAATGAAAGCGCATGTCTGATCCTGAAAACTGCACCGAAAGTATTCGTTCTGAATCTTAGGTGGGCAATTTCCCTGAGGAATTCAAATGAGTGTCCCTTTTTCTGCAATGGATATACATCCGGATCACAAGTGCCGAGCAGATCAATTGTTTCAGCCAGAATTTCCATGCTCTGCCCCTTTCCCAACGATTCCACCAGCTTACCACGAACAGATAATGAACACCCTGTTGTAATATTCTTCAGAATATCTTCCGAAAACTTTTCAGCATCAGCAACCACCTGCATATTTCTAATCGTCGTCCCATCATTTATTGCAATAAACGCCAATTGCTTATTGCCTCTTTTGGTTCTTACCCATCCTTTCAGAAGTACTTCCTTGTTCAGCCTTTCTCCTGCGAATAGCTCCTTAACTGTAGATCGTATTATAGACATCGTGCTTCAATTAAAATAGGGATTTTTCCCATTCGTAAATTTCAGATTACAAAAATAGGATTTTTAAGGCTGAAACCCTCATTTAAAAGAGATCTATCTACATATTAAATTAGCCGTCCGTCTAGATTTTTTTAAATTAATTTTCTCAATCAACAACGCTATATATTTGATGTATAGATAATAGAAACAATAGCCTACATATAAAAACAGCCACAAAAAGAACTTCTCTTTCTGATACTAAGACCTTGTTTATTATCGTTTTTAATGCGCAATCCTTTACAATGTGGAATGAAAGGTTTAATTTTACAATTTTAAAAACAAAATTTATAATGATTCAGGAAAGAAAGACAATAGTTGTAACATGGGACTTTTCCAATGCTGCTGTAAATGCTTTGAAGCATGCGGCGAAAATTGGTAAAATAGTTGAGAATGATGTTGTCTTATTCCATGTGGCATCTGAAGAGAAAAAAAGTGGTGAAACTGAGAAAGAACTAGATGAAACCTGCAAAAAATATTCGGCAGTACTTGGTGTTGAAGTATCCTATGTTTTAAAGACCGGTTCAATCTTTGATGAAATATCTGATTATGCGTCTGATGAAAAAAACAATGTGAATTTCGTTGTATTGGGTACGCATGGAATGACAGGCAGCCAAAAGTTGTTTGGAAGCAAGGCCCTCAGGGTGATAAACGGTTCATCGGTACCCTTTCTCGTAGTCCAGAAAGAACCGGATGAAAAAGACCGTTTTACTGATATTGTATTTCCCATCGATTTTAAATCTGAGAATAAAGAGAAGTTACAATGGGCCATATTCCTGGGAAAATATCTTAACTCAAAGGTTCATCTTTTCAAAGTGCCTTCGCGTGATAAATACTTGCTGAAAAAAATCAATGTAAATCTGAATTTTGCCATCAGGTTTCTTATACAAAACAATATCGAATACGAGATCCATACCGCAACAAGTGGAAAAAACTACATGAAAGAGACCCTGGCTTTCAGCATGAATATCAAGGCAGACCTGATCCTAATCACCACAACCAAGCATATGACCGTTATGGACCTGATCTTTAGTGCAAAAGAGCAGTACCTCATAGCCAATGAAGCCGGGATTCCTGTTATGTGTGTTAATCCAAGGGCCAGCTTTGCAAAGGTGAGTCAGTTTATGTATGGATAGAAATATTTCAGAATCCCAACCCATATTAATGATCAGCTTGTGTCTATAAGTGTGCGAAACATATCCCGTCGGTTTGGCGAACAGTGGGCGGTAAAAGATGTTTCATTTGAGGTCGGCTCAGGTGAAGTGGTCGGTTTCATCGGTCCGAATGGTGCCGGAAAATCGACAACGATGAAAATCATCACCGGCTTTCTATCTCCTACTTCCGGAGAGGTACTGGTAAATGACCTCAACAACAGGGACCGCCCGATGGATATCAAGAAAATTATCGGCTATCTTCCTGAGCATAATCCGCTTTACTACGACATGTACGTAAGGGAGTATTTGATTTATGTGGCCGGATTATATCATATCAGGGGGAAGGCAGCATGGAAACGGGTGGATGAGATCATTGAACAGGTAGGTCTCACGTCTGAGAGACATAAAAAAATTGAAAAATTATCGAAAGGATATAAGCAAAGGGTAGGCCTCAGCCAGGCTCTGATCCATGAACCTGAAGTGCTGATCCTTGATGAGCCTACTTCCGGACTGGATCCAAACCAGATCATCGAGATACGTAATCTAATCTCCGCCATGGGTAAGAAAAAGACAGTCCTCTTGTCAACACATATCATGCAAGAGGTGGAGGCTATCTGCGACAGGGTAATTATCATTGATCAGGGCAGAATCAGGGCAGATGAAGCTGCAAGAGATATTAACAGGCATCAACTTGCAGGTCAAACCATCCAGGTGGAACTTGAAACCGGTGTCCCGGCAGAAAAATGGAAAGAATTGGAAAGCATTTCTGATGTGATAGAACTCACTGAAAACAGATATTTACTTGCTGCAAGAGAGTTTGGAGATATACGATCAAGTGTATTCAAATTTGCAGTGGATAACAACCTCACTGTGCTGTCCATGAACCTCAAGGAAAAAAACCTCGAAGAGGTCTTTAGGGAAATCACCAATAAGCAAAAGGATTAAGCCCTCCTTATTCAAGACCATCATTTTTTAAAAGTCTTTCTGGCAGATCATGCGCCTGCAATACCAGTTTGGATTTCAATTATATTCAACCCTGATGTGCAAAAGAAAGATTCCATATTTACATCTAAACATTCCTATTGATATTTATATCATCCTCTTTTACTGATGCTTACGAACCTGTAAAACATTTGGCATTGTATTTGTTTACATATATTAATATTTATATATTTGTCGATTCGAATTATTTAACCATGTAATCCTATGAAAAAAAGAGCAATAACAATGGCCATGGCGACCATGCTGGTATCAGGCTCCCTGTTTGCCCAAACCCTAACAGATGTAATCAATGAATTCAATGCCGGTGTTGAGAGTATGAACGGACAATCTTACGAATCTGCGCTTGCTCAATTTAATACCTGTCTTGACTTGTGTGAGGCGGTTGGAGAAGAAGCAGATGATATGAAGGAACAAGCACGCGAACAGATTGTTGGAACGCATTACAGGCAGGCCATAACACTCATGAAGAGAAAGCAATACGATCAGGCCCTTCCATCCTTGGAAAAAACCGTAACCTTATCTGCTGAGTATAATAAGAACCCGGAATTTGCTGAAAATGCAAAAAAATATCTTCCATCTCTATACCTCAGAGAAGGGAATGTTCAGCGAAGTCAGGGCAACTATGATGAAGCCCTCAATATCTTTGACAAGGCTCTTGAATTGCGGCCATCACTTTATAAGGCTCATCAGGGAAAAGGGCTCGTCTATAAAGAAACCAACGACATTGAAAAAATGCTCGAAGAGTTCTCTGTTGCCAAAGCAAAAGCAGCTGAAGAGGGGGACGAGGAGGTAGTTGATGATATCAATTCTGCTATTAACGGACACTATCGCGAGCTTATAGAAGAGGAGCTGATGATGATCGATCCAGAAGAGGCCGATTACACATTCCTGCTGGACATATGCGAAGAAGCCATCGAAGCAAATGAAAATAATGGATATGCCTACTGGCAGGCAGCTTCAGCATATAATAAAATGGTTGAATATGATTCTGCCATAGAATTTGCTAAGAAAGGAGTTTCAGTTGAAACTGACCCCGTCCTGCTCTCGGCATTGTATTATGAACTTGGAATGGCATACCAGAACACCGTTAGGTATGCTGATGCTTGCGAAGCTTACAATAAAGTAACGGAAGAGCCTTTCACTACCAGAGCGGAAAAGAAAATGATGACAACACCTGATTGTAATTAAAAAATTATTGCATTACTGAGAAAGCAGCGATATATTTTCGCTGCTTTTTTGGTTTCAAGCGAAATTATGATTTTCTTTGCCTGTCGAAAAGGTGGATCGATTTGACTGATTGCAACCACGGAAAAAAAATGCTAAAACAGTGTCTTTATCCCGGCTCTTCTGTCACACAAACCACCAAACATGTTAAACGAATAATTACATACAATGGCTTATCTATTTACTTCTGAATCAGTCTCCGAAGGTCATCCCGACAAGGTAGCAGATCAAATTTCAGACGCTCTGCTTGATGAATTTCTTGCCTATGATCCACAATCCAAAGTAGCTTGTGAAACACTTGTTACAACCGGACAGGTGGTGCTGGCCGGAGAGGTACACACACAAACCTATATCGATGTACAAAAAGTAGCGCGGGAGGTGATCCGAAAGATCGGTTATACAAAAAGTGATTACCAGTTCGAATACAACAGCTGTGGTATCATGTCCATCATCCACGAACAATCGCCCGATATCAACAGGGGGGTTGTACGTTCAGACCCCATGGATCAGGGCGCCGGCGACCAGGGAATGATGTTCGGGTATGCTACAAGTGAAACGGATAACTATATGCCCCTGGCTCTTGATCTTAGTCATAAACTACTTGAAGTGCTTGCCGAAATCCGCCGGGAAGAGAAGCAGATGACCTACCTCCGACCAGATTCTAAATCACAGGTAACCATTGAATACAGCGATAACAACGAGCCGTTGCGGATCCACACAATCGTTGTCTCCACATCACACGATGAATTCGATGATGATGATGAACGGATGCTGGCAAAGATTAAATCCGATGTTCGTGAAATCCTTATCCCACGCGTAATTAAGATGCTTCCCCATAGAATCCAGGATCTTTTCGATGACAAATACATACTTCATGTAAATCCAACCGGTAAATTTGTTATCGGCGGACCGCACGGTGATACCGGGCTAACGGGCCGGAAAATTATCGTCGACACCTACGGTGGAAAAGGTGCTCACGGAGGTGGAGCATTTTCCGGAAAAGACCCGTCGAAAGTCGACCGTTCTGCTGCCTATGCTGCCAGGCA
Organism: uncultured Bacteroidaceae bacterium; assembly: GCA_964432125.1. Taxonomy (GTDB): domain Bacteria; phylum Bacteroidota; class Bacteroidia; order Bacteroidales; genus M55B112. The sequence goes on along the minus strand of CAYSMO010000006.1, from coordinate 25,688 downwards.
CGTGGCAAAAAACCTCGTCGCGGCTGGGGTCGCGGATGAAATACTTCTTCAGCTCTCCTACGCCATCAGTGTTGCAAAGCCGGTAGGAATCTACCTGAATACATTCGGAACTTCGAAAGTGGGACTGAGTGACAATGAGATTGCGGAAAAAATAAGTGATGTGAATGTGTATGACTTCAGACCTGCAGCCATCAACAACAACCTGAAGCTCAGAAATCCAATATACACTGAGACAGCAGCATATGGGCATATGGGCAGAACACCCCAGGTCATAAAAAAACAATTTACCTCCCAGTATTTTCCTCTGAAAGAGCTGGAGGTTGAGCTTTTTACCTGGGAGAAACTGGATAAAGTAGATGATTTCAAAAAGGTGTTTGGCCTCTAAAAAGTTTACGATTATGTTTTCAGGTATTGTAGAAGAGACCGCTAAAGTGGTCGCTCTAAAAAAAGAGAAAGACAACCTTCATATTACACTGGAATGCTCCTTTACAAATGAGCTAAAGGTTGATCAGAGCATCTCCCACAACGGAGTTTGTCTTACAGTGGTCGACATCACCGACAAAACCTATACTGTAACAGCCATTCAGGAAACCTTGCTCAAGTCAAACCTTGGTCTTCTCGAAATGGGCGACAAGGTGAACCTCGAACGGAGCACCAAGCTCGACGGAAGGTTAGACGGACATATGGTGCAGGGCCATGTGGACCTAACGGCAACTTGTACTGCCGTAAGGGAGGCCGAAGGAAGCTGGTACTATTCCTTTGAATACGAACCTACCAGCGGGGAACATATCACCGTTGAGAAAGGTTCCGTGTCAGTGAACGGGGTAAGTCTTACCGTAGTAAACTCAAAAGAACGCACCTTTGAAGTTGCGATCATCCCGTTTACCTGGGAGGTAACCAATTTTCATGCCTTTAAGCCAGGAACCGTGGTAAATATCGAGTTTGATATTATCGGTAAATATATTGCAAAGATCCTGAAACAGATGCAATAAGCTTTATTATACTGCATATATAATATAACTTATTCTGAAATTTTCCGTGTCAGGTAAACAACCTGTTCCACATATCACTACATTCCCTGCTCCGCCTCATTGGAGTGTGGAGTAATGATTCTATGCGAACCTTGAGAAACAATTCGTGTCTGCAAGAAAACTATATGTTCTAAAGAACATCCTTTGCTACACGATTGTCTCCCGCTCCATTGTATCTTTATTCTTCATAATACTCATATGAAATGAAGACGATTCTTATCCTTGGCGCAGGGCTCTCCTCCAATATGCTGATCAGCTATTTCGCTGAAAGATCGAAACAGCTACATTTAAAAATCCGCGTCGGCGATCAATCCATTGCCACAGCAGCCTCTAAGATAAATGGCTGTCAGAACTGTACCGCCTTTGAGTTCGATGTGTACAGCGATATCCAGATCAACCGTGAGATCTCCAAAGCCGACCTGGTGATCTCCATGCTTCCTGCCCGCCTCCATCCGCTGGTCGCAAAAAAATGCATCCGCTACGGCAAAAATATGGTTACAGCTTCCTATGCCGACAGCGAAATCAAGGCGATGGATTTCGAAGCACGAAAAAAAGGAATCGTCATCATGAACGAGTGTGGTGTGGACCCAGGCATCGATCACATGTCGGCCATGCAAATGATTAACCACATCCGAACCAGGGGACTTGAGCTGATCGCTTTTGAGTCAAGTACCGGGGGACTCGTAGCGCCGGGATTTGAGAACAATCCGTGGCAGTATAAGTTCACCTGGAATCCCAGGAATGTTGTGCTGGCCGGAAAAGATGGTGCCCGGTTTATGCACAACGGCAAATTCAAGTACATTCCTTACCATAAACTGTTTAGCCGGATCGAGACCATCAACGTTCCCAACCTGGGCGAGTTTGAGGTCTATGGCAACCGCGATTCTCTCACCTACCGGGAAACATATGGTTTGCATCACCTGGAAACCATGTTCAGGGGAACGATACGCCGGCCGGGCTTCTGCGAGGCTTGGGATACGTTCGTTCAGCTGGGAGCCACCGACGACAGCTATGTTATGGAAGATACGGAAAATATGACCTGCAGGGAGTTCATTAACAGTTTTATGGCCTACAGGGTTGATATACCTGTAGAGGAGAAACTGGCACGCTACCTGGGAATCCCCCCTCAGTCGGTGATGATGGAACGGCTGAAATGGCTCGGGATTTTTGAAGACACACCCATTGGTATACCCGGATTAACACCTGCCATGGTACTACAGAACATCCTGGAGAAAAAATGGTCACTGGATCCCGAAGATAAGGATATGATCGTCATGCAACACCAGTTCGACTATTTAGAAAACGAGACACGTAAAAAGATTTTTTCCACCATGTCATATATCGGAAAAGACTCCTATCATACCGCCATGGCTGCCACTGTAGGTCTTCCGGTGGCTATTGTCAGCCGCCTGATACTCGAAGGGAGGATGAACCTGAAAGGGGTTCAAATGCCGATCATCAAAGAGGTGTATGAACCAGTACTAAAAGAGCTTGAACAATACGATATCAGGTTTATCGAGGAGGAGGTAATTATTCCGAAAGATATCAGCAGTGTATGATCAAGTTGCGAGCACAAACAGCTTTTTCAAGGTACATCCTGTCGGTCGACCACCACTCCGTCCTTCATCTTCACCATGCGGTCGGCCATCTGCGCCAGCTGCATATCGTGGGTAACGATCACCAACGTTTTGTTCATCTCATCGCGAAGTTTGAAAAAGAGGTTGTGCAGTTCAGTTTTGTTCTCTGTGTCGAGGTTCCCGGAGGGTTCATCGGCAAGGATCACTGCCGGATCGTTGATCAGGGCGCGTGCAATGGCTACCCGCTGCTGCTCTCCGCCCGATAGTTCACCCGGCTTATGTTCCAAACGCTCCGATAGTTTCAGGAAATCGAGTAGCTCTGCCGCCCTTTTTTCAACCGTCTTGCGGGCTGTTTTTGCTATAAATCCTGGTATGCAGACATTCTCCAGCGCCGTAAACTCGGGAAGTAGTTGGTGAAACTGAAATACAAAACCGATATTGCGGTTCCTGAACCGTGCCAGCTGGTTCCCCTGAAGTGAAGCGGTTTCGATCCCATTGATCTCAACTGTTCCGGAGTTTTGCCTGCTGAGCGTACCTATGATCTGCAGCAGCGTTGTCTTCCCCGCCCCGGAAGCGCCTACCACCGATACCACCTCGCCTTCAGCAATCTGCAGGGAGATCCCTTTTAGCACCTGAAGCTCGCCGTAACTCTTTGTAATATGATTGGTTCTGATCATCATGGTTACGAGATAAAGATAAAATAAATATATGATGTGTAGGCAAGAAACATGATGGCTCCCTGTATGCGGGTAATCCGGCCCTTTCTCAACGGGAACATAAACAGGAACAGCAGAAGGGCAGAGCCGATCATCCAGGGTATATCGATGGTTAATACTTCCCGGACAGTGTTGATAGGCTGTATCAGGGCCGTGATTCCCAATACAGAAACAATATTCATGATATTTGAACCAAGTATGTTCCCCAGGGAGATCTCCATCTCCTTCTTGAAGGCGGCGATCAGTGAAGTGACCAGTTCGGGCAGGCTTGTTCCCAGGGCAACCATGGTAATGGAGATAACGCGTTCGGAAATGCCAAAATATTGGGCCATCTCGGCAGCACTTTTTACCAGCAGGGAGGCGCCAAATGTAAGTCCTGCACAGGAGACCAGAAAAATGAGAACCGTTATCCACCAGGGGGTTTTCTGAAGAACGAGGGCTTTGTCGGTTTCCTGATCGACATATTTCCTCGATTGCCGGATGGAAAAAAGAATATAAAACAACAGCAGCATGACAAGCAGAGCACCTTCCAATCTTGTTAACTGGGTGTCGAGAAGAAATACCAGCAACAGCAGCGATAAGAAGAACATGATGGGCCAGTCGACAAGAATTGATGAACGCTGGACGGTCATGGGAAGAATAAGAACTGTCAGCCCAAGCACCAGGAGAATATTTGAAATATTACTTCCTATAACATTCCCCACTGCCATATCGGGATACCCGTTTACAGCCGCCTGAATACTAACAAGGAGTTCGGGCGCAGAGGTGCCGAATGCAACAATGGTAAGTCCGATAATGCTGGACGGAATGTGGAACTGTCGCGCTATGACAACGCTGCTTTCCACCAGGAATTTGCCACTAAACAGAAGCAGTGAAAGACCAATTATCAAGAAAAGGATGGTAGTAAATTCCATGAGGGATCAGGGGCTTAATTCTCAAACTGAATCTGATTCCGGGTCTGAATCTGGTCCTGGACTTGTGCTTTTACTTTTGGCTGGACCTCTGGCTGGGTCAGAATCTGTACTTGCACTTTTACCTGTACCCGTATCTGTATCTGTATCTGTAGTTAGGTCTGAACCATGACCTCTACCTTGACCTGAAACCGGGTCTGAATCCGGTCCTCTACCCTGTCCTGAAACCGGATCTGGATCAACCTGCTTTTTTACATTTCTCACAACCTCGTTTGCATCTTTTTTCAGATCGTCCCTGATCTCTTTGAAGTCCTTGACAACATCCGCCGAGCTATCCTGCATCTCGCGCTTGATATCTTCCGTTGCACGTCTGAACTCTTTCATTCCCTGACCAAACATCCGTGCCATCCTGGGAATCTCTTTGGAACCAAATAGCAATAGAACAGCCAAGACCACTATCAGTATCTCCTGCCCGCTAAAGAATAAAAGTGTCCATGCTGTCATGATCCGGTTTTTTACAAAGATAAAAAAGGAATATAGATAAAATACAACTGTAATGGGAAAAAGTGAGTGTGGCGATTAAGAAGAGAGCCGTCCCGTGAAAAATTCCGGAACGGCTCCTTAAATGACATACTGAATAAATTATGCTTTCCCGTTTGTTTTCTGTTAGCTGCATAGCTAACATAAACAATCTGCTTCATGTCAGTCCAGTCCATTCACTCAACTTTATGGGCGGACTCTTAGAGCCCTTTATAAAGCCGGGAGAGAGGCTCCTTATGATTTCCTTACTCCTTTCAGGACCCTTTTGGTTTCCTCTTGCCTGATGGTGTCATACACCACCGGTGTTGCAATAAAGAGTGATGAATAGGTACCTACTACCACACCGATCATCAGGGCAAAAGTAAAGCCGCGGATCACATCTCCTCCGAAGATAAAGATAGTGAGTAGTACAACGAAGGTAGTGATTGACGTATTAAAGGTACGGCTCAAAGTAGCATTCAGCGAAAGGTTGAAAACTTCTCTCCTTTCACGCTTTCTGTAGAGCCCCATGAATTCTCTAATCCGGTCGAATACAACCACCGTATCGTTGATGGAATACCCTACCACGGTGAGGATGGCTGCGATAAATGCCTGGTCGATCTCCAGCGAAAATGGCATGAACCCGCTTAGGAGAGAGAATAAACCAAGTATGATCAACACATCGTGCAGCAATGCTACCAGTGCTCCAAATCCATACTGCCAGTTTCGGAACCTGATCAGGATATAGAGGAATATGATCAGAAGTGAGGCAAGAATCACCCATACTGAACTTCTTTTTATATCCTCAGCAATGGTCGGTCCCACTTTATGTGAGCTGACAATATACTCCTGTTCGTTAATGAATTCATCCATTGTAACATTATCACCAAGCATTGGTTGCAGGTTCTCAAACATAATGGCCTTCACCGTAGAATCAGCCTCCGGCCGGTCATTGTCAATCATATATTTCGTCGTAATCCTTACTGCATTTTTTTGTCCGTAAGTGATCACTATCGGCATCTCTCCAAACCCTTCCGTAAGTCTGTCACGAATATCAACAATATCAACATCCTGCTTAAATTCTATCACATAGTTCCTTCCTCCGGTGAAGTCTACGCCACCATTCAGTCCCCTGACTGAAAGCGAAACAATACCGACGGCAATAAGTACCCCGGAGATGATATACGCGATCTTCTTTTTACCAATAAAATCAATCTTTGTATTCATGAAAGCATTTTCCGTGAACCTGGTTGAGAAGGTAAGCTTCCATCCCTTCTCCAGGTATCTTTCGTATACCAGTCGGGTAAGAACCACAGCAGAAAACAGTGAGGTAAGTATACCTATTACCAGTGTTGTGGCAAAACCTTTGATGGGTCCTGTACCAAAAAAGAAAAGGATGAGGGCAGTGAGGAATGTTGTAACGTTGGCATCAATGATCGCCGAATAGGCATTTTTATAACCGTCCTTGATCGCTGCTTTTATTCCCTTTCCTGAGGCCAGCTCCTCCCTGATCCGGTCATAGATCAGTACATTGGCATCCACAGCGATACCGATGGTAAGCACAATACCGGCGATACCAGGCAGTGTAAGTGCAGCCTGCAGCGATGCAAGCACTCCCATCAGGAAGAACATATTGACTATCAATGCAAGATCCGCTACAACCCCGGCCCTGCGGCTAAAATAGAAGACCATATACAACATAACCACCACAAAGGCGATCAGAAACGATTGAAAACCATCCTTAACAGATTTAGCCCCCAGTGAGGGTCCGATCACCTCGCTCGACTCGATCCTTGCCCTGGCGGGCATCTTTCCGGATTTCAGTATATTGGAAAGGTCTGTTGCTTCGTTTTGTGTGAAATTACCAGAGATGGAGGAACTCCCCCCTTTGATCTCTTCATTCACATTCGGTGCAGAATAGACGACTCCATCAAGTACGATAGCGATCGACTTCTGTACATTTTCACGGGTCAGATTGGCCCACCGTTTTGCGCCCTCGGAATTCATGCTCATCGATACTTCAAAGTTGCCTGTATAGGGGTCCGTAGTGGTTCTTGCATCCGTAACATACTTGCCGTCCATGGCAGCCTGACCATTTCTCGTGGCCTTCAGGGCATAGAGGTAAATAAATTCGGTCTCCTCTCCCATCGCCTGGAAATGCCACGCAAATCTCAGGTCGGCCGGAAACATCTGTTTTACCCTGGGTATAGACAAATACCGGTTTACTTTTGCTGTATCTTTCAACTCAACAACACCTGCAATAGCACTTGGAATCAGTTGTCCCTGGTTATCCATATAGGGGCGCATCACGGCAAAAAGCGGATTCTCACGCATAAATTCAGCCTCCTCTTCACCAAACAATTCAGCGGTATCACTGTCGTCAAGAATGCTCAGGTCTGTCGTATCTGAAAACAGGCTCTCACCATCAAGAACCAGACTCTCATCCTGTGGGGTCTCTTCGACCATCTCTTCTTCCCCGGTTTCTCCAGAAACATCAGCCTCCGTTGCTTCAGTGGGCAGGGATGTGTTTTGAATATCTGCGATTGCCTGGTTGGCATTTTCAATAGCAGGCCAGATATCCACATTCTGATAGGTGGTCCAGAATTCCAGGTTGGCTGTTCCGGTAAGCAATTTTGTTACACGCTCCGGTTCTTTTACACCGGGTAGAGCAACAAGAATCCGACCTTGTCTTTCCAACCGTTGTATATTCATCTGAACAACACCGAACCTGTCTATCCTGTTCCGAAGCACATTGTACGAATTATCAATAGCTGCGTCTGCCTCCTCCTTCAGGAAGCTGATCACCTCTTCATTGCTTGTGTTAAAGTCAATGTCGCCCCTGGATTCAGGAGTCATGAAAAACTGAGCCAACTGTCCGCCTGGATTCTGATCCTCAAAAGCAGATGCAAAAAGATCCACAAAATCGGCTGTTGAGCCAACTTTTCTTTCTTTTGCCTCGGCCATTGCTTCTGTAAAGGTTGGATCTGACAGATACTGTGGCGCAGCCAGGGCACGAATGATATCCTCAACTGCAATTTCCAAAATAACGTTCATTCCACCTTTCAAATCAAGTCCGAGATTGATCTCCCGCTCTTTACAATCCTGATATGTATACTTTTTTAGCCAAAGGAAATTATACACCTCCACATTCTTCATCGAATCGAGGTATGTCCTCTCCAGGTTCACATCACCCTGGGCATATTCACGGGCATCCCGCTCAATCTTGTTGGTAAAAAAAGTAAATGTTAACTGATAAAGACAAATAGCGGCGAAAGTAAAAGCCAACAATCTGACAGCACCTTTATTCTGCATTTTTAACTGGTTTATTAATAATGAGTTATTAAGTATTCCTTTTAGAGGCGCAAATATAATACTATTTTTTTGAAACTTCCCGAAAGATTAAAAGCAAATATGCCGTGTCGTCGTATCCTTTTTTCTCAGGAGACAAAACAGACACGACGTATAAAAAAACTTCGTGGCGGGATCAGAAAATTTTCATGTCATCCAACACCTTCATAACAGCCTGAACCGAATCCGAAGATGTTTTCAGTAGCTTCTTTTCATCTGCATTCAGGCTGATCTCAATAATCTCTTCAACACCACCCTTGCCCAGTATTACAGGAACACCTAAATAGATGTCTTTAAGTCCATACTCCCCGTTAAGCATGGCACAAACGGGATAGATCCGCCGCTGGTCATCAACAATGGCCTCCACCATTTGTGCTACGGCAGCACCAGGAGCATACCATGCGGAGGTTCCCATCAGACGAACCAGTTCTCCTCCACCCTTTCGGGTGCGGTCAACAATTTTTTCTATCACTGCGGGACCAAGGAGTTCCGTGACAGGTATTCCATTTACCGACGTGTACCTGGGCAATGGTACCATTGTATCGCCATGTCCCCCTAACAGCATGGCGTGTATATCTTCCGGCGATACGTTTAATGCATCAGCCAAAAAAGCCTTGTAACGTCCGGTATCAAGAATACCTGCCATTCCGAAAACCTTGTTCGACGATTTGTTGGCTGCCTGGTAAGCAGCATAAGTCATCACGTCAAGTGGATTGGAAACGACAATAATTATTGCATCCGGAGAATACTTAATGGCTCTTTCTGTAACCTCCTTAACAATACCGGCATTGGTCTTAATAAGATCATCCCGCGACATACCCGGCTTCCTTGGTACTCCGGATGTAATCACAATTACACCCGACCCTTTTGTCTTAAGGTAATCGTTAGTAACTCCTGTGACCCTGGTGTTAAAGTGAATGATAGATGACGTCTGCCAGATGTCAAGCGCCTTCCCTTCAGCAAGACCCTCTTTTATGTCCAGCAATACAACTTCCCTGGCCAGATCCTTTTGGGCTATAACATTGGCCGTTGTGGCCCCGACATTACCAGCTCCAATTACAGTAATTCTTTTCATAGATACTCCTTTTAACGTTGGTTATCACAGTTTTATTAGCAGACATTAAAAACAAATATAACAAATTTAAATATCTGAATGTGTAAATGTATACAATGATTTCTACTCATGATGAACAACATATTATAACATCCATTTGCATCATATGTTTGGCCCGCTTGCAATAATGTGAAATAACATCTCTTTTTACTTGACACAAAACACAATTTTCCTTACATTGTAACAAACACTTGAAAGAGAATGCTGATAAACCTTCTATCATAGTATTTTGAGTTTTCAACGGTGCATTAATAGCATGACATAAATGAATTTGCCAAAAGTAAATTTTACGAGAATAAGGGAATGTCGAATAGCTTTGGAAATGATTTTGCTCTTAGTGACAAATCACCTGCAGTTGGATCGATTTTAAACCAATTTTTAATAGACTTTTAAATTAAATATCTGTTTTGATGAAGGTAGATCTTTCAAAGTATAAAAAGGAGTGGTACAAGGAAAACCCATCCAGGGATATCTATCCCGGCCCTGTTGTTACTATTTCCAGGGAGCTTGGTTGTCCGGCCAAAAGAATTGCCTGCAAACTTTCCGAAGAGCTGAACAAGATAAATTCGAAAAAGGCCAAAGATCATCCCTGGCGCTGGATCAGCAAGGAAATACTTAGCGAGTCGGCCAAAGAGCTCGAAGTGGACTGTGACCAGATCGAGCATGTTTTCCTGTACAAGAGCAGGAACGCATTGGAAGACCTCCTGTTTACCCAGGCAAAAGGCTATTATCAATCTGACATCAAGATTAGAACAACCATCGCCAAAATCATTCGTGAATTTGCCTCCATCGGAAATGCAATCATCGTCGGTCGCGGAGGTGTTGCAATTACCAGGGATATTCCTAAATCATTGCATATCATGCTTGAAGCTCCTCTTGAGTGGCGTGCGGTAAGAGCTGCATCAAAATATGAAATGACCCTTGAGCAGGCAAGAAGTTACGCGGTATCGATTGACAAGAAAAGGAAAAACTTCCGCGATTACTACCAGGGAAAGGGAAATGATTACACCCGCTTCGATATCAAGTTCAACTGTATGACCCTGGAAATCGATGTGATCGTAAAGATTATTATCGAATCGCTCAAGGCAAGAAACCTCATCTGATCCAATCGGTCTTAACGTCAGGCTTTCTCATTTGCAGACTTTTTCTTACTTTTAGAGAAAATCAGAAACATGAGATCAGCTATCATTTCCTGTATCCTTGTTCTTTTGATCCTGGGTGGATGTAGAAACCAGACAGAACAAGCAGAAGAACATTTCAAATATGAAGAACTGAAAACCGAAAACCAGGAAATCCGGGAAGTGATTTATTCGATGTATCTTCCTACCGATCTGTCAGGTCTCTTTTATAACGCAGGAACCAATTATGATCCGACAATACCTGCTCCAATAGAAGATATTACCATGTATACCGATCCCGAACAAATTGCTGTAATGCTTGGAATTTATGGTGTGGATCTAACTTACATGAAATTGCTCGGGCAGACCATCTCCGCTGCTCAATATTATAAAATAATCGAGAAATTATCTGAGAAAATCGGCTTGCCGGAAGTCATCTTCCAAAAATCGTCCCGGCAACTCGAACGGTATTTTAACAACGAAGACTCACTTAATGCAGTGATAGATAATATTTACCGGGAAACCGATCGCCATTTTCGAAAGAATGGTCAGGACAACCTCGCAGCCCTTTCTCTCGCAGGAGGCTGGATAGAGGCAATGTATATTGGGGTTAAAATCTTTGAGGCAGACAGCGGCAACCATACCATGGCCGAGAATCTTCTGCAACAAAAATATACACTCAACAGTATCTATACCATCTTAAGCAATCACCAGGAGTCTCTCAAAGTAAGAGAAACTGTCCTGATGCTTAAAAAAATCAGGAGAGTTTATGAAAAAGTCGAAATAATGTATCAAAAAGAAGGATTTAGTGTCGACACCTCCAGCAAAAAGATCCAGACATACAATTCCCTGATTAGGTATAATGAGCAAACGATCACCGACCTTGTAAAAATAATACCCCTGATCAGGGAGGCCATGATCGCTGTCCGCGAGTAATATCAATAAAAACACATTCCTTCAGTCCTAATTTACCAGAGAAGAGAAGCGTATCAGGAATCAGTATCCTGCCCTGTAACTATACCAGTATCTTGCCGGTCATATCTTCCGGAATCTCCACACCCATGATATGGAGCAGGGTTGGTGCGACATCCGCCAGGACGCCTTCGCCGATCGATTGGTAATCGTCCGTTACCAGTACACATGGTACCGGATTCAGAGAGTGGGCGGTATTTGGTGATCCGTCTTCATTTACTGCATGATCGGCATTACCATGGTCGGCGATAATCATTACATCGTAACCGTTGGCCCTGGCCGCTTCAACCACATCGCCCACACATTCATCGACTGTTTGTATCGCCTTTTTTATAGCTTCATATACACCTGTATGACCCACCATGTCGCCATTGGCAAAATTCAGACAGACAAAATCATGTTTCCCGGTATGCAGTGCCTCAACGATCTTATCCCGTACCCCGTAAGCACTCATCTCCGGCATCAGGTCATATGTGGCGACCTTTGGTGATGGCACAAGGATCCGCTCCTCATTCTTAAATACCTCTTCCCTTCCACCGGAAAAGAAGAAAGTTACATGGGCATACTTTTCTGTTTCAGCAATACGTAGTTGGGATAAGCCAGCATTGGCAACAACCTCCCCCATGGTGTTGTTTACATTGTCTTTTTCAAAAATCACATGCATCCCTTTGAAAGTGGCATCATACGGAGTCATGGTACAATAATGCAGGGGAATGGTTTTCATATCATACTCCGGCATATCCTTCTGGGTAAGCGCAATGGTGATTTCCTTCGCCCTGTCATTCCTGAAGTTAAAAAAGACGACCACATCACCTTCGGCAATCTTTCCAACAGGTTCATTGTCTTCTCCCACCATCACAACTGGCTTGATGAATTCATCGGTTACACCTTTATCGTAAGATTCCTGCATGGCTTGAAGGATGTCTTCTGATTTTCTTCCAACTCCATGAACTAACAGGTCGTAAGCCTCTTTGATCCTCTCCCAACGCTTGTCCCTATCCATCGCGTAATACCTGCCAATGAATGAGGCCAATCTGACCTTGGATCCGGAGATATGGTTCAGCAATTGCTGCAAATATCCTTTACCACTCTGCGGGTCTGTATCACGCCCATCGCCAAAACCATGGATAAACACATCTTCGATCCCATATTCACCGGTCATATCACACAATGCATACAGGTGCTTATCGAGCGAGTGAACCCCTCCATCCGAGATGAGTCCGAGAAAATGAACCTGCTTTTTATGATCCCTGGCATAGGTAAATGCGTTAACCAATGCTTTGTTCTCTTTGATGGATCCGTCCTTGATCGCCTTGTTAATCTTCACCAGGTCCTGGTAAACGATCCTGCCAGCCCCCAGGTTCAGGTGCCCAACCTCTGAGTTGCCCATTTGTCCTTCCGGCAAACCAACATTCTCTCCGGAAGCATGCAGGTGGTTAAATGGGTACTCTTTCTTCAGCCGGTCCATATTGGGAGTTGAAACCTGACTAATTACGTCAGATTCAGTTCCATTACCAATTCCCCATCCATCCAGGATCATAAGTAGTGTTTTCTTTTTAGTCATATCTTGATTTTACTTTTACTATTACTATTTGAACACTGCCGGACACAAAAAGTTTACTGTCCGATGCATTCATGAAGGGCACAAATTTAGACTATTTTGATGAATTTATGGGAGATTCTGTCCTATATTCCAAAATGCCTGAAAAGAATTTTATACTTTTATCCCGGCCTGTCCGTTCATGACACCTTCATTCAAAACAAAAGAAATGAGACCTGTAACTCATATTACCGGAAAAAGATTCAAATCTGTCATCTACTCTGTGCTTCTACTTGCCGTTTCAACTGCCTGCAGCACGAGAAACAACACCACCGAACTGCTCGACAACCCGGGCAAGTGGCGAGGAAGCGACTTCACTATATCTTCTGAAGGGATCATGGAGATTCATGGTGAATACAAGAATGTTGTATACAATCCGGGATTATTCAGAAATTTTGGAAATTTTGAATTATCGGTAGATCTCTATACCATGCCGGATGCATCTGCTGCCATCCTGTTTCATACGAACAAAAGAAACACAAAAAAAGGATATGAGGTGGTGATCGATAACAGTAACCCGGGCGACTGGGACCACCTGTTGAAAACAGGCAGCCTTGGCTCAGTGAGAAATATCTACTACAACACAATCGGCGATGAGACCTGGTTCAACCTCAAGGTGATTGTTAGGGAAAACCATATTTATGTAACAATAAACGACCAACCTGTCGTGGATTACATTGAACCGGCGATGCCTTTTCGCACACCGCAGAATAGTTTGCGAAAACTGGGAACTGGAACTTTTGCCATCAAGACAGGATACAGCAGCAGTAGTGTCAGGGTTAAGAATATGATAGTAACCAGCCTGCCTCCCGGGCCGAAAAAGAAAAATGATGATCCTGACTTTGCGCGAATGATCTCCGAACTGCACTTCCGTCAACTCCCGGTTGTAGATTACCATGTCCACGAAAAAGGCGACCTTACGCTAGCCGGGCTGATAGAGCGATCAGCCAAACTGGGCATTAACTATGGTATCGCCGCAAATTGCGGATTGAGATTTCCTATTGAGACTGATGAGCAGCTGGCTGAATACCTGGCATCCATCAATGGATTGCCTGTTTTTAAGGCGATGCAGGCTGAAGGACGCGAATGGGTGGATATGTTTTCGCCAGAATTGGTTGCCGGTTTCGATTATGCCTTTACCGATGCAATGACCTGGACCAACAGGAACGGAACGCGGATGCGGTTATGGATTCCGGAGGAGACCGAAGTGGGGGATCCGGAAGATTTTATGGATCAGCTGGTAGCACAGATTGAGAAGGTTGTCGCGGAACCTGTAGCCATCTATGTCAACCCTACCTACCTCCCAGATGAGATTGCCGAAAGGTATGATGAACTTTGGACGGATGAACGGATCGAAAGGGTTGTACGGGCTTTGAAAGAGAATGGGGTGGCTCTGGAGCTCAACAGCAGGTATCGGTTGCCGGGTAGTAGGGTGATTGAAAAAGCAAAAGAGGCTGGAGTGAAGTTTGCCATGGGAACCAACAATACCGGATCGGAAGATTTAGGCAGGCTGGAATGGGCTTTGAAGATGGTTGAACAGCATCAGTTGCAGCCAACCGATATGTTCCTGCCATCAGCCTATTAACCCTTTGGTCTATATATTAAAAGATCAAATACATTCTTTCCATCATTATGATGTTTATAAACGGAATTGACATATATGCCGTTGTTACTCATATTGCACCCGCTTGATTGGTTTCTGCTTTCTGACTCGTGGAAACAGGAGCTAATTTTCGTGGTCCTCATCCTCAGGCCTGACATCAGTAATGTCTCTTTTCCTGCTGTTAAGATTGCTTCTCTTTTTCCTGTTATTGCCCTGAGGATGTTTCCATTCGGCTTTTTTTTCTGAATGCGGAATGGATATAGGTAAATTCAATCTCTCCTAAAATCTAATTCCCATAATACAAATATCATCTACCTGTTCAATATTCCCCATCCATTGATCCAGAATTTCAGAAAGAAGATAATACTGCTTCTCCAGGGGAAGCTGAGAATTTTTCAGCAGCATCCGTTTGAAAGGTTTATACATGAATTTCTTTCCTTTCACTCCACCAAACTGATCAGCAAAACCATCAGTAAACATATAAACCGTGTCCCCTTCAAAAACCGCTATCTCGTGGTTCCTGAATTTATCCATCCTGTCGAAATGTGCAATGGGCATCTTATCGGCAGGGACCTCATACAGAAAAAAGCTCCCGTTTTCCTGGTCAGGATCCAGCATTCCATCTTCAATTTCAGGTGCCGGTTTCGATTTAGCTCTTACAATATATAATGAATTGTATGCGCCGGCATAATCTATTTTCCGGGCTACAGGATCGTAGGTGATCAGTGCCATATCCATCCCGTCCCTCTGCTCACCTGAAATTCCTTTCTGTCCCATGGCATTAATGATCTCCTTTCGCATGCGACGCAGGATAACCCCGGGATGGGTGATATACTCCTTTTGCACCAGCTCCTTCAACAGCGACATCCCCATCATGCTCATAAAAGCTCCCGGAACTCCATGTCCTGTGCAGTCGGCAACCGTTATGACCATTTTTCCTTCCACCTCGGCAAACCAGTAAAAATCGCCACTTACGACATCCCTTGGACGGAAAAAGACAAACTGATCCTTCACCTTCTCTTTCAGCAATGCCAATGCAGGCAGTGCTGCAGCCTGCAACCTCTTGGCGTATTCAATGCTTTTCATGATCTCATCATTGTAGGCCTCTATAGCCTGCTTCTGATCAAAGACCAGGTTCCGCTGTGCCTCAATCTCATCGCGTTGTGTACTGATCTCCTCATTTTTCTGTTCAAGATCCCGGTTCTTTTCCTCAATAACTTGCTTTTGCTGTGCCAGTAGTTGCTTTTTCCGGTGGGTGGAGATCAGGCTGGAAAGAATAATGAGTGTAAGTATGCCCACACCGATAACCGTTCCAATCAATGCCTGTTTCTCAGATTTCTGTTTTGCCAGTTCAAGCTGGTCCAATTGCTGCTTTTGCTCAAGAACCTGTTTTTGCCTCTCAAGCGCCTCCTGCTTCGCCATCTCCTCGCTCAATTTTAGATCGGTAAGCTGCTTCTCCTGCTCAAGTAATCTGTTTTCTCGTTCCGTCCTTGCTACAAGAAATTGCTGGTCCTTAATGATAATCGACTGACGCAAACTATCCTGCTTGAGAAGATCAAGGTTTCGCTCACGCATCAACAGCTCCTTCTCCTGCTCCATTTTTTCGTTCTGCAATTTAAGCTGCGCGATAGCCAACTCCGAGACTTCATCCTCCTTCAGGCGCAAGCGCAGAGCCCGCTCCTGTTGCTCAAGCATGTTTTTCTTATTCTCCAATGCCTGCAAATCCAATCGCCTGGCAAACTCAATGGAGTCTCTGATCGAAAGATACTTTTCATAATAGTTCAATGCATTCACCGGATCATTGCCATCCCTGAGAATATTTGAATAAGTAAGGTATGCCCTTGCCTCCAACCAGGGATCCGGAGCCCCCTGTGCCGAGCGGATTGCACCTCTGCAGAACAAGCCGGCATTATATAAATCGCCCGTTGCATGATACAGGTTGGCAAGCATATTCTCATTCCTTGATTTTTCTTGAAGAGAGTTCTCCTCCTCGAAAACCGCAATGGCATTGTTAAATAATTCCATGGCCCTTTTCTCATTCCCCATGTTGGTAAAGCATACCCCGGTATTGCTCATCATTAGACCAATTTCCTCTTTTGGTATTGAATTGGCATGGGCAGCCTCAATGGCAGAAAGATAATATGATGATGCCTGCCTGTAGTTTTTCAGAAGAGAATAATAATAGCCAATATTATTTGTTAGTCTTACAACCTCACCTCCCTCTCCCTTATCTTCATATTCATCAAGCAGAATCATACTATAGTGAAGCGCGCTATCATACTGTCCATCCGCTTCAAAGGTTGTTACAAGATCCTGTACGATATTGAGCCAGGTGGCACCTCCACTGCTGTATTCCGGAAGCAACGAACTGAAAGTAAGGATCGCTCTTTCATAATTCCCGCCATGAAAGGCAGCAGAACCAATTCTGGTATTGGTTTCAAGGCGATCCTGATCTGACTCCCGGGGCAGAACTTCCAGGAGCTTTTCATAGTATTCCTGCTCCCTGGAATAAACCTGTTCCGCCCTGTATGCTGTCGCGATCTTCCGGTACAATACATCCATACGGACTGTGTCATTAACTGACTCAACCATGCCAGCAGCCCTGAGATAATACGGAAGTCCGTTGGCAGATTGTCCACTTTCGTGGTAAATGTCGCCCATCAACTCCAGGAGACTCAGTTCCTGCTCCTCTTCTTCACGGGCCAAAGCATATTGCAGAGCTTGCTCCGCAATATTGAGTGCTTCGGCATATCGTCCCTCCTTGTAAAATGTACGCGCTTGTAAATAATGTTTCGTAATATCATCCTGCAGCAGTCTCTCTACCGGAAATCCTAATTGGGCATATATGCCAGGAAAACAAAGCAATACGAGAATGACTGTTTTCAGCCGCATCCGGTATGTTGAAACCATCATTATCATTCAACTATTGATCATATTAATTCATTTTGTATGATAACCCGACCCGAATAGTTCTCCTTAACTGTGGATTATACAGCAGACTCGGTTCCAACATTGCAGGATTTGCCAATCCGTATTTTTCGTCAAAGAGATTGGTAACCTTTAGGAAGAGATTGAGGTGGTTACTGACACTGTAACTTGTCATTGCATTCATGGTATAGTAGCCGTCTGCTTCGCCAAAAATTCCTTCATATAATTCGTCGAACGGGATCAATACCCTGAGCCATTTACTCATCCAGTGACTTTCTATGTAGAGATAAAAATTATCAGTTGGCTGTATTGATACCTTCATTTTCCCTGAATGGCGCGGTGCTATCTTAAAATAGTCTTCTATAATATCTGTTACATTGGGAAGCTTATCCTGACGTGCCTGGAAATATAGATGTACCTCTGCATTGAGTTTAATAGATCGAATAAGGTTGTTCATTTTAAGCGAGGTCTGACTACCGCCGACTGTGGAGATAGAATTACCAAGATTGACCCATTGTCCGATAGAATCATTAATAATTCTCTCCCTGTTTATGCTTTCGGGCATGTCAACGATCCATTTTGATTCCTGGTAGGGAATAATGTGGTTTCTAATGCGGTAAGAGAAAAATGTCTGCTCAAGGGTGAAACGTGGAGAAAAATTTGTAACGAAACCAAACTCCAGTGTTGAGAATTTTTCCGGCTTGATCGTGTTCGCGGGCAAAGCAACAAGATAGATCATGGAATCATTCACAGGGTATGCAAGTGATTGATATATCAGAGAAGTTGGAGGAATCTTATATGCAGTTCCTACTGAAAGACGAAAGGAGGTTCTGTTCGATGTTTTATGTAATATGGCCAGGTGCGGACTGAAATTATTTGTATTAACCAGTGTGTTGATATCATTTCTCAAACCTCCCAGAAAACGGAACTTTTGCCAACTGGAGTAGAACTGTACAAAAACAGAATTATTAGTAAATAATACCGGATTTACACCAAACCGGCCGAATGGACTTCGGAAATCTGAGTTAATCTCCTCAGCAAAGGGAACGTAAAGGCTCCTGTCAAAAGGTGTATACAAGTAATTTGTCACCGGTAAATTTCCTGAAACGGCGCTTGAGAAACCTGCCACTGTTTCAACCATTCCAAACAAGGTTGTTGAAAAAACCTGGCTCAACTCAAAATCGTTAGAAGCAGAATAACGGTAAGCCTTGTCTGTAAATGCATTCTGTGTAAGTCCCTGACTGGAATTATTGTCCATATCATACAACAGACTGTTTAGCTGGGATGTGGATGTGAATCTCTTAAATTCTTTTTTATAGCTTAGGGAAAACTGCTGAATGCTCTCTCCCCAGAAATTCTGTGGATTATTATACTTGAAAAAAGCTGGTGAGAGGCCCAAAGAACTGTGTGTGCGCCGGTACATATAATTATACGACAGTCCGATCCCCCGGTAACTTAACTGCATACCAAGCATATGGGCACCCGAACCAACTGCTTCCATATCGGGAAGATTCAGACTACCTTCATACTGCTCACCGTAAAATGTACGTTTGAAATCCTCTTCATTAATATTGCGATCAGACAGCACATCTTCATTTACTTCCGACGGAGCAAGTGTAACGGTCCCAATCTGCATATCTTTCCCGCGTGCCTGATAAAAGTTCAACGGATTATAAATTCCCTCCTCTGAATAATCCAGGTTCATAGCATTCATTTCCGTCTTAGATCCATAGAAACTATATTGGAGAATATTGTTATTCTTGCCACCCTTGCCACCAACTGAAAAATTAATGTAGTTATGTCCATAACCTCCCAGGCTGATATCTCCTCTCACAAAAGTGCCCTGGCCGGCCTCTTTGGTTATGATGTTGATTACACCTGAAACGGCATCGGCTCCGTAAACAGCAGATGAATTACCATAAATAATCTCGATCCGTTCCGCCTGGCGAATGGGAAGTTGGCTTCCGAGAGGCATGCCAGCCACTACGGAAGGTTTCACCGGGACCCCGTTGATCAAAATCTTGGAATACAGGTTACCTGTCAGATTCCATATCTGGAAATTTTCGCCAAGCTCACCGGTTCCCGGGGCCGACACCTGGATCCCTGGAAGGGCTAGTAGAACATCTGACAAAGATATATACTGATTCATTAGTATCTCCTCCTCAGTAATCACATATACCTGCAATGGAACTTCATCAAGACTCTTGGAAATCCTTCCTGCACTGATAACTTTCATTCTTCCCGAATCCACCGGGTATTCCAGATGATCAATATCAAGCGTCAATAAGGGGGTGTGCAAACCCACCGTATCATTCTGGGCTACCAATGAATTTCCGTAGCACAGAAGCAACAGATCCAGAATCAGGACTCTTTTTACCCATTTACTAAGTGAACAAAATTGTAACATCGCATTCATTTGTTATCCGGTTATTGGATATAGCTCGTGCCTTGTTCAATTAAATATACCGGTACTCATTCCAATTCATTTACAATTATTGCGCGATACAAAAGGGGTGCATATCAACATAAAATCATTTCAATCTTCTTCAAATATAGAAAAAAGCAAATACATGGAAATAATCTTGTCGGGTTGTTCATCTGTTGCCCTGTTCTAAGCCGCAGGATCTCCCCGTCGGCTTAACAATATAGCAATCGCCCTTGTTTCGGGAAACTCATTCAGTATCATTATGATAATGACCGTGATCGGCACACTGAGCAGCATTCCTGTAACTCCCCAGATGGTTCCCCATAACACCAGTGTTAAAAATACAACCAGCGGACTCATATTCAATGTATTTCCCATAATACGAGGTTCTACAAAACTGCCAATGGTGAGCTGAATGGATCCGACAATGATCAGCACCAGAAGAGGCTGTGTAAAATCTCCAAACTGAAGCAATGCAAACACGGTTGGGAAAAGGGTTGCTGTTAATGATCCAATATTGGGAATATAATTTAGGATAAATATAAGGAAGGCCCAGAAAAAAGGCGCATCCAGGCCAATAAAATAGAGCACAAAAAAACTGAGAAACCCGGTTGCCAGACTAGTAATTGTCTTAACGGCAATATAATTATTGATGGATTCATCGATTGTTTGAAGAATACCAGTTATATAATCATATTGCTCCGGAGAACTATACATCGATTTAAGCTTTCGCTTAAAAATAGGCTCTTCTAAAAGAATGAAAACTAGATAAACAAGAAACAGAAAGGTATTACCAAAGATCGATGTAAGAGCTGAAAACAGAGGTGACAGAATTTTAGAGAAATCAAAATCCCTGATGGTATCTGTCATCGACTTTACCGGGTCGATATTGAACCTCTTATTGATCCTTTCTGCAACACCATTAATATTTTCCTCATATTTGGGAATAGAGGTAGAAATCTGCTGAATATTATTGGTTATCAGGCTAACGGCAAGACTCAACAAGCTCAGAAGAATGATAGACGAAATTACTGTCAGAAGCCATGAAGGCAATTTTCTGGTGTATGGCAACTTTATAAGGAGTGTTTTCAACACCCTGATCACAAACCAGATAAGTATGGCAAGAACAAAAGGGATCAAAAGCTTTTCTGCATAGATCAAAAGAAGTACAATGATTACAACCAGCAACAGGTAATAGATTCGTTTCGAATAATCCATATAATTAAATATTTATAACCACTTTTTTCTTCTGAAATAGATAAGCAACCCGACACCAACGAAGATAATCAAAATCCAAAAATAGAGGTATCCGTTTTTCCACACCAACTCCGGAATGTTTTCAAAGTTCATACCATATATCCCGGCAAGATAATGATTATATTCTTTCCTCACCATCAGAATATTAGCTGTCATTTTGTCGCTCTTTTTTTCGCGTTGATGTCATTTTGTCGCTTCCAATAAGGATTAGCTGCTTTGTCGTTAATGTATCTATCTGATTATATATGTTTTATGATTTCGATCTTCTTCGAGGTAAACTTATGGCGTATAATTTGAAGATTTCAAATAAAAAAGAATAATTATGGACTTCAATAAATTTACTATAAAAGCCCAGGCGGCAATTCAACGGGCGCAGCAACTGGCGGTTGAACGCGATCACCAGGCGATCGAATGCGGTCACCTGATGAAAGGCGTCATGGAGGTGGACCAGAATGTGCTTCCCTTCATTTTCAAAAAATTATCTGTTAACGGTGATCATCTGAAGGCGGCTCTTGAGGGTATTATTAAGGGCTATCCGGTAGTAACCGGTGGGGAGAAGTATCTCTCTTCCAAAGCAAATGAGGTGCTGGTCAAATCGCAGTCAGCCGCGAAAAAATCGGGCGACGAATATGTCACTCTCGAGCATCTGCTGATCGGACTTTACAAAGCAGACGACCCGGTGGGACGCATGCTCAAGGATGCCGGTATCAATGAGAGCGAGCTGAACGCGGCCATACAGGAGCTGCGCAAAGGAGAGGCAGTGAAGAGTCAGTCGGCCGAGGAAAATTACAATGCGCTGGACAAATACGCGGTACACCTGAATGAAAGGGCCAAAAGCGGAAAGCTCGACCCGGTCATTGGCCGCGATGAAGAGATCAGGCGTGTGCTGCAAATCCTCACAAGACGAACCAAGAACAACCCGATCCTGGTGGGAGAGCCGGGTGTTGGTAAAACAGCGATCGCAGAAGGTATTGCCTTCAGGATTGTGAACGGTGATGTGCCGGACGACCTGCTGAAAAAAGAGCTCTATTCACTCGATATGGGGGCACTCATTGCAGGAGCAAAATACAAGGGTGAGTTTGAAGAGCGGCTCAAGTCAGTGGTCAAAGAGGTGGTTGGTGCAGAGGGAAGTGTAATCCTCTTTATCGATGAGATCCACACCCTCGTAGGAGCCGGAAGCGGTGGTGAGGGAGCCATGGACGCAGCCAACATCCTTAAACCCGCCCTGGCCAGGGGCGAACTGCGTGCCATCGGAGCCACAACGCTCAATGAGTTTCAGAAGTATTTCGAAAAGGACAAGGCGCTGGAGCGAAGGTTCCAGAAGGTCTTTGTCGACGAGCCGGCTGAAGAGGATGCTGTATCTATTCTTCGTGGGATCAAAGAGCGGTACGAAGGGTACCACAAGATCAGGATCCGTGACGAGTCGATTATCGCTGCAGTACAGCTTTCAACGCGCTATATCACCGACCGGTTTCTGCCCGACAAGGCGATCGACCTGATCGATGAAGCAGCGGCTCACCTGCGGCTGGAGATGAACTCCAGGCCCGAGCTGATCGATACCCTGGAACGGAAAATCCAGCAACTGGAAATCGAGAAAGAGGCCTTTAAGCGGGAAAAGGACAAGTCGCGCCTGGAAAACATCTCCAAACAGCTGGCGGACCTGAAGGATGAGCACAAACAGCTCATGGCTGTCTGGCAGGATGAGAAAGAGATCGTCTCCAATATTCAGAATGTTAAGAAGCGGTTAGAGGATCTCAGGTTTGAGGCGGAGAGGGCCGAACGGGAAAGCAACCTCGGACGGGTGGCAGAGATACGCTACGGTGAAATGCCTTCAGCAGAAGAGGAGCTAAACAAAACCGTTGAGAAACTGAAGGAGTATGAGGAGGATGGCAAGAGGCTGGTGCGGGAGGAGATCACGGCCGAGGATATTGCTGATGTGGTTTCGCGGTGGACCGGCGTACCGGTGACGCGGATGCTGCAGAACGACAGGGAGAAGCTGCTCCATATTGAAGATGAGCTGAGAAAACGGGTGGTGGGACAGGAAGAGGCAGTAGAAGCGGTGTCTGCTGCGATCAGGAGAAGCCGGACCGGACTGGCCGATGAGAAGAGGCCGGTGGGATCGTTTCTGTTTCTGGGAACCACCGGTGTGGGGAAAACGGAGCTTGCCAGGGCGCTGGCGGAGTACCTGTTCAATGATGAGTCGCTGATGACGCGCATTGATATGAGCGAATATCAGGAGAGGCACGCCGTATCGCGACTGGTGGGCGCTCCCCCGGGATATGTGGGGTATGATGAGGGGGGACAGCTGACCGAGGCGGTGCGCAGGAAGCCCTATTCGGTGATCCTGCTGGATGAGATCGAGAAGGCACACCCCGATACGTTCAATATCCTGCTGCAGGTGCTGGAAGACGGTAGGCTAACCGACAACAAGGGCCGGATCGCGAACTTTAAGAATACGATTATCATCATGACCTCCAACCTCGGATCGGATATCATCCATGAGAGCTTTGCCCATGTGGGTGAGGGTGACATGGAGGCCAAATACATCGAGACGAAAAACCGGATTTTTGAACTGCTCAAAAAGAGCATGCGGCCGGAGTTTCTAAACAGGATCGATGAACTGGTGATGTTCCGTCCACTGGCCTTGGAGCACATGGAGGGAATCATCCGCATTCAGCTGGAGATTCTGCGCAAACTACTGAAAAAGCAGGATATCAGTATTGAGGTGACCCCGGAGGCGATTGAGCTGATCAAGCGGGAAGGATTCGACATGCAGTTCGGAGCACGGCCGCTGAAGAGGATCATCCAGAAAAAACTGGTCGACCTGATCTCGATGGCCATATTGAGAGGCGAAGTGGAACCCGGGGAAAAGGTGAAGATTGGCCTGAAGGATGGCGTGTTGGCCATCCTCCCAGGCTGATACACTTCACTTCCGATTGCGTCAATGGATTGTAGTCGTGTTCCTGTGTAAATTTAATTTGCGATATAATTAGGGTGAAAAGAAGTAAAATGCATTTCTTCGTTTCTTCATTTTTCCGAATTAAAAACCAGCCTACTCCTTCTCCCTCTGCCGGAAGGATGAAAAACCAATAAACCGGGGGACCTGTTCCATGTAGGTTTCATATTCGGCATATTTATCTGCTGATACCGATTCGCTGAAGCTGCTGCTTCCATAGAAAAGCAGTAAAAGGAGAATAGCGCCCATGATAGACCAGTTGAGCCAGATGCCGGTGGCTGCGACACTGAAAAAGTAGAATGTGATCCAGATTGCCTGTTCAGAGGCGTAATTCGGATGCCGGGCCACCGACCATAACCCGGTGCAGACAAACCCCTTTTTGTACTTTTCGGGCAATTCTCCGCCTTCAGCTATCAACCTGCGCTTCTCCTTATGAAAGCGCCACTGCTGCTGATCAGCGATCGTTTCGGTGATAACAAACAGGAGGAACAATCCGGCGATCAGCAGATCGGGCCAGCCAAGTGGAGCGCCGCCAATGCTTTTCAAAGCCGGAAGGGTGATCAGCAGGATCAGTCCCATCTGGTACATCGAGATAAAAAAGAAATTGAAGAGGACCCATCTCCATTTTGCTTCAAACTCAGGCTTCGCCCGGAGAATGGCCCAGCGGTAATCCTCTTCGCCGGTCCAGAAACGGATGGAATATCCACCCCTGCGCGAGAAATTATAGGTGAGACGTATGCCCCAGATCGTAACCAAAACCGCCATTAAAACTATTCTTGGCTCAAAATCCGATCGCACTGCTACGATCCAGACATAAGCAATGGGAATAAGGCTCCAGAGCTTGTCGACCTGACTATAATTGCCGGTTAAAAGGCTCAGTATAAAACAGAGTAGAGCGGCTGTGAAGTATACCAATACAAGATCGGCCAAAACAGCCCCCTGGAATGCCGATAACGGTTCGTCGACCTTAAAGACAAAAAAGGGAATTACGATGATCGTAATCAGCAGCAGCAGCGTAGTTTTCCACATTACGAATCAGGTTAGTTGGAGATGGTTTTAGTTTTCTCCTGATAAATATAGAAAATGAAATTCAAAAATCATCATTTTACATATTTTTCCAACCATTGGTCCTGCTCCCACAGTACATGCAAGACGCTCTCCTTAGCGCGGTAGCCATGACTCTCTTTCGGCAACATCACCAGCCGTGCTGTTCCCCCAAGTCCCTTGATCGCATTGAAATACCGCGCTCCACATTACTAGATAGCTGATGGAAAATATAAAAGTTGTGCAGCTTACAACGCCAGCGGGATCGTTACTAATAGAACTCGCTGTTGTTTGATTTTTCAGTATCTTTGTTTCAAGAAATCTAATTTTTTAGAAAACGTATGCAGAAACTGAAATTCACAAATTATTTCCTGCATACCAGGCAACGGCCCGACAGAAAGGATATTAAGATGCAGTGGATTGAACAGGTGTACCGGTTCCCCGAGCATCAAGAGATTCAGGCCGATGGAAGAACAAGAGTGATATGAAAATTACATACTTCAAGGATACTGATACATTGATGGTTAATTTCAATGACAATGAAATTGCCCATACCAGGGATCTGAATG
>CAYSMO010000005.1:31615-39527 GCA_964432125.1 uncultured Bacteroidaceae bacterium | reverse complement strand
CCAGGGTATCCTCGTTCAGCTTGCCCAGGCGTTCAGCCCGCATTTTTATCTGCTGTGGACTCTCCTCGCCCGACACATACAGCGTTGAGGCTGCGAATTTGAGGGCGATCTGCAGGGCGAGTGTTGACTTCCCTATTCCCGGCTCCCCGCCGATCAGCACCACCGATCCGGGTACCAGTCCGCCACCAAGCACCCTGTTAAATTCAGCGTTCATGGTATCGAATCGCTGCAGCTTATCGGAGCGGATTTCAGTAATTTTTTCTGGTGACATACGGCGACCGGGATCTGACTCGTACCGACGGGAGGTAGATTTATGGATCACCTGTTCCACATAAGTGTTCCATGCACCACAGCTATTGCATTTGCCGATCCATTTGGGTGATTCAGCGCCGCAATTCTGACAAACAAATACACTTTTTGACTTTGCCATAGTTTAATATAGTTTCTGTCCATAAAGTCCGATCGCTGCATAGAATATTTTTGTAGGCTCCTGCTTAGGTGCGGGACTTGTAATGCTTTCGAACTTTATGATTCAGCAACTTTTGCTTTATTGCCAAGTATTATATAACCTACTGGTAAAGTTAATCATTCATAAGAAAAACCGGCAAATGCTATCCTGTTTTATCGATGAATTTTGTTGAGGAGAATCCTTCGAGGAGGGGGACGACGACTGTTTTTCCTCCGCGGGACCTTACAAATTCTGATCCTACAATTGTTTCCGGAGCGTAGTCGCCTCCCTTGACCAGCACATCGGGACCAATCTCCTTAATCAGTTGCAGTGGGGTCTCTTCTGAAAAATGGACAACATAATCTACAACCCCCATTGATGCCAGGACGATGGCACGGGAGTGTTCATCCATTACGGGTCTCAGTTCTCCTTTAAGTTTCCTTATTGAAGAATCTGTATTCAGTCCGACAATCAGGATGTCGCCTTGTTGCTTAGCTGCACTTAGCAGGTGAATGTGTCCTGGGTGAAGAATGTCGAAACAGCCGTTGGTAAATACAATGCGTTGACCTTTTGGGTGCAGGTTTCCAAGAATACCAGTCAGGGATTTCCTGTCAACTACCTTGCTCTTTATTTTCGTGTAGATCTTCAATCTCTTTATTTATGGTGGAGAGCCTGATCCTTCTGTTTTTTGAAAACAGAAAGAACATGGCTAAACTTCCCAGTACAAGTATAAGCAAAGTTTGGGATTCATGCTGCATTGTGGCAAAAACCAATCCTTCTGTCAGCTCCAATCCATACACATAATGAAGTCCTCGCGACACGATCCAGTGAAATGCCCCGATGCCGCTTTGCACAGGCACCGCCATTCCCATACTTCCGATCACCAGGAGGAAGATCCCATCGACAAATTTAAGATCTCCTGTTATATGTGGAAGGGAGAATACGATCACCCAGGTCATCATTGCGTAATTGAACCAGATAAACAGGGTATGGAACAGGAACTCCCACTTTCTTTTCATTCGCACCACGGTTTTAAGTCCGCCGACAATCCCTTTCATGATCTGAAGCATTTTTTGCACAGGTTTCAGAGCGGCAATTCTTCTGCGAAAAATGAATAGTAAGATGGCAATCATTAGCAATCCTGCGACAACAAGGATCCAGAACAGGATGGCCTGTCCGAAAATGACATTGATCTTATCTCCCATGGGTTGAAATATGTAATCGGTGAAGAAGGCGCCGAATTTTTCGAATCGGGCGATCAGCAGGATAAACAGGATAACAAACATGGAGAGCAGGTCGATCGCTCTCTCCACGATGACCGTTCCGATGAGTGAGTCGACTGGTATTTTTTCCTTTTTTCCCAGGGAGATGCAGCGTGTTACCTCTCCGGCCCTCGGCAATGCATAGTTGGCCAGGTAGCCGAACAGCACTGCGTTGATGGTGTTCCATAGTTTCGGTGTATGGTTGAGGGGTTCAATGAGCAGGATCCATCGTCTTGAACGACTGATATGCGAGAAAATGGCGAAGAGAAAAGAGACAGCTATCCAACCATATTTTGCCTCCCTGAAATGCCCTGCCATTTCCGAGAAGTCGATTCCCCTGAAGGCAAAATAGAGCAGCAGAAGTCCTGCTGCCAGGAAAAGGGTAAACCTGGATATTTGCCGGATCCTTGTATTCAAAACGGGGTCAGGTAAGTTTATTGGTAGCCGTATCGGGAAAGATGATGTTGGGCTCAAAGGTTTTGGCCTCTTCAAAATCCATAGACGCGTATGAGATGACCAGGACAATGTCGCCTACCTGCACCTTCCTGGCAGCGGCGCCATTCATGCACATCACTCCGCTCCCGCGTTCCCCCGTTATAACATAGGTTTCGAGGCGTTCCCCATTGTTAATGTTTACCACATGTACCTTCTCGTTTTCTATCAGATTGGCTGCATCCATCAGATCTTCATCGATGGTGAGACTTCCGATGTAGTTCAGGTTTGCCTCGGTTATGGTGACCCTGTGCAATTTCGATTTTACTACTTCGATGTTCATGGTGCAAAAATAAGAAAAATAAATATTATCTATCAACCTGACATCACCTAATTGAACAGCGATACATCCTACTTTGTTGACGGGCTCCTGCCAGTTTTTTACCGGCATAAGATTTTGATCATCAACAATTTCAAAATACTCAAGCTGGATCAGGGGATGGCTGTTTATTGCCGACTTAACGAATGTTTTTATTTCATCGGGTGTGTGCCGGTTTTTCATCTGCTTTGCTTCCAGCATTGTTTGGTAAATGAGTGGGGCAGCAGCACGTTCCGGAGGAGTGAGCAGGCGATTTCTGGAGCTCATGGCAAGACCGTCCTCCTCTCTGATGATGGGGCAGCCGATGATTTTTATATCGAGATGGAGTAAGGCGATCAGTTTTTTGATGACTGCCAGTTGCTGGAAATCCTTTTGTCCGAAATATGCAGTATCGGGGCTTGCTGCGTGAAACAGCTTGCTTACGATCTGTGCCACACCATTGAAATGGCCCGGGCGAAACTTACCCTCCATGATGCGGTCGAGCGGATCAAGGTCAAAAACCCGGTTGTCCTTTTCTGGGTACATCTCTTCCACGGCTGGAGCAAAAACTATATCTATTGGATACGCTTTCAGCAATTTCAGGTCGGCATCCAAATCCAGCGGATAGCGTTCCAGATCATTCGGATTGTTAAATTGGGTAGGGTTCACAAAGAGGGTTACAATGATAAAGTCATTGTTTTTCATGGCTGCACGGATCAGTGACAGGTGGCCTTCATGCAGCGCTCCCATCGTGGGTACAAGTCCTATCTTTTTACCCTCTTCTCTGGCTTCTTTGACCGCTTTCTGTAAAACGGTTTTCTGTGTTACGGTTTTCATCGGCTCCTAAAAGAGAACAAAGATAGCTATTCCGGTTGAAAACAGAGCCTTTAAAAGATTGAAAGAGCTGTTTGCCGGTCACCTACATCAGAAGCGGCACCTTGGGATGTCAATAATTATTAGTACCTTTGTACGATCAAAAAAGAAGTCCTGCATAATGAAAAGTGTTAAAGTTTTATTCGTTTCCCAGGAAATTACTCCCTATCTTCCCGAAAATGAAATGTCGCACATAGGAAGGTATCTGCCGCAGGGGATCCAGGAGACCGGAAAAGAGATTCGGACATTCATGCCCAGGTATGGCAATATCAATGAGCGGAGAAACCAGTTACATGAAGTGATTCGTTTATCAGGAATGAACCTGATCATTGACGATGCCGATCATCCCCTAATCATAAAGGTAGCCTCCATTCAGTCGGCCAGAATGCAGGTTTATTTCATTGATAATGAGGATTATTTTCAGAGGAAAGCAACTATGCAGGATGCTGCAGGAAAATTTTTTGATGACAATGACGAGCGGATGATATTTTTTGCCAGGGGGGTTCTTGAGACGGTTCGTAAACTAAGATGGTCGCCCGATATTGTGCATTGTCATGGCTGGTTTACATCCCTTGTGCCGGTTTACCTGAAGAAGGCTTATCGTGAAGATCCGTTGTTTGCTGACTCGAAAGTTGTTTTCTCGATATATAACAACGGGTTTGATAAACCCATGGACAAACGATTACAGGAGAAGGCGATTCTGAACGGGATTACCAGGGAGGACCTGGCTGTTATTGAACAACCGAAGTACGAAAATCTCACCAGGTTGGCACTACAATATTCAGATGTAGCCATCCATGGAAGTGCAGATCTTCCTGATGCTATAACTAAGATTATCATGGAATCGGGCAAGCCGCATCTTGATTACCAACTTCCTGAAAAATATATCGAAGAATATTCCGTTTTCTATGAGAATATTCTGAATCCATAATTTTATTTATTCCTATGAACTATAATAAAGAGGCGGGACAGAGGAGAAGGAAATCCCCTTACACGTTGCTTGTTTTTGCATTGTTGGGTTTGTTATTCAATGCATGTGAACCTGGTAACAACACATTGGGGATTGATCTGTTTCCTTCAGATGATAACATTGTTGTATTTACAGATACAATCACTGAGTTTGAGACCATGCTGG
Source organism: uncultured Bacteroidaceae bacterium (assembly GCA_964432125.1). GTDB lineage: Bacteria > Bacteroidota > Bacteroidia > Bacteroidales > M55B112. Next base: position 35,019 of record CAYSMO010000005.1, on the reverse strand, counting down.
TAAGATCCAGGCCACGCATTACATCGAATAGGCGCACTACCGCTTTGGAAAGCAGCAGGGTTTTTTTATTAGGAAGCCAGGTCGATACGATAACCGGGTTTTCTAAAGCTGAGATTGTTACGGAATTCAGTCTTTCGCAGTCCGGTAATTTTGGGGAGGATCCATATATAAATTCACTGTCCCTTTCTCTTTACGTAAGCGATATTATTGGAGATGCTGACAAAGGAATGCGAATCAAGGTGCATGAATTTCTGGATTCGATCTCGATGGACAGTTCCTACTATTCAAATTATGATGTAGCGGGTAAGTATAATCCTGATCCCTTAATTAACAAGGTTATTTTCCCCAAATCGGGAGACACGCTCATTTTTAACATTGACAATCAGGATCTGCTCAGCAGGATCATAGATGCCACCAATCCGGCCGATTCTATTTTTAACTATAATTATATATTTCAAAGATACTTCAATGGATTATACATCACAACCGAGCCTGTTGAAGAGGGAGGAACATTTGCAAAGATTCATCTGGCTAATGCACTTACAGGATTAAGTTTCAAATACTATCACGATAGTGTCAGTGTTGCGGCAAGAGATACGGTTCCGATCAGTACCTACCGTATCAACTTCGATCATCGTTTCGCCCAGAAGATCAACATTTTTCATCACGATTTTACCGGTACTGCACTTGAATACTTCATTGATAATGAAGATGCACAGCCCCCTATAGCTTATGCACAGGGAATGGCTGGGGTAAATGTGAAAATCAGAATACCCAATCTCAACGAGCGTTTAGGCAGTGGTCAGATCGCCATTAATTCTGCCCGGTTGGTTTTTGATATTGTTCCCGACAGCCTGAGTGGTATAGCTACAGGGGATTACCCACAACAGCTGATGATGGAAAGGCAACTTGCCGATGGTACCCCGGAACCATTATACGATCAGGGGATAATCGCCGATGCATTCCAATTTGGCCGGCTTACCCAGTCTAATAAAAACAGTGCATTTCTGGAGCCAGATTATTATTACAGTTTTAGTGTCGGACGCCATTTTCAGTCGGTACTTTCAGGTGAAATTGAGAATAATGACCTGTTCATATTTGTTAATAATCCGGTTACTACAAACAAAATTATTAAATTCTGGAGCAACTATTCGAACCAGCAGGGGGGTCTTAGACTGGAGCTTATTTATTCAAAATTTGATTAAATCATGTGTGGAATTGTTGGTTATATTGGAAGCAGAAATGCTTATCCCATACTTCTTAAAGGATTAAAGCGACTTGAGTACCGGGGGTACGACTCTGCCGGGGTTGCTCTGCAGAATGGAAAGGTGAATGTTTACAAGAAGAAGGGCAAGGTATCAGAACTGGAAGAATATATTACCGGTCAGGATATTACCGGAACGATCGGTATTGGGCATACCCGCTGGGCAACCCATGGTGAACCCAGCGATCTGAATGCCCATCCGCATATGTCTCAGAATGGTATCTTCACGATTATCCACAATGGGATCATTGAGAACTATACTTACTTAAGGGACAGTCTTAAGGAGCAGGGGTATGCATTTAAAAGTCAGACCGATACTGAAGTATTGGCTAACCTGGTTGAGTATATTTACCGTTCGCAGGAGGTCTCAGCAGAGGTGGCTGTACGGCTGGCACTGTCGAAGGTGATCGGGGCCTACGGACTGGTGATCCTTTGCAGTGAGGAGAACGACAAGATCATTGCTGCAAGGAAGAGTAGTCCGCTGGTAATCGGTCTGGGGGAAAATGAATATTTCCTTGCATCAGATGCCACTCCGATCATAGAGTATACCGATAGGGTAATATACATGGACAACGATGATGTAGCGATCATTAAGCGTGATGAGCTTATTTTAAAGACAACCATGAAGGCAGACAGCCTTGAGCCGCGGATCCATACACTCGATCTGGGCATTTCAGAGATTGAGAAGAATGGGTACGACCATTTCATGCTGAAGGAGATCTTTGAGCAGCCGCGGTCCATCAGGGATACTTTCAGGGGGAGGCTCAAGCTTGAGACCAATGAGATTAAGCTCGGTGGACTTTTCGATGTATACGACAAGCTAATTGAAGCTAAAAGGATAATCATTGTTGCCTGCGGAACCTCATGGCACGCAGGGCTGGTGGGAGAATATCTTTTTGAAGATCTGGCCCGGGTGCAGGTGGAGGTTGATTATGCTTCAGAGTTCCGTTACAGGAACCCGGTCCTTTCACCCGATGATATCGTGATTGCCATCTCCCAGAGTGGGGAGACAGCCGATACGCTTGCTGCCATACAACTCGCAAAAGAGGCGGGAGCAACTGTGCTTGGTATATGCAATGTGGTTGGATCGAGTATTTCCCGGGAGACACATGCCGGGGTTTATACTCATGCGGGACCTGAGATTGGGGTTGCTTCGACCAAGGCATTCACGGCACAGGTTACGGTACTTACGATGATGGCACTGATGATTGCCAGGGGACGGGGATTAATTGCGGATGTGAGGTACAGTGAACTGCTGAACGAGTTGGAGGATATTCCGGAGAAAATCGAAAGAATACTTGAGCATAATGACGAACTGAAAAGGATCGCAGAACTTTTCAGCAAAGTCAACAATGCACTCTATCTCGGAAGAGGCGTCTCCTATCCGGTGGCTCTTGAGGGTGCCCTGAAGCTGAAGGAGATCTCCTATATTCATGCTGAGGGCTATCCCGCCGCAGAGATGAAGCATGGTCCTATTGCGCTTATCGATGCAGATATGCCTGTGGTGGTGATTGCTACCCGGGATAGCTCCTATGAAAAAATTGTGAGCAATGTTCAGGAGGTGAAGGCGAGAAACGGGATCGTGATTGCCATTGTTACAGAGGGAGATGATACCATTGTACATATGGCCGATCATGTGATAGAGATTCCGGATACAGATTCTTCGCTTGTGTCCTTATTATCTACGATTCCCCTGCAACTCATTGCCTATCATATCGCAGTTATGCGTGGATGCAATGTGGACCAGCCGAGAAATTTAGCGAAATCCGTAACGGTTGAGTAAAAAAAGGCCATTTTTTTTCATTCTCAAGCAATTATTACATTTATTATGGCCTCTCCCCAGATTTTTTATGGGATGAATTAAGCCCTGCAGGAAAAAAAATGGCAGCTCCCCGGAAGTTTTTTACTACTGGGGTCTAACAATGTATTTACCCATACATCTTTTCATAATAGGCGATATAGGCGCCTGAAGTTACATTTTGCAGCCAATTGAGATTATTGAGGTACCAGTCGACGGTCTTTTCCAGTCCCTCTTCGAAAGTGACGGAAGGTTTCCAGTTCAGTTCGCGGCTGATCTTGCTGCTGTCGATGGCATAACGCAGATCGTGTCCCGCACGGTCCTTCACAAAGGTGATCAGTT
>CAYSMO010000005.1:0-31605 GCA_964432125.1 uncultured Bacteroidaceae bacterium | reverse complement strand
TAAGATCAATGTTCTTCCACTCGTTGTTTCCCCCGATATTGTAGGTTTCCCCGACCCTGCCTTCATGGAAAATTTTGTCAATGGCTACAGCATGGTCCTCCACGTAAAGCCAGTCCCTTATATTTTCTCCCTTGCCATACACCGGGATCGGTTTATTGTAGCGCAGGTTATTGATGACCAGCGGAATCAGTTTTTCGGGAAATTGGTTGGGGCCGTAGTTGTTGGAGCAGTTGGAGATTACCACAGGGAGCTTGTATGTATTTTGATAGGCCCTCACCAGGTGATCGGAGCTTGCCTTGGAGGCGGAGTAGGGACTTTTCGGGTCGTAGGGGGTCTCTTCGGTAAAGAGCCCTTCATCTCCCAAAGTTCCGTATACTTCGTCGGTGGAGATGTGGTAGAACAGCCGGTTTTCGAAAGATGACCAGCTGTTGCGGCACCCGTTCAGCAGGTTCATTGTTCCGATGATGTTGGTTTTAATAAAGGATAACGGATCCGTTATAGAGCGATCCACATGCGACTCGGCCGCAAGGTGTATCACACCATGTAAGTCGTTTTCGGAAAACAGCTGGTCGACAAATGGCTGATCGGTAATATCGCCTTTTATGAATTCATAATTAGGTGCTTTCTCAATATCTTTCAAATTTTCAAGATTGCCTGCATAGGTGAGTGCATCAAGGTTAAAAATGCGGTATTCGGGATATTTATTCACCAGCAGCCTGACTACATGTGAGCCAATGAAACCTGCACCTCCTGTGACAAGTAATTTTTTCATGTTTATTCCTTTTTGATTAATGCTTGCTTGAACCGGGTTTACGAGCTTTGAAAAGCCAAAGCAACAGCTGAAGTACTCTCCTGATTAATTCATTATTTTATCTCACCTGAACGTTTTGGTGTGTTTTCTGCACGGTAATGTTGTTCCCATTTCCATGCGGAACGGAGCGTTTCTTCGAGGCTTTTATCAGCTTTCCATCCCAGCTCCTTGTTGGCAAAAGAGGTATCTGCATACACCTGTTCTACATCTCCCTCTCTTCGCCCGACTATCTTATGTTTCAGAGGCTGACCGGTTACTTTTTCGAATGTTTTTATCACCTCAAACACAGAGTTTCCTTTCCCTGTACCGAGGTTGAATACTTCGTATCCCGATAGGTTCTTTTTTTGTAAAAGTCTTTCAATGGCCACAACATGTGCTTTTGCCAGGTCCACCACGTTGATATAATCGCGAATGGCCGATCCATCGGGTGTATTATAGTCATCACCAAAGACTTTTAGCTCGTCTCTCAATCCGATAGCTGTTTGCGTAATGAAGGGGACCAGGTTGTTCGGGACACCGATAGGAAGCTCTCCGATCAGGGCAGTTGGATGGGCACCGATGGGATTAAAGTACCTGAGGGAGATTACATTGATATCGGGATTCGGGATCTGGAAATCCTCCATAATCTCTTCGCAAATCTGCTTGGTATTGCCATAGGGTGAATTGGCTTTTTTGATGGGCGCATGCTCATTGACCGGTAGCGCATCGGGTTCTCCATAGACAGTGCAGGAAGATGAAAAAACAATATGCCGCACTCCGGTCAGTTGCATTCCCTCCAGCACATGAATCAGGGAGTCGATGTTGTTCTTATAATAGTCGAGTGGGATATTGACACTTTCGCCTACAGCTTTGAGTGCTGCAAAATGGATCACAGCCTTAATTTCCGGATGGGTGGTAAACACTTCCAGTGTAGCCTCCCTGTCTTTTAGGTCGATCTTTTCAAATTCCGGCCTGATGCCTGTAATTGCTTCAATATTATCAACCACATCAGGGTGAGAATTCGAAAGGTTATCCACGATAACAACTTTGAATCCTGCTTCCTGCAGCTCAACTACGGTATGTGAACCGATATATCCGGTTCCTCCGGTAACCAGTATTGTTTTCATATAGAATTATTTTATAAGTTTAAAGACTCCAGTAGTTTAGTTGATTGATCCGGTTTCTGAAAATTCCTTTCAGGTCGACCAGGATACCATTGGGAACAAGCATGTTTTGAAAGTCAGACTCATTCAGAGCAGCATATTCGTCATGACCCACGGCTATTATTATGCTGTGGTAATTGTCAGCAGGCTCCTTTTGAAGTTGATACCCATACTCTTCCAGAACCTCGGAAGCGTTAGCATAGGGATCAACTATTTCGACACCCACACCAAATTCTTTTAATTCATAAACCACATCAGCCACCTTTGAGTTTCTGATATCGCTTACATTTTCCTTGAATGTTGTTCCCATCACAAGCACCCTGCACTCCTTCAGGTTTGTAAAGAGGTTGGATAATTTAATGGTCACCTGTTTTGCCACCCAGGCGGCCATTCCGTCATTGATCCCCCTTCCTGCATTGATGATCTGCGCATGGTGACCATACATTGCCGATTTGTAGGTGAGGTAATAGGGATCGACACCGATGCAGTGTCCACCAACGAGTCCGGGATAGAAGGGAAGAAAGTTCCATTTTGTCCCGGCGGCTTCCAGCACTTCATAAGTATTGATGTTCATTTTATTGAAGATCATTGAGAGCTCATTCATAAAGGCGATGTTGATATCGCGCTGGCTATTCTCAATGATTTTTGCAGCTTCAGCCACTTTGATGGAGCTTGCACGGTGAACGCCCGCTTCAATGACCAGCTCATAGGTTTTGGCGATCTCCCCGGCTGATATAGCATCGCATCCCGATGAAACCTTTGTAATTTTAGTGAGGGTATGCTTTTTATCTCCCGGATTGATTCGCTCAGGAGAGAAACCCACCTTGAAACCGGTGATAAATTCAAGTCCTGAAATTTCTTCCAGGAGCGGAACGCAATCCTCCTCAGTACATCCCGGATAAACAGTTGATTCATACACTACATAATCGTCCCTGCTCAGCACCTTTCCTACGGTTCTGGTTGCGCTCAGCAAAGGAGACAGATCGGGCTTTTTGTGTTCGTCGATGGGGGTGGGTACAGCCACAACATAAAAGGAGGCCTGTTTCAGATCATCGATGCTGGCTGTGAAGGTAATATCGCACCCTTCAAAATCCTGCGCGGTTAGTTCATTGCTGGGATCGATGTTTTTGCGCATCATCTCAACACGATCCTCTCGTATATCAAAACCGATCACCCTGATCTTTTTTGCAAATTCAAGGGCGATGGGCAGTCCCACATAGCCGAGTCCGATCACGGCCATTGTTTTATCCTTGCTGACTAATTCGTTGTACATGTTTTATTTTTTATTAATGAATGGATGGTAATCACCCTTCAGTTCTGATTGTTCGGAATTCCTGATGTTGTAAACGGTCTGGATAGACTTCCTGGCACACTCCACTCCGAAGCCTTTTCTATCCAGGATATGTTGGTAGGAGAGGGTGTGCAGATCGGTGAATCCACCGCTGAACTCTATTTCATCCCCATCTACTGTGATGGAACGGTAGGTGCGTTGTCCTTTTGCCTTCGGCTCTGCCGGCACGTCATTGAAATCAATACTCAGGTACCAGCGCACCCTTGCTCTTTCAAGCTGGAGAAATCCGGCAGACTTATCTCTTTTTAACAGATGTACCTTGTTCTCTTTTACCTCTCCGAAGATCCATGTAAGCATGTCGAAGAAGTGAACGCCGATGTTTGTGGCGATCCCGCCCGATTTATGTTCATCGCCCTTCCAGGAGTAGTGGTACCATTTGCCGCGGCTGGTGATATAGGAGAGATCAATATCATAGATCTTATCCGGCGGACCATTTTCAATCGTCTTCTTTAGCTCTATAATACTTGGATGGTGTCTGAGCTGAAGTATATTATACACTTTTTTTCCTGTCTCATTCTCATAATCGAGTAAAGCATCAATGTTCCATGGATTCAGCACAAGAGGTTTCTCGCAGATGGCATCTGCCCCGCTTCTCAGGGCGACCTGATGTGAGAGTCGTGGAGGTAATTGGGTGAGCAGATGGATACAAAGTCGATTTGCTTGCCGTTCCTGTTCAGCTTTGCGATGTGCCTGTCGAATCTTTCAAATTCCACGAAAAAATCTGTATCCGGAAAAAAGGAGTCTACAAATCCCACACTGTCAAATTTATCCAACGCAGCCACCAGGTCGTTTCCTGTTTCTTTAATTGCGTTGACATGCCGGATGGCGATATAGCCTGCTATTCCGATGATTGAAAAGTTCTTGCTCATATATTTTTCAGGATATTTTTTTCACGGTATTATTTTTCAGTTCATATTTTTCCTTGCTCTCCGGGCATTCAGCGGTTCCTTTTTTATCGAATTCGAGGCGATGTCCGTATTCACTCATCCAACCTACCTGTCGGGAAGGATTTCCAACAACCAGGGCATAGGGAAGGACCTCTTTTGTAACAACGGCTCCGGCACCTACAAAGGCATATTTCCCTATATCGTTTCCGCAGATGATTGTGGCATTTGCACCGATTGATGCACCGGTGCCTACCAGGGTTTTTACATACAGATTTCTCCTGACCACTTTACTTCTGGGATTGATCACATTGGTAAAAACCATGGATGGTCCCAGGAATACATCGTCCTCGCATGTCACACCGGTATAGATGGAAACATTGTTCTGCACCTTAACATTTTTTCCCAGTTTAACACCCGGAGATACGACTACATTCTGACCCAGGTTACATCTTTCGCCGATCACGGCACCTGTCATAATATGCGAGAAGTGCCAGATCTTTGTCCCTACTCCGATCTTACATCCCTCATCAATTACAGCCGTTTCGTGGGCGAAATATGGTTTCTCTCCAGTCATTATTTGAAAAAATTTATTGTTGTGGAAATAATGTGATCTATTTGATCTTCATCCATCTCGCTATGCATAGGCAGGCTGAGAACTTTTTCAGAAAGATCTTCAGCAACAGGAAAACTGCCCGTTTTATATCCAAGTTTGGCATAGGCCTTTTGAAGATGAAGCGGAACCGGATAGTAAATCATGGCGGGGATCTCCTGCTGATTGAGAAATTCTTTCAGTGTGTCCCTTTTTCCCTTCTCCACCTGCAGGGTATACTGATGAAAAATATGTTCCGAATCGGGATTTCTCTCAGGAATCTTTAATCCGGAAATCTCTGAAAATGCGACATCGTATGCTTTTGCAACCTCTTGTCTGGCAGCATTATATTCGTCAAGGTATTTTAACTTAACACGCAAAATGGCCGCCTGAATTGTATCAAGCCGCGAGTTTACCCCGACATGATCATAATGGTATCGGCGGGTCATCCCATGGTTCACAAGGGACCCAATTCTGCTGGCCAATGCGGCGTCGTTTGCAAAAAGTGCACCACCGTCGCCAAAAGCACCGAGGTTTTTGCTCGGGAAAAAGGAGGTGCATCCGATATCACCCAGTGTTCCTGCTTTGCCTGATGATCCGTCGGCAAGCCGGTATGTTGCCCCGATCGCCTGCGCACTATCTTCGATCACGAACAGGTTATTTCCGCGGGCAAATTCGAGGATGCTGTTCATATCGGCCGCCTGTCCGAAAAGATGCACGGGAACAATCGCTTTGGTACGGTTGGTTAATACCTGTTCAAGATTTGAAGCGTCGAGGTTGAAAGTGCCGGACTCAATATCCACGAAAACAGGTTTCAGTCCGAGCAGACTAATCACCTCGACGGTGGCAACAAAGGTGAAGGGGGTGGTAATTATTTCGTCGCCCGGCTGAAGTTCCAGTGCCATCATCGCGATCTGCAGTGCATCTGTTCCGTTTCCGCAGGCAATACAGTGATCAACCCTCATATAATTGGCAAGTTCCTGCTGAAAAAGTTCAACATCAGGCCCCTTGATAAATGCGGTTGAATGAATTACCTCCCGAATGGCACGATCTATCTCCTCGCTGTGACGAAGATACTGTGTTTGAAGATCCACCATTTTTATTTTTTTCATATAAAACGGACGTTACTATTTTAGATCACGAATATAGCAAATACCAACAATTTTATTTGGCAAAATAAGGATTATTACGTTGATAACTATGTTCAGAAGTCGGATTGGATAGTTTCTTACATATTCTGATTTGTGTTATTTTTGTTATGATTTAATGCATTCATCAAATAGTTTGAAATTAACACTTCCGTCATGGCATATTTTGGAACATACATTCGACAGATACTCTCCGATCGGGAACCAGTGGTGTTGCCGGGATTTGGCAGTCTGATCGTTACTGAAGGTAAAGGAACAAAAGGAGCAGACGGAAAGATTGAACCCCCTGGTCCGGTTGTTACCTTCGACCCCACCCACCCGAAGGGCGATGGAAAACTGTCTGAGGTGTATGCTGCCGTTGAGCATATTGACGTGGAAGAGGCGAGACAACAGCTCCTGGAGTTGGTTGACGCTATAAAGTTTAAACTTGATAAAGGAGAAAAGTACCGGCTGGAAGGTGTTGGAACCTTTTCCAGGGATGATGAAAATAGGATTCATTTTATCAAAGATCCCGGTTGGGTTATTGATCCTGATACTTTCGGACTTGAAACACTTGATATCCTGGAGCTTGAATCTGAACAGGCAGAAATAGAGGAGCCGGTAAGGGAAGCGAAACCAGCCGGGAAGCCTCGGCCAGCAGAAAGAAAACAAAAGGAGGCTGCTCATTCCAGCGATGGACCTGCCAGGCTTGCTGTTCAGAGAAAGCCGGTCAATAAATGGAAGATTATCTGGATTGTTGTGGGTTCGCTCATTGCCGTCCTGGCGATCATACTTCTTATCCCCTCGGGGAACAGTGTGGAATTCGGGAAGGAAGGTATAGTGATAAGGGATACGGATGATCGCAAGGGTTCGCCAGCAGGTGCTCCTGCTGTTAAGCCGGCAAGTGATGAAGCTTCGATTCCTGACGGGATGAAGGAAGAGGAAGAAGCCAAGGTTGACGAATCGTCCAATGTCCCTCCTGTGCAGCAGAACAGATACTTTATTATAGCAGGAAGTTTTCATAACCTGATGAATGCCAAAGAGTTGATGAACAAGTTGAAGTCAGCCGGGTTTCCCGCAGAGATGATCATTACGGAGAACAGGCTGTATCGGGTCTCGATCAAATCATACGCGGAGAAGGAAGAGGCGATCAGGGATCTGTCAAGGGTGAAGGCCGAGTCTGGCGTAAGCAGCGCCTGGGTAATGACAAGGTAAGCGCCTGATATCAAGCGTTCAGCCTGTAAATGCCAGATCCGGGCAAGAGGCTAATTTACCTCCGCTCCGTTATGGGACTCATTCCCGGGCTCAACGAAAAAGAGTTGTCCGTCGCTGTTTTCCGACAGCAATATCATGCCTTGCGATGCTATTCCCTTGATATTCCTTGGAGCCAGGTTAACGAGCACACACACTTTCTTTCCGGGAAGGTTTTCGGGATCGTAGTGTTCTGCAATACCGGATACAATCGTGCGTATACCAATGCCTGTATCCACAACCATTTTTATAAGCTTTTTTGTTTTGGGTACTTTCTCTGCCTCCAGGATGGTGGCTGTCCGGATATCCATCTTGGAAAAATCATCAAATGTGATCTCCGGTTTTTGCGTATTAACATACATCTCTTTCTGTCCGGCCTCTTTTGTTTTCTGTAATTTGTCTAACTGTTGTTTGATTGCCTCATCTTCAATCTTTTCAAATAACAGGGCGGGTTGGTTGATCCTGTGTCCCGGTTTGAGTAATTCGGTATGGCTTAAGTGTTCCCAGCCGGTTTTGTTAAACCCTATGAAATCTCTCAGTTTTTTCATCGAGAAAGGGAGGAAAGATTCCAGCAATATGGAGAGCGCAGCCGTGATTTGCAGAGCGATATACAAGATGGTCTGCACCCGTTCCGGATCGGTTTTTATCGCCTTCCAGGGCTCTGTATCGGCCAGGTATTTGTTTCCCAAGCGGGCCAGATCCATTGCCAGCTTAACTGCCTCCCTGAACCGGAAACTTTCGAGACTTCTTTCGACGGAGGCAGTGATTTTTTGTATCTCCGACAATGCTGCTGTATCATTTTCAAGAAGCTTCCCGGGGGATGGCACTTCGCCGCTATAATATTTGTTGGTGAGCACAAGGGCCCTGTTCACGAAATTGCCGAGGATGGCCACCAGTTCGTTGTTGTTCCTGTTCTGAAAATCTTTCCAGGTGAAGTCATTGTCCTTGTTCTCAGGCGCATTGGCACAGAGCACATACCTGAGTACATCCTGTTTTCCGGGAAAATCCTCCAGGTATTCATGGAGCCATACTGCCCAGTTACGCGAGGTAGAGATCTTATCGTTCTCCAGGTTCAGGAACTCATTGGCTGGCACGTTGTCGGGAAGGATATACGTCCCCTCTGCCTTTAACATGGCGGGGAAGATAATACAATGAAACACAATATTGTCTTTTCCGATGAAATGGATCATCCGGCAATCATCATCCTTCCAATATTTTTCCCAGTCTGGAGTAAGCTCCTTCGTTGCCGAGATGTAGCCTATTGGAGCATCGAACCATACATACAACACCTTGCCTTCAGCACCCTCAACAGGCACCGGCACCCCCCAGTTCAAATCTCGGCTCACCGCCCTGGGGTGTAATCCCTGGTCGATCCATGATTTGCACTGTCCGTATACATTGGGTTTCCATTCCTTGTGTTCTTCCAGGATCCACTCCTTCAGCCAGGGCTCATACCTGTTCAGTGGCAGATACCAGTGTGTGGTCTCCCTCAGCTCCGGCTTGCTTCCACTGAGTTTTGAGATGGGATCGATCAGGTCGGAAGGGCTCAGTGATGTTCCACACTTTTCACACTGGTCGCCGTAGGCATCTAAATTACCGCAGTGCGGACAAGTGCCTGTGATGTATCGGTCGGCCAGGAACGTGTTTTCCTCAGCATCGAAATACTGCTCTGAACTTTTTTCCAGCAATTTCCCTTCATCGTACAATTTGCGAAAGATCTCCGAGGCAGTTTCATAGTGCATCTTGTTCGAGGTACGGGAATAAATATCGAAAGCGATGCCAAAATCTTCAAAAGCCTTCTTATTGATCGCATGGTAGCGGTCGACGATATCCTGCGGATGCACCCCCTCATTCCGGGCCTTCAGGGTAATGGGTACACCATGCTCATCGGAGCCGCAGACGTGGATGATATCTTTTCCGCGCAGTCGCTGGTAGCGGGTATAGATATCGGAAGGCACGTATACTCCGGCCAGGTGGCCCAGGTGGAGCGGGCCATTTGCATAGGGAAGGGCAGAGGTGATGAGGTAACGTTTGTATTGTTTCATTGTCGAAGTAACTGTAAATATGGGCAAAGATAAAAAATTAATACCTTCGCTCTCATGGAATCTGTTATTTCACCACAACTTCTTCAAAAGGGAGATGCCGTTGGCATCATCGCGCCGGCACGGAGAATCGGCAATGAAGAGCTTATCCCATTTACCCGTTTTTTGCTGAACGCCGGATTTAAGGTAGTAAGCGGGCGCAACCTTTATGGGACAAACCATCAGCTGTCCGGAACTGTGGCGGAGCGTCTTTCAGATATTCACCAGATGTTCACGGACCCTTCGGTAAAGGCAATCTTCTCTGCACGTGGCGGATACGGTACCGCACAGTTGCTACCGGGAGTTGACTGGGAGGTGGTGCGGGATAATCCTAAATGGCTTGTCGGATTCAGCGATATCACGGCGCTTCATTCGGCCGTTGGAAAGTTCATGGAGACCATACATGGTGTCATGCCCTATTCCCTGATGATGAAAGAGCCGCAGGATGGAGCATCTGTCGAATCCCTGCTCAACCTTCTTGCGGGAAAGGAGGTGCATTATCATCCTGACGACCATCCGCTGAATGTTCAGGGCAGCGCCGAAGGTGCGCTCACCGGGGGAAACCTGTCGGTCCTGTACTCCTTGGCCGGAACGCAGTATGAGCCTGAATATGAAGGAAAAATACTCTTCCTGGAAGATGTTGATGAATACATGTATCATATCGACAGGATGATTTTGAATTTTGAAATGCGCGATATCTTCCGCAAGGTAGCAGGAATGGTGATCGGCGATTTTTCTGATATGCATGATAATAGCGTCTCTTATGGATCTGGTCCTTTGGAGATTATAGCTGAACGAGCGCAGAAATATAATGTCCCCACACTGTTTGGTTTTCCGGCAGGTCATAAAAAAATCAATTTCCCGCTGATATTTGGCAGGGTTAGCACATTAACGGTACAGAGGGAAGAGAATTCCCTGTTGATGAATCAATCCTAAAATATCGTTTATGGCTGAATCACACGATTTTGGTGAAAGGGCCGAGGAGTTTGCCGCCGAATTCCTTGTCTCAAAAGGCTACTGCCTACTTCACAGGAACTGGACCTACGGGCACAAGGAGCTCGATATTGTCTGCACCGATGGCAAGTTGCTAATAGTTGTTGAGGTGAAGGCGAGAAAGCAGGGCAGTTTTCCTCATCCGGAAGATCTGCTTTCACCCGCCAAGGAGCGTTTTATCATTGAGGCAGCAGAGCATTATCTCTATCAATATGCAGTGTGCATGCCGGTGAGGTTCGATCTGGTGAGCGTAATTGCACATGGATCCCTGTTTGATATCGAACACCTTGAGGATGCTATTATTCCCGGAGTGGAAAAGATATGATCCCCGGTTAAATAATTATGAAATCTATGATTGTCTACAGGAAAAGCGAAAAACAAAGGTTATATTTGGAGCGGAAGACCCGTTGAAGTTAGAGGCAAAGGGATCATGGATAACAACCAGGAGCCATGAAGAAGCTCAGTCTGATCATAATTGATGATGAACAACCCGCACGCAATCTGCTTAAGGATATGGTTTCCGGTATATCCTGGATCGAAGTTTTGGGGGAGGCCGATCATGTTGATGCAGCTTTTAAAGAGATAATGAATAAAAGGCCGGATGCAATTCTCCTGGATATACACTTGCAGGAGGAGAGTGGTTTTAATCTTGTTGAGAAGTTGATCCAACATACAATTGAAGTCAAGGTAATCTTTGTTTCAGCCTTTGAAAATCATGCCATCCGGGCCATCCGGGCCTCTGCAGTCGATTACCTCCTTAAGCCTGTGAATAAGCAGGAACTGGTCCAATCCCTGGAAAAATTATCGGAAAAGGTCGAGTCATCCTCAGTGGAGGATCGGTTCTCCCAGCTGATCTATCAGCTATCCGACAAGAAAAAGATCAAGTTTAGGAACCGAAACGGATTCATGATGATCCATCCCGATGAGATCATATTCTGCCAGGCCGATTCCAATTACAGCACCTTGCAGCTCGATGATGGCAGAAGCTTAACTTTATCAATGAATCTCGGTGCGGTTGAAGAGGTTATTCCTGAACTGTGTTTCGCGAAAATCAGCCGTTCACTGATCATTAACCTGCATTACCTGTCAGAAGTCGACCGTAAGTCGATGACATGTAAGGTTGTTCATGGAACCACACATATTCTCCCCATATCACGAAAATATTTGCGGACCCTGGAAATCGGATGCGACAGGCATTTTTCCATTAAGGATAAGAGGCACCAGCCTGGATAATACAGTCTAGAATACCATCAGGTTACATCCCCTGATTTCCGAATGGTCCGATCTCCCGGTAATCTCGAATGATCCATCCTCCATCATTTTTCCGGTATCGCCTGTTGCGATGAAACTGCAGGAGTAAAGATTGGCAAGATCGATGATATTGATGCCGCCTGCCCTGGCGGGAGGGGTCAACGTGAGGGGATCATACAGCTCCCTGGTGAGAACTTTCATCCAGGGCGGAGGGATAAACTTTCCGGACCTGCCGGCATAAGCCTGTGATAGCATCTCGGTCATCCCATATTCGGAGTGAATTTCCTTCACCCTGAATGCAGCCTTTAAAATGGAATGTAGTTCTTCTCGGATCAGTTCCCTTCGACGGCCCTTCATACCTCCCGTTTCCATTACAGTAATATTTCCGGATAATGGCAGAGGATATTTCTCTGCTAGCTCAAGAAGTGCAAAGCTTACCCCCAGCAGGAGTGTCGGAGCACCATCGGCAACTCTCTCTTTCAATTGCTCAGCCAGTTCAGAATAGTTGTGGAGATAGAATCCACTGGAGGAATGACTACTTAACCCGATCAGGTGGTTCATCATGTATACCAGTGAAGAATCTTCTCTTTCCAGGTAGGAGGGCAGCAGGGCGAGAATGCATAGTTCTTGCGGTTTACCGTAGAAGGAGATGAAGGTTTTTAACAGGCTCTTGCGGTATAGTTTTTCAGATGCGACATAATGACAGGAGGGTTGCTGTCCTGTTGTCCCACTGCTTTTGAATACCACCTCCGCTTCATGGTGGTCGAGTATGATTTTATGGGACTTGAACATCTCAATTGGAAGGAACGGAATTTTCTCCGTTCTATCCACTTCATCCGGTTCAACATGGAGCAGCTTGAGGTACCCTGCATACACAGGGTTTTTTGCAGCCTGGAGACGAAAAACTTCAAGTGCCGCGGATTCGAATTCCGCGGCACTTTTAAGTTTTAGTATTCGCTCCTCGAGATACTGCATCTCTTGTAAAACATCCCGGGGAATGATTAACCCTTGATCGCTTTTACACCAGGAAGTTCTTTGCCTTCAATGTATTCAAGCATTGCGCCGCCTCCGGTGGAGACATAGCTCACCTTGTCTTCAAGACCGAATTTATAAACCGCGGCAACGGAATCGCCTCCTCCTACCAGGCTGAATGCCCCTTTGGAGGTTGACGCGGCAATGGCTTTGGCAATGCTGACGGTTCCATTCTGGAAGTTGGACATTTCAAAGACACCTACCGGACCGTTCCAGAGGATTGTCTTTGAATCCATAATCACGTCGGAGAAAAGTTCCACAGTTTTCTCACCCACATCAAGCCCCATATATCCGGCCTTGCCCTCCATAATGGGTGCCGTACCTGTATTTGCCTCGTTGTTAAAATCATCTGCCAGCACCTGGTCGACCGGTAACACAAGGTTGACACCCTTCGCCTCAGCCTTTTTTATGATATCCATGGCGAGGTCAAGTTTATCCTCCTCGCAAAGGGAGTTTCCTATCTCTCCCCCCCTGGCTTTGATAAAGGTATAGGTCATCCCACCACCAATGATGAGGTTATCCACCCGGTCGAGCAGGTTCTCAATCACCTCTATCTTGTCAGACACCTTGGCACCTCCCATGATTGCGGTAAACGGAGATTCAGACTCTTTCAGCACCTTATCGAGTGCGTTCAGCTCCTTGTTAATCAGGAATCCGAACATCCTGGCATCCTCTGTAAAGAAGTCGGCAATAACCGCGGTGGAACCGTGGGCACGGTGCGCTGTTCCAAAAGCGTCGTTTACATATACGTCAGCATAGGTAGAAAGCTTTTCTGCGAATTTTCTTGTTTCGGCCTGTTGCTCAGGCGTCTTTACCTTGTCTTCGGCGGAGTAAAAACGCAGATTTTCGAGCAGCAGTACCTCACCGGATTTGAGCGCTGCAGATTTTTCACGGGCCTGGTCGCCCATACAATCATCTGCAAACTGAATATCGACACCCAGGTGTCCGGACAGGGTCGGGATCACATGTTTGAGTGAAAACTTTTCTTCGGGACCAGACTTTGGTCTTCCGAGGTGCGACATCAGGATAGCGGATCCACCATCACCAATGATTTTTTTGATGGTCGGAAGGGCTCCGCGAATCCGGTTGTCATCTGTTACGATAAAATTTTCATCAAGTGGTACGTTAAAGTCGACCCTTACGATCGCTTTTTTGTTGGCAAAATTGTAATTGTCAATGATTTGCATAATAATCTATTTATGTGAATTTATGGTTTACTGATAGGAATACAAAGGTAGTATATTATCGGTTAAAGATCAAAGAGACACTCATTTCCTTTTCTTCTTTTTCGACCCTTTTATATACTTTTTGATCGTTAAAGTAAAACACATCTAACGCACAACAAGGACAGGCCCTTCTATTAACATAGTTTTGAATTTTTTGCACTCCACTGCATCCCGTTTTTTGCAGGTACTGATTATCAGCATGACTTAAACGGCATATTTTTGCTAAATTTGTATACTTAATTAATAGAGAGTGTCCATAAAGTCGGAGTGGCTGGATCATAAAGTTCGAGAGCAAAGCGCGCAAAAATCTTAAGACGCAGTATACTAATGTATTCGAGGATTTAAGATTTTTGCAGCAATGCAGCTATCGGACTTTATGGACAGACACTTAATAAAGGAGAACTATATGCAATTCAAGGAAGTACTTGGTCAGGAACAGGTAAAAAGCAGGCTGGTTCGATCGGTCAGGGATGGCCGGATCAGTCATGCCCAGCTCTTTTTTGGTCCTGAAGGGGCAGGAAGTCTGCCCCTGGCGATTGCATACGCACAATATATGTGTTGTGCCGAACCGTTGGAGGATGATTCATGCGGTAGTTGCCCCTCCTGTATCAAGTACGGCAAGCTGGCACATCCCGACCTACATTTTGTCTTTCCTGTGGTCAATATCAAGGGAAAAGTTGGGAAGACGGTGAGTGATCATTATATTAAGGAGTGGAGGGAAGCTGTTACAGGTAATCCTTATATTTCAGAAAATCAATGGTATGAGGTAATTGGGGCAGCGAATATGCAGGGCCTTATCGGCAGGAGTGAGAGCAATGACGTGCTTCGAAAACTGAGTCTGAAGTCGTATGAAGCACCCTATAAGGTGTTGATCATCTGGCTGGCTGAAAAGATGCATGTTTCTGCGGCCAACGCATTGTTGAAGTTCATTGAGGAGCCGCCCGACAGAACAGTTATTCTCATGGTTGCGGAACATACCGACCAGATCCTGCCTACTATACTGAGTCGGACGCAGAGAATCAGGATTGGTGCACTTGACAATGAGGCTGTCCGGGGCGGACTGGGAGTGCGGTTTCCGGGGGAGGAAGGGAGAATTGAGGATGTTGTCAGACGCTCAAATGGCAATTTCAGTACGGCTATGCAGCTGATGACATCAGCAGAGCTGGAAAATGAACATTTTGAGGAGTTCGTCTTTCTTATGAGGAAGAGTTATGGCCGGGAGATCGTTGAGTTGCACCGTTGGACAGAGAGAATTGCCGGATGGGGCAGGGAACGACTGAAGTTGTTTCTTACCTATGGACTGCGGATGATCAGGGAGAATTTTATGCTCAACCTAAAGCAGAAGGAGATCACCTATCTGTCACAAAAGGAGGATGAATTTTCAGTCAGGTTCTCGCCCTTTATCCACCAGGGAAATGTGTTTAAGATGGCTGAAGAGTTCCAGCGGGCCATTGAGCATATCGGGGCCAACGGTTACCCGAAACTTATACTGCTCGACCTTGCCATAAAAAACATACTGCTTTTGAAGCAACCCGCCCCAGTGGATTCGGAGAAGTGAGAAAGCAATAGCTGGTCTTTTACGTTTCACCTTAATTACCTACCTTTGTGTGGTTGACCCATCGTCAACCGATTATTGAGGCTGTGTATGGAAAGCAAGATTGCAAGAGGCTGTTGTTCCCAGAAACAACATGAGATTTCGAACGATAACACGGATCGTTTGGAGTACTATTTTGGTAGTTGTGGCAAGCTCGATTCGTTCAACTGGATCAGGGAGCTGACGGACAATTTTGATATACCGGATATCGTTGAGGTACGGTTTAAGAATACACGAAAAGAGATATACCGGAATGTGAACGGATTGAGATTGAAGCGGGGAGATTTTGTGGCTGTGGAGGCCTCGCCGGGGCATGACCTGGGCATTATCACGTTGGCCGGAGAGATTGTTGAAAAGCAGCTTGCCAAAACAAAATTTGATCCGCGCATTGATGAACTGAAAAAAGTCTACAGAAAGGCCAAACCTGCCGATATCGAGAAGTGGGAGGAGGCGATTGACCTTGAGCATTCAACAATGCTAAAGGCAAGAAGCATCGTTGAGCAGTTGAGGCTCGGAATGAAGATCGGTGATGTGGAATACCAGGGCGACAAAACCAAGGCTATTTTTTATTATATCGCTGATGAACGTGTCGATTTCAGGGAGCTGATCAAGGTGCTGGCTGAGACATTCAGGATCAGGATTGAGATGCGGCAGATCGGGGCACGGCAGGAGGCCGGCAGGATCGGGGGTATCGGTACCTGCGGACGAGAACTTTGTTGTGCTTCCTTTATCACTAATTTCGTTTCCGTAAGTACCCAGGCTGCCCGCATACAGGAGATCGCGCTTAATCCGACCAAGCTGGCCGGACAGTGCGGAAAACTTAAATGTTGTCTTAACTATGAGGTTGATAGCTATTCCGATGCACGGAAGGATTTTCCCGACAGGAATATTTCACTCAGGATTACAGCAGGGAAAGCAATTCATCAAAAAACAGATGTTTACCGGGGTGTGATGTGGTACTCTGTCGATACCGACAAGGCTGCTCCTGTTTTTGTACCCGTTCCTGTGGAGCGGGTGAGAGAGATTATTGCTTTGAACAGGAAAAATGTATTCCCCGATACACTGCTTGAGGCATACCACCAGGTTGAGACGGAAGAGCCCGGACAGTTTAAGGATGTGGTGGGACAGGAAAGTATTACAAGGTTTGAAAAGCAGAACAAGGGTAAGAGAAAGGGAAGAAACAGGTCTGGATCCCGGCAACGTAAAAAGCGATGATTAAGAAGAGCATTTTAGGGGTATTCCTGTTAACCGCAATTATGGCACTGCCATCCTGTGATGGAAACATGGTGTTTCATGATTTTGAACGTATTGAGAACGGAATCTGGAGATGGGATGATCCGGTCGATTTCTCATTTTACATGGACGACACGACCAGTCTCCACGATATCCAGGTCCAGTTGCGTCATTCCACAGAATATCCCCTCAGCAATCTTCATATGTTTGTGCATATCACCGGTCCCTCAGGTCAGGCAATAACCGATACGATCAATTTTATCCTGGCTGAAAACAGTGGTAAATGGATCGGCAAAGGGGTGGGGAATATCCGTGCCATTGGCTATCTGTATAGAAAGAATACGGTGTTTCCCGATACAGGATATTATCATGTCTCCATTGAACAGGCGATGCGGCTTCCCGAAGTGCCTGTAAAGGAGATTGGTTTGAGGGTCAGTAAAGCCAATCCATAAACATCAGTACATTGAGCAAGAATAAGCTTCAGAGATTTTCTGAAATGGAGACATTTGAGCGGGTGTTTCAACCCCGATTTGAGGATGTTTTCAGGAAAGACTATTCATTCAAAGGAAGGTGGTCGGCTGAAGTCTTTGGAAATGATCGTCCCATCGTGCTTGAATTGGGCTGCGGAAAAGGTGAGTATACCATTGGACAGGCAGAGGAAGACAGATGCAGGAATTTCATTGGGGTGGATATAAAGGGAGCAAGGATCTGGAAGGGGGCGAAGATCGCCCATGAAAAGGAGCTTGTGAATGTTGCTTTCCTCCGGACCCGCATCGAGTTTATCGAATCGTTTTTTGCACCCGGGGAGGTGGAGGAGATCTGGATCACTTTTCCCGATCCGCAGCTTAAAAGAAAGCGAAATAAAAAGCGACTCACGGGGTCGTTGTTTCTGAACAGATACCGCACCTTTCTCAAGGATCATGGCCTGGTCCACCTAAAAACAGATAATGACCTGCTGTATGCATATACCAGGGAGCTGGTGAGTTACAATGGCATGGAGATCATACACGAGACTGAGGATCTGTATAATTCAGCGTTTTTGAACGAGACCCTGTCCATCAAAACCTTCTACGAAAAGCAGTTTCTTACTGATGGTTCAAACATCAACTATATCTCTTTCAGACTGCCTTCCGTTTTGCAGGTTATGGAAATCCCGGAACAAGATGATTGAAGAGAATTTTTTTGAAAGGGTATATGAAGTTGTGAAGAAAATACCTCCCGGGAGGGTTACCTCCTACGGGGCCATTGCCCGGTATGTAGGATCACCGCAATCGTCGCGCATGGTTGGCTGGGCGATGAACCATTCCCATTCCCAGCCCGGGTACGTTCCTGCCCACAGGGTGGTTAACCGCATTGGTCTGCTCACCGGAAAACACCACTTTGATGGACCGGAAGTGATGGCTGAAATGTTAGAAAATGAAGGAGTTACTATTATTAACGACCAGGTTAAACATTTCCACCGCCACTTTTGGGATCCAACCCTGGAAATGGACCTATCCTGAATAATCCAGGCTATAAAGATTAAATCTAAATAAAAAAAATGGCTACCTTTGCAGGAAAACCATTGAATGATGAGTATTACAAAAGAGCAGGTTGTAGAGGCATTAAAACGGGTTGTTCATCCCGAATTCAGAAAGAATATTGTTGAGTTAAATATGGTTGAGAACCTCTCCGTTCAGGGCAATGAGGTGAGGTTTGCGCTTAAATTCAGCCGTCCCAATGATCCTTTTATCCAGTCGATGAAGAAAGCGTGCGTGGGTGCGATCGAGTCGCAATTGGGTGATGAGGTAAAGATCAGGGGCAACATTGGCACCCAAATACCGGAGCGTACGAAGGCGCCTGAGGTTTTGCCGGAGGTTAAAAATATTATAGCGGTCGCTTCCGGAAAGGGCGGGGTTGGTAAGTCGACCATTGCAGTGAATCTGGCCATTGGATTAAAGAACCAGGGGTATTCGGTCGGACTGCTTGATGCAGATGTGTATGGTCCTTCCATTCCTAAGATGTTCAACCTGGAGGATGCACGACCGGAAGGAAAGACAGAAAAAGGTGTAGAATGGATAGTTCCCATTGAAAAATATGGCATTAAGTTGCTTTCAGTCGGGTTTTTTGTAAAACCTGAGGATGCCCTCGTATGGAGGGGTCCCATGGCCACAAGTGCGTTGAAGCAGTTAATCACCCAGGGTGACTGGGGAGTGCTCGATTACCTGGTACTTGATCTGCCTCCGGGAACGGGGGATGTTCACCTGACCATCGTACAGGAGGTTCCGGTTACAGGAGCGATTATCGTAAGTACGCCGCAGGAGGTGGCTTTGGCTGATGTGGTCAAGGGAATAAGTATGTTCGCAGGGGAGAAAATCAATGTGCCTGTTCTCGGACTGGTAGAGAATATGGCATGGTTTACACCGGAAGAGTTTCCTGAAAACAGGTACTATATTTTCGGAAAGGAGGGCTGCAGGAAGCTGGCTGAAAAACTCGGGATTGATCTTCTGGGTCAGATCCCGATTGTTCAAAGCATTTGTGAATCGGGCGATGAAGGCGTTCCGGTGGCCGAAGAGAAGGAGTCAACCATGGGCAAAGCATTCTCGGAGCTTGCCATACGGGTTGCCGAAGCAACAGAAAAGCGAAACAGGGAGCTGGGTCCCACCAGAAGGGTTGAAATAACAACAAAGTAAATCAGGATAAAAGAGAAACAGAATGGAAGAGATAAAGAAAAAGGTTGAAGAAGCACTTGAAAAGGTCCGCCCCTACCTGGTGGCTGACGGAGGGGATATTGTGCTGGTTGAGGTTACTGATGATTATATCGTGAAGGTAGAGTTGACCGGTGCTTGTCATGGCTGTCCTTTTAGTATGCAGACATTAAAGGCCGGTGTTGAAATGGCTGTCAAAAAAGAGGTGCCTCAGATAAAAGAGGTGGTTCAGGTGAATGGAATGTAATTCTTACCTTGCGACAGGATTCGCCAATTATACAGGCAGTGTATATTTTTATGGCCTGTGTAAAATATCTGATTGTAAACATAGTTAGTATACTAAGAAATACTGTTATTGTCTTGTCCAAGGGTAAAAACGTACATATCCGGATTCTCCTGTTGGTTTACACAGGGTTCTTTCTTGCTTCCTGCAGTGTTGAAAAAAACACTGCGGCGACACGTAATTGGCATAACCTGACATCGAATTACAATATTTTCTTTAATGCAAAGGAGAGTTTTAAGGAGGGGCTGATCAGGGCCGAAGAGTCGTTCGAGGATGATTATACCTCGATCCTGCCACTTTTCTATTATGAAGATGAATCGATCCAGCAGTCGATCACTCCACAGATGAACCGGGCAATTGACAAGTCCACCAAGGTCATTACATTTCATTCTATTACGGCTAAACCCGATGTAAAAAAGGGCAGACAGACAGAGAAGGACAAGGAATTTTATGAAAAGACAGAATATAACAAATGGGTGGACGATTGTTATATTCTGATCGGCAAATCTTACATGTATCAGGGAGAATTCTTCATGGCGGCCGAATCTTTCAACCATGTGCTGAAGAATTTTCCCAATGAAGATACCTATTTCCAGGCGATGGCATGGTTGGTTAGGGCATACAATGTAATCGGGAATGAGGACAAGGTTGAGGAGTTGGTGGTACGGTTAAATGGTATCGAAGAGTTTCCCAAGGAATATAGAGAAGAACGCTACACCAGTCTGGCCGATTACCACATGCGAAACAGGGAGTATGAAAAGGCAATTGAAAATCTTCAAAAGGCCCTTGATACCAGGCCAAAAAAGAACAAAAGAATCAGGTACCGGTTTATTCTGGCGCAACTCCAGAAGGAGGCCGGCAATGGTGAGGCTTCGATAGAACACTACAAAAAAGTGGTAAGGATGAATCCACCGTATGTGATGTCGTTCAATGCCAAGGTCAGCATGGCAGAGGCATTCCGCGAAGGAGCATCCAACAGTGATGAAATTGTAAAGCTGCTGAACAGGATGCTGAGGGATTCGAAGAACGATGAATTCAGGGATCAGATCTACTATGCCCTCGGTAATATATACCTTGAAAAGGGGGAACGTGAAAAGGCCATTGAATATTACCATCTTTCGGTGAGTGCGAGCGTTCAGAATAACTACCAGAAAGGGCAGTCGAGTCTTACCCTGGCTGATATCTATTACAATGAACCGCGGTATAATATGTCGGCAGCATACTACGACACGGCGGTGAATTTGCTCAGTGACGATTATCCCAATTTCAGCACTTTGAAGAGGCGTTCTGAAAGCCTGAATGACCTGGTGCAAAATCTGAATACCTTTGAGCTGCAGGATAGTGTACAGATTCTGGCGGGGATGACAGAGGCAGAGCGGCTTTCGGTTATTGATGATATCATTGAAAGAATCCGGAAGGAGGAGCAGGAGGCCCGGATGCGTGAACAGGAGGCGATGCAGGATCTGCAATTGGGCAGAACGGGATTGATGGACAGTCAGACTGGATTTGGCGATGGTGCGCAGCAGGGAGGCGGGAAATGGTATTTCTATAACCTGAATGCAAAGAGCTTTGGTATGCCCGAGTTCAGGATGAAGTGGGGCGACAGGAAACTGGAGGACAACTGGAGACGCAGCAACAAGCAGTCGACAACGGAGCTGATCGAAGAGGAGGGCGGAGAGGGGTCTGCTGGAGTGAATGGTGATCAAACGGTGGTTATTGACAATAAGTCGCGGGAATTCTATCTTCGGGATATTCCCCTGACCGATTCAGCGATGGATGTTTCACACCGTAAATTGGAGGAGGCTCTTTACAACATGGCCCGGGTATACAGGGATGATTTGCTCGATTATCAGATGGCGATCGAGTCGCTGGAAGAGCTTGTAAGCAGGTATCCCGATGGTAATTTTGCCGTATCCTCCTATTACAACCTTCATAACCTGTATAATAATATTCAGCAGCCCACACGTGCTAATTTTTATAAGGATCTTTTGAGTAGGAAATATCCCGATAGCCACCTGACGAAGCTTCTGACCAATCCGGCTTATATCAGTATGCTTGAGGAGGAAGAGAAGAAGGTTGAGAGGTATTACCAGGATGTATACGATGCCTACATCAAGGAGCGTTTCAGTGAAGTGATCCGAAAGGCGGATCAGGGATTGACCCAATATACCGGAAAGCGCGATATGATGGCTCGTTTGTCCTATCTCCGGGCCATGTCGGTTGGAGCACTGAAGGGCAAGGAGGCGATGAAAACTGAACTTGACTCTATTGTGACCTGGTATCCCGGAACTGATATCGCTAACGAAGCACAGGATATCATTGATTACATGTATGTGGCTTTTCCTGTGATCAAAGAGGCCGACCAGGTGAAGGAAGCGGTGCAGCTATACACCTTCAACCCGGATTCTGATCACCGGTTCCTGCTGGCAGTGAAGAAACAGGAAAACCTGAACCTGATCAATTTCAACCTGATCAATTTCAACCTTGACTATTTCAATACTTATGATTTGAATATCGCGATGGAACAACGACATACAGATTATAACATATTAACAGTGAGTGGATTCACGGGCTATGAAGGGGTCAAAAGATATGTTGAACATGTACGTGAAAATGTTGTTGAAGTGATGGGAGAAATTCCGTCGGAGTCTTATGAAATTGTATTGATATCCGCGGAGAATTATGAGAAACTGCTTGGGGTGAATGAAGTTGTACCCTACCTGTTGTTCTACAAGCAAAATTATGAGAAATAATGTCAAAAGAGATCAACATATTATGGACCGACGATGAGATTGACCTGCTAAGACCCTATATTCTCTTCCTTGAAGAGAAAGGGTATAGTGTATTTACAGCCAGCAATGGCGAGGAGGCACTGGAGTTGGTAAAGTCAAATACCTTTAGCCTTATTTTTCTTGATGAAAACATGCCCGGGTTGAGCGGACTGGAGACCCTGGAGCGGATTAAAAGCATCAATCCTGCCGTGCCGGTGATCATGATCACCAAGTCGGAGGAGGAGGATATCATGGATGAGGCAATAGGCAGCAAGATTGCTGATTATCTGATCAAGCCAGTCAACCCGAAGCAGATTCTTCTGACCATTAAGAAGCACCTGGACTCAAGGCGTCTGGTAACGCAGAAGACAACTTCAGCTTACCAGGTTCAATTCAGTCAGATCGGAATATTGATTCAATCGGCCAGGAGTTTTGACGATTGGATAGAAATATACAAGAAGCTTGTGTTCTGGGAGCAGGAGCTGGACATGTCCGATGAAAGCGGTATGAATGAGGTGCTTGCCATGCAATGGACCGATGCGAATCATGGCTTTACCAGGTATATTAAGAAAAACTACAAGGATTGGTTCTCGGGCAGTGACAACGACCGGCCAGTTCTTAGTCAGCAGATTTTTGCCAGGTCTGTCTTTCCTTTACTGGATAAGGGCAAAGTGGCTGTTCTTGTTATTGACAATCTCCGGTTCGATCAGTGGAAGCTGATTGAGCAGCAGATAAACACACTGTTTAAGGTGGAGGAGGAGTTGATTTACAGTAGCATTTTACCAACGGCTACCCAATTTGCAAGAAACGCTATGTTTGCTGGTCTGATGCCTGCTGATATTAAGAAGCTTACACCACAATATTGGGTAGATGAGGAGGAGGAAGAGGGAAAAAATATGTTTGAATCGGAACTACTGAAATCGCAGATGAAGCGACTTGGTATCAACCATTCCATGCATTATGAGAAGATACTGAACCAGAAGCAGGGAAAAAGGGTGGTGGAAAACTTCAGCGATTTGATGAATTATGACCTGAACGTATTGGTTTATAATTTTGTAGATATGTTGTCGCATGCCCGAACAGAGATGAATGTGATCAGGGAGCTTGCGTATGATGACAAGAGTTACAGGGCCCTTACACTTACCTGGTTCAACAACTCTTACCTGCTCGATTTGATCAGGCTGTTATCCTCCAATAAGGTGCAGCTGGTCATTACCACCGACCATGGAGCGATCCGTGTACAGAACCCCGTAAAGGTGGTAGGTGACAGACAGACCTCTACAAATCTTCGCTATAAGCAGGGAAGAAACCTCAATTTTCCTGCCAAAGAGGTTTTCGTAGTCAATGATCCGGAAAAGATTCACCTTCCCAGGGCGAATGTAAGTACTACCTACATATTTGCAGGGGGCAACGATTACATGGTGTACCCAAACAATTACAACCATTTTGTAAACCATTACAAGAACACATTTCAACACGGTGGTATCTCCCTGGAGGAGATGGTTATTCCCTGTGTGATCATGACGCCACGCTAAGAACATGATACAGATTACAATTCCTTCCATAGAAAAAATTGATTCAGCGGCCAGGCAATTGGTAGTTATGATGGGGACCCGGAGGAAGGTTGCTTTCTTCGGGGAGATGGGTGCTGGCAAGACCACATTGATCAAGGCAATCTGCAAAGTCCTCGGGGTTGAAGATACCGTTGCCAGTCCTACATTTGCCCTGATCAATGAATACTTCACAAAAGATGGAGCATCGGTGTATCATTTTGACCTGTATCGTATTGAGGACATTTCTGAAGTGTATGATTTAGGTTATGAGAACTATTTTTATTCAGCGGCCTATTGTTTTATTGAATGGCCGGAAAAGGTGATTGAATTGATTCCGGAAGATGTGTTGATGCTCGAGATCAAGGTGATGGATGATGGCAGCAGGGTTGTCCGCAGCCTTCAGATTTGACAATCCACCTAAATTGTTCTAATTTTATCTGCCCTTAAACTAAATTGAATGAACAAAAAAGGAGGACAATCCCTTAGCCTCAGAAGAGAGAGTTTACTACCTCAGGCCGAGATGCTTGAGGTAGAGACCAGGAACCAGGAGATGGTTATTGGAATACCAATGGAGAATGCGGAGAAGGAGAGTCGCGTTCCGATAACACCTGAGGCAGTCGAGATACTTACCCTGCATGGTCACCGTATCGTGATCGAATCGGGAGCAGGTGAAGCAGCCAATTACCCAGATAACCAGTATGCAGAGAGCGGAGCCTGGATTGCGGAAAGCCGAAAAGAGGTGTATCAGTCGGATGTGGTCGTGAAAATTACACCCCCCGATTTGGAAGAGATCAGCATGATGAAGGAGCGCCTGATGCTTATCTCAACCTTTCAAACAAGGATACACAAGGAGAAGGCCTATATTGAAGGGTTAATGAAAAAGCGTATCACAGCGATCTCGATGGACAGGATCCGTGACGAGAACCAGTGTTATCCGCTTATTCGCAGCATGAGTGGGATTGCCGGAAATACCGCGGTGCTGATCGCAGGTGAATACCTGAGCAATGTGCGCGGAGGAAAGGGAGTTATGCTCGGGGGCATTACTGGTATCACACCGACTGAAGTGGTTATCCTGGGAGCGGGAACAGCCGCTGAATTTGCCGTGCGCGCGGCACTCGGCATGGGGGCCTTTGTGAAGGTTTTTGATGAAAGTGTTCACCGGCTCAGAAGGTTGCAGACAGCTGTGGGGATCAACATTCCCACTTCGATCTTCCATCCCAGGGTGATTGAGAAGGCGCTTAAGTCGGCCGATGTGGTTATCGGTGCAGTTCGCAGCGACGACAACGGACCCTCTTTTTTCATAACTGAAGAGATGGTGATGGGGATGAAGAGGGGATCTGTAATTGTCGACATAAGCATTGATCACGGGGGATGCGTGGCAACTTCAGAGTGCCGGACGCAGAAGGATCCGGTATTCACGAAGCACGGGGTGATCCATTATTGCGTTCCCAACATACCATCCCGTGTGGCGCGAACCGCATCCATTGCCACGAGCAATGTGCTGTTACCCATGCTCAAGAGTATGGGTCGCCTGGGAGGGATATCCCGTCACCTGAAAGATGACGAAGGGTTTCGGCACGGAGTATATATTTATAACGGACTGCTTACCAATGAAACCATAGGAAAGCGTTTTGGAATCCCCTTTAAGGATATTGATTTGCTGATGGCTGCTTTTTAGGAGCTATAGCTCATCTTTTTTGATGCCAGCCTGTTTAAGTATTGAATGAAGTGTCCCGATAGGAATATCTTTGTTGTGCATGGGTACAACAGCACGTTTACGGGAAACAAGGTGCAGCCATATTTGGTGGCTGCCACGGCTACGGTCCAGAACAAAGCCTTTCTGCTTCAGAATTTTTACAATGTCTTTTGGGGTCAGTGATGGCGTGTTGCTCATACAGCTGCTTCAAGGGTTAAAGCATATTCAAGCGTGTTTGATTCATCTGGTACCGGCTCGTTATGAGCAACGAGGCTTTCAATATATAAACCGATAGCTTCTTTGGCCATTGCAATAGCTTCCTCCACTGTCTCCCCGTAAGTAATGCAACCAGGTAATGAAGGTACTGTTACTGTATAACCTCCTTCCGGTTCTTTGTTTAATAATATTCTGTATGTATATTGTTTCATTGGTATAAATTCTTAATTTAACTGATTGATATAAAATAATTTAACCATCTTTTTAACTACAAGTGACCTGTTGCCTCACCCCATAATTATTTTTTAAAGGAGGTTCGGCGAGCCCTCATCATGAATCTATCGGATACCTAACACCATTTAATGATGTCCTTTTGTCTTTGCTTCTTAATAATCTTTACTCAATGATGAGGGGTTCATAATTATACCTTTTTTCCTCAATGATGAGGGGTTTGTCTTTTTACTACTTTCCAAAAATCGGGCATGTTTGTCTTTTGGTTACACCATAAAGTTAAAAAAATAAATTCAAACAGGAGAATTGTCTATGTATTTCGTTTAATATTGCTTTAATTCTATACTTTTTAATGTGCGTATGTATGTCTATTTTTGATTCTTCTATCGCAGCGCATGTAGACGTAGGATCAGAGAAATAAAATAACCAAGGGTATCATGGTGTGAAATAAGGGGAAAATAGAGGAGTTTGAAGGATTTGAGCGAAGTAAAAAGTTGAGGGTTCAGTGAAGCCGGAAGTTTAGCGTTGACAGAATGAAAATACTATATAATATTGGGATCAGGTTGTATTACCTTTTGGTTTGGGTTGTTTCGGCCTGGAATTCCAAGGCGGCAAAATGGATCGCAGGCAGAAGGAGATGGGAGAAGACACTGGAGGGAGAATTCAGTGGGGACGACCAGGTATTTTGGGTCCATTGTGCTTCGTTGGGTGAGTTTGAACAGGGGCGTCCGATCATCGAGATGGTTAGAGAGAAGTTTCCTCAATATAGGATACTGCTTACCTTTTTCTCTCCGTCGGGTTATGAGAAACGAAAAAACTTTGCAGCAGTCGATGCAGTATGCTACCTGCCTCTTGATACCCGATCAAATGCCCGTAAATTTCTTGCATTGGTGCCGGTGCAAAAGGCGATATTCATTAAATACGAATTTTGGTACCATTTTCTGCATGAATTGAATAGTCAAGGGATACCGGTTTATTTGGCATCCGGACATTTCAGCAGTTCACACCTGCTTTTTAGGTGGTACGCGGACTGGTACAGGAAATTCCTGAAGCTTTTTACCCATATTTTCGTGCAGGATCGAACAACTGAAGAATTGTTGCGGTCGCATCATATAGATTGTGTGTCAGTTGCAGGAGATACACGGTTCGATCGCGTGGTGGCCATCAACGGAAAAGGGGGAGGGAGGGAAAAGGTGAGCCGGTTTGCGGGGAACCGCCCCCTTGTAATCGCCGGCAGTACATGGGAAAAGGATGAGGTGGTTATCAGGCATGCTTATGAGGAGCTCAAGGGAAGGTGTAAATGGATCATTGCTCCGCACGAACCCTCGCAGCAGCATGTTCAACGTCTTCAAGAACAGTTTCCTGATTATTTCCTTTTTTCGGAGTTGGACGGAGCTGAAAACATGCATCGAGCAGACGTGCTAATTGTCGACACCATCGGTCACCTCTCTTCACTTTACCGGTTTGGTTCATTGGCCTATATCGGAGGAGGATTTGGGAAGGGGATCCACAATATACTTGAAGCGACAGCTGCCGGTTTGCCGGTGCTGTTCGGACCCAATTATCATCGCTTCCGGGAGGCGGTGGAACTGCAAAATGCAGGAGCAGCGTATGTTGTAGAGCATCCGAAGGATGCACTTAGTATCATTGGTGGATTTTTAGAAAATGCTGATTTGTTGAAAGAGCGCTCTCAAATCGCTATGAATTATACCATTAGTCGTACCGGCGCAACAAGAAAAATTGTTGATTTCGTGTTTAAAAGTAACGGTTGATTTTCAGGGTTAAGAATTTCTTTTGATATAGTTTTATCTGCGTTCTAATGCGTGGCAAAAGGATTAACATTTTGTTTACGTTAATTTCATCTTTTTGTCATCTCGAACTGTTTATTTTATGCACTAAAATAATTCTAACCTTAATTTTATGAAAATGAGAAGAACAAACAAATTTATTATGTTGCTGGCAGTGTTTATACTGCTAACAGGCACAATGTATGCCCAGGTCACGACTTCGGGTATGAATGGCCGCGTGGTTGACAGTAACAATGATCCGATGCCTGGTGCTACAGTAATTGCGAGTCATGAGCCATCGGGAACACAGTATGGTACCATAACCAACACTGAAGGTCGTTTTAACCTTCAGGGGATGCGTACGGGCGGTCCTTATCTGGTTGAGGTGTCTTTTCTTGGATATTCCAAAGAGTCATTTTCGAATATCAATCTTTTCCTGGGTGAAACCTTTTCTCTTAACGCTGTTTTAACTGAAGGGGCTGTTGAGCTGGGGGATATAACGGTGGTAGGAAAGAAAGCTTCAGCTTTTCAAACGGATAAGACCGGTGCAACCACCAATATTTCAAACGAGCAGTTGACGGCGATGCCTACCATTAACCGGAATATTGCTGACATTGCCCGTTATTCTCCTTATGCAAACGGAATGGGGTTTGCTGGTGGTGATGGACGTTCCACGAACTTTACAGTTGATGGAGCCAATTTTAATAATAATTTTGGTTTAAGCTCCAACCTTCCGGGTGGAGGAACCCCGATTTCTTTGGATGCTATTGAAGAGGTACAGGTTGTTATTGCCCCATTCGATGTCCGCCAGACAAATTTTATTGGAGGAGGAATAAATGCAATCACCAAATCGGGAACCAATACTTTTAAAGGTTCAGCCTACACCTATTTCACCAACCAGATTTTGCGTGGTAATAATATAGGAGATGTTGATTTCGGTGAACGTCCTGAAGAATCAAGAAATATATACGGTATTACTTTGGGTGGTCCGATCATTAAGAACAAATTGTTCTTTTTCGTTAACGGAGAATATGAATTAGAGCCGGGACAGGTAGTAAGCTGGCGGCCATCGGAAGACGGGGTTGCCGATACCGACCAAATGCTTTCGCGAACAAGCACTTCAGATATGCAACTTGTCAGACAGCATTTACTTGATAATTACAATTATGATCCCGGCTCGTATACCGATTATCCAGCAGATGAGAGCAACAGAAAGCTTCTGGCCCGTATTGACTGGAACATCAACGATGCCAACAAAATGAGCTTCCGTTACAATTATACGAAAAACATGGCATGGAATCCCACCAATGGAAATTCAAACAATGCCGGTTTCCGGAATCGGTCAATGAATCGAATTTCTCAATATTCGATGGCTTTCTCAAATTCCCTTTACTCAACGGATAATATCGTGAATTCCTATTCACTGGATCTGAACAGCCGGATCTCAGATAAGATTTCGAATCAGTTCCTGGCCACCTATTCAAAAATTAACGATATCCGTGGATCCAATTCTGAGAAATTCCCGTTCATTGATATTATGAATGGACTTAGAACAGATGGAACACAGATCGTTGAGCCCTATATTTCTGCAGGATATGAATTGTTTACATGGAACAATGGTGTGAATAATAACATTTTTAATATCACAGACAACCTGACCTATTATCGGGATAATCATAAAATTACTGCAGGGTTCAGGTATGAATACCAAATGGCAAACAACTCTTATATGCGTAATGGTACAGGATATTATCGCTATGCCAGTCTGGATGATTTCCTGAATCAGGCTGCACCCAGAGATTTTGCCCTAACGTATGGATACGACGGAGAAACAAATCCGGCAGCGGAAGTTGCGTTTAATCAGTTTGGTATTTATCTGCAGGATGAATGGAGTGTTAGTTCAGATTTCAAATTAACGTATGGTATTCGTGCCGATTATCTGAAATATGTGGATAATGTGATCAGAAACAATGCCATCTATGAATTGGATTTTGGTGGTAAAAACATTGATACTGGCGAATGGCCAGAGGCAAATGTTCAGTATTCCCCAAGGGTTGGTTTTACATGGGATGTTATGGGCGATCAGACACTGAAACTCAGGGGTGGTACAGGTTTTTTTACGGGAAGACTACCGCTTGTTTTCTTCACCAATATGCCGACTAACGCAGGAATGGTGCAGGGCAGTTATAAGGCTGTTACTACATATAATGAAGATTGGTCAATTAATGAAGTTGATCCTGCTTTGGCAACTTTGTCCGGACCAATGATTACCGATGTGGATGAAATGATCTCACACCTGGGGCTAATAAACACCATTAGTCCTGAAGATGGTGCATTGCCGAGTGAGGTCAATGCGGTTGACCCTCAATTTAAAATGCCCCAGGTATGGAAAACTTCGCTTGCTGTAGATGTTAACCTTCCGGTTTCGTTTCCAATGATGGTTACACTGGAAGGAATATACACGAATAAAATAAATGATGTAATGCTGAAAAACTATAACCTGGAAGAACCTGACAACACATGGGAGCGTTTCGGTGGAGTTGATGACAGGTATATTTATCCTGCTGACAGTTTAATTGAATACACTTCGAGAGATGCATATGTACTGACCAATAACAGTGATGGGTGGGGAGCCATTGGAAACATTACCCTTACCGCAGAACCTATTCAAAACCTGAACATAATGGCGGCATATACTCGCACCGAGTCGAAAGAGATTTCGGGGATGCCCGGTAGCGCTGCCTACTCAGCATATAACGGTTCAATTCAGGTGAATGGCCCGCATATTCCTTGGGTTCAGCGTTCACAATTTGTTATTCCAAACAAAGCCATTGCTTCTGTATCTTACACTCTTCCATATGCTAACGATCACATGTCAACATCATTTAATCTTTTCTATTCCGGATATTCAGCCGGCGGTTACAGCTTTACCTATACAAATGATATGAACGGAGACGGATATGCAACGGACCTGATTTACATTCCAAGTGAAAAAGGAGAGATTGAGTTTGTAAGTGCTGCAGACGAAGATGCTTTTTTCGCCTTTGTTGAGCAGGATAGTTATCTTAGTAAACACAAGGGAGAATATGCTGAAGCATATGCTGCAAGAGCGCCTTGGGTACATAGCTTCGATCTACGTTTGGCACAGAATTTCAGTATAAATGCAGGTGACACTAAACATACGTTACAATTCTCACTTGATTTTCTGAATTTCGGTAATTTGATAAACAGCGAATGGGGCGTTGAAAAGAATATGTTTAATTCGAACAATGGACAGATATTGACATATGAAAGCAGAGATGCAGGTAATGTTCCTAGCTTTTCAATGTTTAAAGACAACGATGGTAATTATCTGAATGAGACCTATTCGACCTATTATAATTACAATCAGTGCTGGCAACTTCAGCTCGGAGCACGTTACATTTTCTAACTCTGAATAGATAAAACCGATTAATAAAAAGGCTGTCCATAATAAGGGCAGCCTTTTTTTGGTGCGCCCGGGATGTGCATTAACTATAGGGTGAAAGTCCCGAGCGCACTTTGACATTGGTAAGCACTGGCTCAAGGCAAGGTTGCTAACCGAAATTCTTGACCGTACTCGATTTGTCTTAGAAAATAGGCAATTAAAGTAGCTGCTGGGGTAGCTCGTCAAAATCATTCTTCATAAATAGTAGATTATCAAATAGATACAGTTATTGAATTTATTTTCCATTTCCCTTGCAATACATATAGTTGAACCTTATGAGGTTAGGCTCAAAGTTGATTTCTTGTTAATAAAAACGAAAACTTTTATAGTTATCGGTAGCTGATTTC
>CAYSMO010000004.1:35515-41107 GCA_964432125.1 uncultured Bacteroidaceae bacterium | reverse complement strand
TCCCGAAGGAACTAGATCCTAAGTCTAGCGCGTCTACCAATTCCGCCACATCCGCTCAAAAATGGTCGTGCAAATTTAATGGAATTTTTTAGAATTAGAAAAGAAATATTTGTCCGCTTGTTAGATTTTAAACGTCTCATTTATTGATCTTTATATTACCCGAAAAACGAACCAAGGGATATGTTAAAGTTTGTTAACACGAGATTGAATCGAAAGAGTGGCTAAAACCAGCTTTAGAAAAACAGAAATTTAAACTATTTTTGCTTACAATTAGAAGGAGTATTTATGAGCAGGTTCATCATCACAGCGATCATATTCACCTGTTGCTTCAACATATTACAGGCACAGAGAAGCAAGGTCATTTCACTGTTTCAGCTCATTGAAACAGCCAAATATGATGAAGCCAGGACAGCCATAGAGGAGGCGGTGGAGTCTGAAAAAACAGCCGACTGGGCAGTGACATGGTATGCAAGGGGACTTTTATGTCAGACCGCATACGAAAAGGGTATTGAAAAAAACACCAAAAAACATTACGAGCTTTATCCCGATCAGCTCTATGTTGCTTACGAATCCTATGAAAAAGCCCTGAAGCTGGATTCAAGGGGAAGGATGGAAAAGCAACTGGCACCATTGTATGTTTTGCTTGCCAATGATTTTCAGCAATTGGGAGAAAAACGATTCAGGGACAAACAGTATAAGGAAGCTTTGAGGGCATTCGAGCAGGCACTTCAGATCAACCGGAGTCCTATTCTCACTGTAGAAATTGACACGAATCTTATTTACAATACAGCACTTTCTGCCTATGAAGGAGGTGAATGGGAGAAGGCCTCCGACTATTTGAGCCAATTAAATCAACACCAATATGATCCAAATGTATCCCACCTCCTGTTCACCGTTCACCTGGAAAGAGAAGATACAACCGCTGCAATAGAATTGCTTACTGAAGATATTGATCGCTATGAAGAGAATGAAGACCTTGTGATGCTACTTGTAGATCTTCTGTTCCGAACAGATGATACTAAAAAAGCTATAGTTACGCTCGATACTGCATCCGTAAGAGACTCTTCTAATTATATCTTCCCATATACGAAAGGACTGATTTATCAGAAAACTGAGCAATACAGAAAAGCTATTGATGCATATAAGAGGTCGGTAGAGCTGGCTCCCGAAGAGATTAAGATCTATATCAATATTGGTACATGCTACTATAATTTAGGCGTGGATATCCAGGAACATGCAAGAGCTATTAGCAATAACCGGACCTTTCTGGAAGAACAGGCAAAGGCTAAAGCCGAATTTGCCCTTTCTGTAAAATGGCTGGAAAAAGCACTTGAAAAAGATCCCGGCAACCAAATGGTTATAGAAAAACTACACACACTCTATAACGTTTTGGGGATTACTGACAGCCACTAGCTAGAACTTGAAGGAGAGGGTAAGCCCCATAAATTGCTTAAACTGCAGCTTAGGCACTTTTTTTGCACTTCCATCAGGAAGCAATACAGGGACATCGTTTTCATCAAGTACCGGAAAACGGATATCGTCGTCATAGATAAAGTGAAAATTCAGGAGGACCGTAAAGTACCAGTTAATCTTACGCTCAAGGTTGAGCTCCCAGTCAACATCAACATTCTGAGGATTATTAAGGTAATTTGTAAACAACCGCAATGTATTGGAAATATCCAATCCGTCGAGAATGCTGACGCTGTTTTTCACAAGCAATTGTCCCCCCATCTCCTGTCTGGAGCGTTTGTCTTTCTCAATACCATGCCTTGTCTGATCAATATTTGCTGTATCCAGAACGAAGGTGTTTTTATACGATAACATGGAGAAGTTCAGGGTGGTTTTTTTAAAAGGTTTATACTCCAGCCCTGCACCAATAGTGAATGTAGTGGGATTCAGGAATTTTGATACAACAACAGAATCGTTAGGATACTTATACCCTCTTGCAATCTGGTTCTTCATGTAGAATAACGCACTGAAGTCTATCTTCTCCTTAATCACCTTGTTAAACTGTGAATTCAGGTTAAACATATCGGTGTTGGTTCTCATCCCGTACTCTTCAGTGATGGTACTTCCATATTTTAGTCGAAAACTATTGGTCCACTCCGTCTCTTCAGCCTTGTTGGTATGTACCGCTTCACCATTTATATCCAGCATATTCGAAAGTGAGCTTTCTCCACCTTTTGACCAGTTGGAAAGATAGGTCTGGTTCACAGAAAAGGAGCTCGAAAAACTATAATCCCAGAATACAGGAATCTCTTTTAAGGGTTCAACCCTGGCAAGCGTCCTGACAGGCCTGACCTCTGTAATGGGAAGATCTACCGCCACCACCTTGTTGAGACGATTCACATGAACATCCTGTTCCAGGAGAAGAGTAATTTCCTGTTTTGAAGGATTACCCATCCAGATCGTAATGGAGTCATTCTTATAGTTCTTTACCCAGTATCTGTAAAGGTCATCCTTTCCTGATGTTAGCCAGAAGGGGGTCTTCTCTCCGTGGATATCATTAAAATAGAGAAGGATTGAATCGCGTTGGTCCGCAAATGCTAAAAGGGTTTCAACGGCCAGCCTGAGGGAATCAGGCATCTTTTCATTGGGTACAATATGGAATGGGGACTTTCCTACCGGCACAATAACCTCTTCTGCTTCTGATAGGACTATTTTACTGGAATCTGGCAAAAATCTGAATGTTTTATGGCTGTCGGGGGGGAGAAAAGAGGGAACAATGCGCCCATCCATCAGCCGGTGAATTTCAATATTCTGTGATTGAAGAAATAGGGTATCGATGAAAACTTTAATAATGGTATCCAGTTCAACAATCATGATGCCCTCTCTTTTTTTTAGGTTCTCTAATTTTTGATTGGCAGGACCCCTGTTCTGAAAAAGCAGATCGCCAGGGATTGACGTTGTGTCCTGTAATTCCGATACCGTATCCTTAGCCAGAAACAGTGAATCCTGCTCCTGGGACAAGCCCTGGAGAAGCTTCTCCGCATTAGGTAAATCATATCTAAAAGGCAGAGATGTTGTGTCAATTGCCTTTTTTACAATGGTCTTCTGCACAATGAAGGGGGCCTTCTCCATAACTGTTGTATCAACAATAACAGTTGAATCATTCAGCCATGTCAGGGGCAATGTATCATTGTGTATAATACGCATATTGGTCAGACGAATGGAATCATAATTAAATCTGATCAACCGGCTTTCTACAGAATCGAAAGGTTCATGAAAGTGATCCACCAGCCTTGCAAAGGAGATCCTCATGGTGTCTCCTTCAGCGCTCCAAAGATTTTCCATCTTCAGAAGACCTGTCATATAGGCTGATGCTGCTTCCGGAGTAAAAACAACTGAATCATTCCCAATTGCATCTGGTCCGGCGATCAAGGCTTCAGCATTTTCTTGCGCATACATAGCTGAAATGATCGTCGATAAAGCAAATAATAAAAGAATTCGACGCATATCTTGATGGTTTTTAAGGTATATACAATATTAAAGAAGTTTAGCAGACAGAAAACCTAACGCAGTTCGAAATTTTGCCCGAGATACACTTTTCTTACCTCTTCATCTTCCGTAAGCTGCTGAGAAGTTCCTGCCTTGAGGATCGATCCCTCGAATAAGAGATAGGCGCGATCCGTAATAGAAAGTGTTTCGTGCACGTTGTGGTCGGTAATCAGAATGCCGATATTCTTTTCCTTTAGTCTGGATACGATATTCTGAATATCCTCAACGGCAATGGGATCCACACCAGCAAAAGGTTCGTCAAGTAAAATAAAACTGGGACTCAGGGCGAGTGCCCTGGCAATCTCTGTTCGTCTGCGCTCCCCACCGGAAAGCTGAATGCCGAGACTTTTTCTAATAGGTTGAAGACCAAACTCATCCAACAGAGATTCAACAATATCTCTCTGTTCTTCCTTTGAGTAGGCCGACATCTCGAGTACCGCCTTAAGATTATCTTCAACGCTCAGTTTTCTAAATACAGATGCCTCCTGAGCCAGATAACCGATACCCATTCTGGCTCTCTTATAAATTGGCTCTCTGGTAATCTCCCTGTCATCAAGAAATATTTTTCCCTCATTTGGAGTAATCAAACCGACAATCATATAGAATGAGGTGGTTTTTCCCGCACCGTTCGGCCCAAGCAATCCAACGATCTCACCTTGCGAAACCTCTATAGATACGTGATTAACCACGGTCCTGGTCCGGTATTTCTTTACAAGATTATGTGTATGTAACCTCATCTTTTTCATATTGCTACCCTAAATGATAACGAAAAACCGACCTCCATATTACCCACTCTCTGCTGCCTCCTTCCTGTCACGGTCCTTAACAATCCGTTTACTGATACTAATACCAACCTCATACAGGATTATTAATGGAAGTGAAACCATGATCTGGCTAAAGATATCGGGAGGGGTAATAAGTGCTGAAAGGGCCAGGATCAGAACGAGGGAATGCCGCCTGTATTTCTTCATAAAAGATGGCGTAATAAGCCCTGTTTTTGTAAGGAAAAAAGCAAGAATCGGCAATTCAAATACAATTCCTGATGCCAACACCACGGATGAAACTGTCTGAACATAGGAACGCAAAGTAGGATTACTGATCACCTCCTCACTTACCCTGTAGTTACCCAGAAAATGGACCGATAGTGGTGCAATCAGGTAATAGCCGAAAGCCACCCCCAGCAAAAACAAAAACGATGTGTAAAAAACCGCGCCACCAGCCGTTCGCTTTTCATTATCATACATAGCTGGCTTAATAAACTTCCAGAACTCCCAGAAAATATAAGGAAATGATATAACTAATCCGGCCAGAAGGCTTACGATAATGTGCATGGAAAACTGCTCAGCCATCTTCACCGTTTGAAGGTTAAATGGACGGGAGTTAATACAGAGGCGTTGAATGTTCATCTCCTGTCCCAGCATGCAAAGAAACCTGTTGGTAGGGAATTCGGGGGTTTTTGGAGCAATGATGATTACATCAAATACTATACCCTTAAATATGAACGCGATGATAGCAAAAATCAGGATTGATGCGAGCGAGCGAACCAAATGCCACCGCAGTACCTCAAGATGCTCCAGAAAAGACATTTCAGCTTTAATCTCTTTTGCCATGTATGATATCTCGGTTAAAAAGTGCTGCAAAGTAACAAAAAAAAACGCTCGTTCGCAGTCTGCATATTCATGAAATTATATTAGCTTAGTCACTTAAAAAACTTCAGACATGCATCTTTCTGGAAAGCAGTGAGATCATTGTTTCGGGGAATCAGATAATCCGATTTTATAGATTTAACATTAAAATTTAACATATGTTTTTTTCTTTTAAATATAATTTGCTTATTTTTAGTTAAAAGTAGAAGAATTTTTTTGGATATGCAGGTTGGCGATAAACAGTTAATTGATTTTTTGAAGCGCTATTTTGGCTTCGACAGTTTTAAGGGAAATCAGGAGGTAGTCATTAAGAATGTTCTTAATGGAAATGACTCATTTGTCCTGATGCCAACCGGAGGCGGAAAATCCCTATGCTACCAACTTCCTGCCATGATGATGGAGGGTACAGCGATCGTAATATCTCCGCTCATCGCCTTGATGAAAAACC
>CAYSMO010000004.1:0-35505 GCA_964432125.1 uncultured Bacteroidaceae bacterium | reverse complement strand
TGATGCCATGCGCTCCTTCAGTACGGATGAAGGCGTGGCCCACTTCATGAATTCATCATTGACCAAAAGTGCTATCTTAAAGGTAAAGGAAGATGTGATCAGTGGACGGACAAAAATGTTATATGTGGCTCCTGAGTCGCTCACTAAAGGGGACAATGTAGAGTTCCTTAAAAAAGTGAAAATCTCATTTTATGCCATTGATGAAGCGCATTGTATTTCGGAATGGGGACATGATTTCAGGCCTGAGTACAGAAGAATACGCCCGATTATCGATACCATAGGCGTTGCTCCACTCATAGCGCTGACTGCAACGGCAACGCCCAAAGTGCAACACGACATCCAAAAAAACCTAGATATGCTGGATGCAGAGGTGTTCAAATCCTCATTCCGCAGACACAACCTGTACTATGAAGTCAGACCAAAGATAAAAGCCACCAGGGAAATCATTAGATTTATTACAGCGAATAAGGGAAAGTCAGGGATTATCTATTGCCTTAGCAGAAAAAAAGTTGAAGAACTGGCTCAAACCCTGGTAGTAAATAATATAAAAGCGCTTCCCTATCACGCCGGAATGGATGCCTCTACACGCTCGAGAAACCAGGATATGTTTTTGATGGAGGAGGCAGATGTAATTGTGGCCACCATCGCGTTTGGCATGGGAATTGACAAGCCTGATGTTCGATTTGTGATCCATTACGACATTCCGAAAAGTCTGGAAGGGTACTACCAGGAGACTGGTCGAGCAGGCCGGGACGGAGGTGAAGGAAAATGCATCGCGTTTTACAGGTATAAGGATATTCAAAAACTGGAAAAGTTCATGCAGGGAAAGCCTGTGGCAGAACAGGAGATTGGTCGACAGCTTCTTCTCGAAACTGTCTCATACACAGAGTCATCTGTCTGCCGTCCTAAGTTGCTCCTTAATTATTTCGGAGAGGTTATGGAGGAGGATTGTGATAATTGTGACAATTGTTTACATCCGAAAGAAAAATTTGAAGGAAAAGAGTATATAGTTGTAGCATTAAAAAGTATATTAGGGGTCCAGGAAAGATTCAAGGCTGAGCATGTTGCCGATGTATTGGCAGGAAATGCAACAAGCGCTGTAAAATCTTACAAACATCATCATAATGAGTTCTTTGGAGCAGGAGAGGAGAAGGACAATAAGTTTTGGAATGCCGTTTTAAGGCAGTCGCTTATTGCCCGTCTTATCCATAAGGATATTGAAAATTATGGTTTATTGAAACTGAGTGAGAAGGGAAAAGAATATTTAAAGAATCCGTATTCAATAATGTTAACACAAGATCATGACTATGACATTGTCTCCGATGAGGAATCAACTTCCGCGGGAGGCACAGGTGCAGTGGATGAGGAGTTGATTCACATACTCAAGGATCTGCGAAAAAAGATGGCCAAGAAATTGGAGTTGCCACCTTTTGTAATCTTTCAGGATCCTTCCCTGGATGATATGGCCATCCAATACCCGGTAACGGTTGAAGAGATGAAGAATATCGTTGGGGTTGGAACGGGAAAGGCACAAAAGTTCGGAAAGGAATTTGCCGAAACCATCAAAAACTATGTGGAGGAGAAAGAGATTATCCGCCCACAGGATATGGTGGTAAAATCTGTGGTGAATAAATCAGGGGTTAAAGTATTTATCATACAAAGCATAGACAGGAAAATTCCGCTTCATGACATTGCTGATGCAAAGAATCTTGAGATGATGGAACTGATCGATGAGATCGAAGCCATTGTCAACTCAGGCACAAAAATCAATA
This sequence comes from uncultured Bacteroidaceae bacterium, assembly GCA_964432125.1. Classification (GTDB taxonomy): domain Bacteria; phylum Bacteroidota; class Bacteroidia; order Bacteroidales; genus M55B112. The sequence continues at coordinate 33,733 of CAYSMO010000004.1, read as the reverse complement.
TCAACTACTACCTTAATGATGTCATGGATGAGGACCGCATAGAAGAGGTATATGAATATTTTCATGAAGCTGCTTCGGAATCCATAGATGATGCACTTAACGAACTGGGCGAAACAGATTATACCGAAGAGGAGATCAGGCTGGTCAGGATCAAATTCTTTTCTGAATTGGGGAATTGACCTAACGTAGTTTCATTCCTTGCTTACTGCCTGCTGTCCAACGCGTCTCTCAATCCATTCCCCACGAGGGTAAATGCCAGCACCATTAGCATAATGGCAATCCCCGGAATAAAGGCAAGGTAACCCAGCTCAACAATAATATACCCATAATGCTCCTTGATCATTCCTCCCCAGGTAGGGAGGGGTGGTTGCACTCCTATTCCAAGGAAACTCAATCCTGCCTCCAGCAGAATGGCAGTTGCAAAATTCGCTGCCGAAATGATGACAACGGGCGATAGAACATTTGGTATGATGTGCCGGAAAAGGATCCGGCCCGGCCGCATACCAATCACGCGGGCTGCCTCAACATACTCCTTCTCCCTGACTGAAAGTGCCTGTCCTCTGACGACCCGTGCAACCTCCACCCACATGGTGAGACCAACCGCAATGAACACCTGCCAGTAACCCTTACCCAATACCAGGGTAATGGAAATCACCATTAAAAGGGTGGGCACCGACCATACAACATTGACCAGCCACATAATCAACTGGTCGATCCATCCGCGGAAATAACCGGCAATACCCCCAAGAAATATACCAACTACAACGGAGATTAGCACAGCGATAAAACCAACGGCCAGGCTTACCCGGGTACCAAGAATCATACGGCTCAGCATATCTCTTCCAAATCTATCGGTCCCCAGTAGAAACCTCTTTTTTACCAGGTGATTTTCTACGACCCTCTCTCTCAAGTCTTCAATCTTACCTGCATACTGCTGTTTCGAATCTGCTGAATTAACAAAAAATCTCCCGTTGTCATAGACATAACTGTCTAAATCAACCGGAAAACAAACGTCAGCCAGAAGATACTCATAATAAAACCTGTCGTCAGCAAACTTTGAATACTCCATTACAACAATCCGGTCGTCGACAAAACGGTATGAATGGATGGGGACAAGAATAAAATCGGGGTTTTTACCCGTTACAACTCTTTTAAAAAAGCCCTTCTGGCGGATCGACCCGTTGATGGTGACATGAAGAAAATCACAGGAAAAACCGGGCTTCTCCAGGGCGATCTCCAACACCTGTGAATTGGCATGCTGCACCTTATCCGGACTGATCATATAACCGGCAACAGATATCAGCACCGCCAGCAGAATAAAAAGCAATCCCGCGACCGAAACAGGGTTTTTCTTAAACCTGTTCCATGCCAATCGCGAAGGGGATATTCCTGTGTTGTTCAATTTTTATAAATCCTTTATAGAATATCTGTCACAAACTATTTAGCTTATTTGAATAGGACCTCTCTTTCCAGTTGTATTGTCCATGCATCGCCATCAAACCTGCTATGGTAACATAAAAATAGTAAAATATTGCAGCCAGGGGAAACCACCTTAACTGGTGCGTTCTTTTGAAAACCCGGGCTACCAGAAAAAGAAACCTGAAATCAACCAAAGATTTAATAATCCACGAGGCTAGAAAAACCGGAAAAAACATAGGTATAAAGAAAGAGCCCACCAGATACAGGGCAATGATTACATTTGTCAGCCATACCATAACAGAAAGAAAAAGAAGATCCCGGTCTGTATAAAATCTTGCTTTAGAGCCCCAACGTACACGCTGATTTATAAATGAAATTATGCTCCTGTTCACAGGCGTGGTAACCAATTGCTCATGAGAATTCAAATATACCATCTCCTTATCCAGCTTTTTCGCCTGCATCAGCAAAAATATATCGTCTCCGGAAGCAGAAGGCACCTTCAGCAAATCTTCCCTCACCTGTTGATAGAATGCTTTACTATAAGAAAGATTAGCACCGCTGCACATCACCGGTCTGCCGAGTAGAAAAGAGGCCATACCGGTGCCAGTCAGACTCATCATTTCAATCGATTCAAGACTGCTCCACATTCCCTTTCCGGATTCAGCCAGTACAGGTCCGGCAATAAACCCTGCAGTGCCTGTGGAGGCGAGATCTGCATGTCCGGATACAAAACCGACCGGCAATCTGCAATCAGCATCTGCTTGAATAATCCAATCACCCTTCGCCAAGGAACAACCCTTATCAATAGCTTGCTTTTTTCCGTGAATCCCGTTACCGAGTGAACAAAGTGAGAAATTCCTCCTGCTTTGGCATATTTCAAAAAGGTATGACGCAGATTCATCATCGGAATGGTCGTTAACAAAGATTACCTCGTAATTATCTTGCAGAAAACTCTGTTTGTCGAGATCCTCAATAAGCGACGAAAGCGAATTGAATTCATTTCTAACAGGGATTATAACCGAAACCTTTAGTGAACTAACGGATTCATGAGCATGGGCACTACTGTGATCTGAAAAAAGTGCATTCCCATAATTAATGAATAATACGATATAGATCAGAATGACTACTGACCCAATACAGGCTAGCGCAATTCCCATGATTAGTTGAAGTATTTATCAAGAATTTTGAAAATTTCAGGAAAATTGATTGGCTTGGTGAAGTAATGAGTACAACCAGCCTCAAGGCAGGCTGTTTTATCATCATCAAATACATTCCCGGTAGTTGCAATAATAGGAACATCTGAATTGATCTTCCGGATACTCTTTGTAATATCCAAACCACTCATTCCCGGAAGCTGAATATCCATAAGAACCAAGGCTATATCCTGATTACTCTTAAAAATATCCAGAGCCGCCAAACCATCTGAAGCGTGCAATAAGCACAGGTTGGCCCGTGAAAAATGCACTTCCATAAGTTTATAAGACATGAAATTGTCTTCTACGATCAGTACCTTTTGTTTGTTATACACACTCTGATTCACAACATAAATATTTAACCCAACAATACTCCAACCAGTGCTGCTGAAAGCAGAGCGGCCAGTGTTCCAGCGAGTAGTGCCCTTATGCCCAGCTTGGATAACTGCAATCGTTTCCCCGGCGCAAGGGCTCCGATACCACCTATCTGAATGCCTATAGAGGCGAAGTTAGCAAAACCGCAGAGCATATATACCGACATGATGATCGATTTGGTATCAGAGAACAACCCGGCCGTTTTCATTTCTGAAAGACTGATATAGGCAACAAATTCAGTCATAATCAGCTTTTTACCCAGTAAGGATCCGGTCAGGGTTATATCCTCCAGCGGTACACCAATAAGCCACATGATGGGAGAGAGTCCGTATCCGAGGAGAAATTCAAGACTGAGCTCATCATATCTTCCATTCGTCAAATCTGCCACCATCCCATTCAATGTGGTCCAGTCGCCTATCTTAACAAAGACAAAATTGATCAGTGCAATAAAGGCAATAAAAACAAGCAACATGGCAGCCACATTAACTGCCAACCTGATACCTTCCGCCGTTCCGTTTGAAATAGCATCAAGTACATTTTTTCCAATATTGTCCTGCGATACCCTGATCGTTTTATCGACAGTATCTGTATTCGGTACCAGAATTTTTGAAATCACCACTACGCCTGGGGCTGCCATCACTGAAGCAGCAAGCAGGTGTTTCGCAAAAATTAGTTCCTGTCCTGCATCACCCCCACCCAGAAACCCGATGTATGCGGCCAGCACACCGCCAGCCAGGGTGGCCATTCCGCCAGACATGACCAACATGATCTCAGATTCATTCAGTTTTTCAAGGTACGCCTTGATCATCAGGGGAGATTCGGTCTGTCCAAGAAAAATATTTCCCGCTACAGAGAGACTTTCCGCACCAGAGAGTCCCATAGCACGCGACATTAGGTATCCAAGACCCCGCACAATGTATTGAATCACACCCAGATAAAAAAGGACGCTTGTGATGGCGGAGAAGAATATAATAGTTGGTAGAATATTAATGGCAAATGTCTGCAACGGCTTTGCAATCGAGCCCTCTGGTCCGCTACCAAAAAGAAACTCTGTCCCCACGCTGGTGAAGAACAGGATTTTAACAAAGACCTTACCAACAATTTCAAAGATTCCCTGGATGAAAGGGACATAAAGTATTCCGATGGCCAGCAATAACTGAATAGCCAGTCCGATGCCAACTGTTTTCCAGGAAATTGCACGGCGGTTCTTGCTAAATGCCCATGCAATTGCTATCAGAACAACCATTCCCAACAACCCGCGCAGAATCTTTATCATACTGAAATTAAACCCGATCTTATCAGGAATAATATTGGTGAGATGGGAATTGTCCAAATCTTGACCCATCTCAGAATGAACAGCAGCAGAATCCTCAACAGCAGTTTGTTCCATAACATTATCTTGTATGGCATGTGCTGCTGTGACTCCGGAGAAAAGAGGTGAAGCAATAATGAGCAAAAGCAAGACAAAACCGGCAAGGATTCTTTTCATGGCAGGGGCTAATCTTTGGGTCGACTTTTTATCTCATCCCTGATTTCAGAGGCCAATTCGTAATCTTCATTTGCAACAGCATCTTCCAACATGGTTTTCAGTTCTTCATAGGTATGCTTACTGAAGTCGGACCGCTTTGAGGATCTGCTCCCCGAAAAACCAGACTCTCCCGCATCTTTAATATAGGAACGACTTTCCTTCTCAACCGGACCTCCGGATGTCTCATCAAAATCCAGAACAATTCCTGCCTTTTCCAAAATTTCTTCCGTTGTATAAATAGGACATTTAAATCGCAGTGCCAGGGCAATTGCATCGGAAGTGCGGGCATCAAGCGTCATCTGCCTGTCGCCATTATCAAATAATACGTTCGCAAAGAACACTCCCTCCTCCAACTTATGAATATTAACTTCTAAAAGCCTGATGCCGAATGAATCGGAAAATTTCTTAAAGAGATCGTGTGTGAGCGGTCTGGGCGGACTCAATCCCTCCAGCTCTATAGCGATTGCCTGCGCTTCAAACCCCCCAACGATAATAGGAATTCTCCGCGCTCCCTCCTCCTCGGACAAAACCAGTGCATAGGCACCTGACTGTGTCTGACTGTAGGAGATTCCAAGTACGTTCAATTTAACCTTCCCCATTCTGAATTATTCATGTATTCTTTTGCTGCTTATAATATTCCACTTGTTTACAACATATACCTCGTAAAGAAGTAACCTCAGCAAAATTAGAATTTTTACAAAGGAATCACAGAAATATAAGCCATAATTTGACTATTCTTTATAACAGAAATCCTGAACCCTCAACTATTGGTCCCCGGCAAAATATTTTTTTCGCATTTTTTTGTCATATCTTACAAACTTTTCTATCTTTGCAAACCGAATTTGAAATCACTGAAATTTAACAGATAATGTACGCAATCGTTGATATCGCCGGACAGCAGTTTAAAGTTGAAAAAGACAAGAAACTGTTTGTACACAGGCTGGAGGGTGATGCCGGGTCAGAAATTCTTTTTGACAAGGTGTTACTCATTGAAAATGAAGGGAAAATCGCAATAGGAGATCCGGTCATAAAGGATGCCGCTGTTTCGGCGAAGGTTGTAGAGCATGTGAAGGGCGACAAAGTACTGGTTTTTAAAAAGAAAAGAAGAAAAGGCTACAGGAAGCTGAATGGCCACAGACAGTATTTAACCCAGATTGAGATTACTGAAATAAACGAGAAAGCTGCAAAAAAACCAGCTGCTGAAACTGCTGAGGTGAAAAAAGAGGCAGCACCGAAAGCCGCTGTTAAAAAACCGGTTGCTGAACAGAAAGCAGTGGCAGAACAAAAAACTGATACTGCACCAAAAACTGCATCTGCTGTAAAACCAAAGGCCGATACTGAGAAGAAGCAGGTAGCTGAGCAAGCATCAACTGCAAAAAAACCGGCGGCCAAAAAGCCTGCAGCCAAGAGTGCAACTGATAAGAAACCTGCAGCAACCAAAACGGCTGCTGCGCCTAAAAAGCCTTCAGCAAAGAAAAATGAAGGTGGAGAGAAGGCTGCTGCAAAGGAATAATTAACGGAAATAAATAAAATTTAAGATATGGCACACAAGAAAGGAGCCGGTAGTTCAAGAAACGGTCGCGAATCGGAAAGCAAAAGACTTGGAATTAAAATTTTCGGTGGACAGAGTGTTGTTGCAGGAAATATCATCGTTCGACAAAGAGGAACAGTTCACAATGCCGGTTTAAATGTAGGTATGGGAAAGGACCATACCCTTTACGCCCTGGCCGATGGAAAAGTGAAATTCCAGAAGAAATCAAACAATAAATCTTTTGTTTCGATAGAGCCGCTTGAAAATTAAGACCATTAAATAGGAAATTTTCAAAGAAATTTACCTGTAATCGGCTACCTTTATAGCAGATTACGGGTTTTTTTATTTCATACAATTATATGCTTACATTACCTTACATCAGAGAGAACCGGGAAAAAACGATCCAGCAACTCAGAATCAGGAATTTTGACGCAGCTGAAACCATAGACAAGTTGCTTGAAGCGGACTTGATACGCCGGGAAAACCAATCGAAAGTGAATGAACTCCAGGCTGAATTGAACCAGATCAGCAAAGAGATCGGAGAACTGTTTAAAATTGGGGAACATGAAAAGGGCAACCAGGCCAGGCAGCGGACCACCAAGATCAAAAATTCGATCAATGAACTGTCTGCCGGTATGCAAAAAGCTGCCGGACAGATCAATGATCTCCTGGTATTGATCCCCAACATTCCCAACGAGCTGGTTCCTCCGGGTAATTCTGAAGCTGATAACCAGGCCATCCGAGAGGGAGGTGAAATGCCGGTTCTCCCCGAAGACGCCAGGCCCCACTGGGAAATTGCAAAGGATTATAATCTGATCGATTTCGATCTTGGAGTAAAGCTGACAGGTGCAGGATTTCCTGTATACAAAGGTGCCGGAGCACGGTTTCAGAGGGCGCTTATCTCTTTTTTTCTTGACCGCAATATTGCCGCTGGATACACTGAAATTCTACCTCCCCTGATGGTAAATGCCGACTCAGGGTTTGGTACCGGACAACTGCCTGATAAGGAGGGACAGATGTACCATGTACTGTCAGACGATTTTTATCTGATTCCTACCGCCGAAGTACCGGTTACCAATATTTACCGTGATGTCATACTCGAAGAGACCCAACTGCCCATAAAAAACACTGCCTACACGCCCTGCTTCCGAAGAGAGGCCGGTTCTTATGGGAAAGATGTGAGGGGACTAAACAGGGTGCACCAATTCGACAAGGTAGAAATTGTACAGATCCAGTCGCCCGAAAACAGCTACACTGCCCTTGAAGAGATGGTAAGTCATGTCGAATCCCTTATTATCGACCTCCAGCTTCCATACAGGATCGTCAGGCTGTGCGGTGGAGACCTTGGTTTTACCTCGGCCATGACATACGATTTTGAAGTATACGCAGCCGCACAGGATAAATGGCTGGAGGTTAGCTCAGTTTCTAATTTTGAATCCTACCAGGCCAACCGGCTAAAGCTCAGGTATAAGAAGAGGGATGAAAATAAGCCGATACTCGCCCACACGCTGAATGGCAGTGCACTGGCGTTGCCCCGGATCGTTGCCGCACTACTTGAAAACAACCAGACCAAAGATGGTATTGTTGTTCCTGAGGTATTGAGAAGCCTGATGGGAACAGACAAGATCATACCATAAAAGATGAGCTGTGGGTCGCATCAGCAATCAGCAGAAAGCCTATTTATATGCACTCACTGCGGTGCTGTTCTGGTCGACCGTTCCCACCGCATTCAAACTGGGACTTAAGTACCAGGACAACTACCAGATGGTTAACGGTGCCGCCCTGATATCAACCGTTGTACTTGGGATAACAATACTTGTCCAGGGAAAGATTAAACTTCTGCGATCCCTCAAAAGAGAGGATCTGCTTCGCACCGCACTTCTGGGAATACTTAATCCGGCCTTTTATTACCTGGTACTGTTCCGGGCATATGACCTTCTGCCGGGCCAGGTTGCACAGCCGCTGAATATGGTCTGGCCCATTGTACTGGTACTCATTTCCATCCCCATGCTGAGACAAAAGATCGGATGGTTAAGCATTGTCTCCATGATCATCAGCTTTACCGGGGTGATCGTACTTTCGCTTCAGGGCGGAACAGTTTTCAGCGAAAATTCCAACTTCAAGGGGGTATTGCTGGCCCTCTCTACATCTGTTCTTTGGTCATTTTACTGGATATTCAACATGAAAAGCAGGATAGACGATGTCCTGGGGCTCTTCCTTATTTTTACCTTTTCCTCACTCTACCTTCTTGTAGGTACACTGCTAAGGGACCCGGGGCTTCCTGCAGGGAAAGAGGCCTGGACAGCAGCTGCATATATTGGCGTATTTGAAATGGGATTTTCATTTATCCTATGGCTGAAAGCACTTCAGCTCTCAGGCACCACTGCCAAAATTTCCAACCTGGTTTTTATTGCACCTTTCATTAACCTGATCTTCGTCCATCTAATACTGGGGGAAAACATCTATATTTCCACTATCTTTGGAATAATTCTCGTGGTTACCGGGATTATTATCCAGAACAGTACAAAGGCAAAAAATGGCGCAACCTAACAGGATCATACTTGGTATAGACCCGGGAACGAACATGATGGGGTTTGGAGTGCTGAACGCTACAGGCAAGGTACCCGGTTACATCGATATGGGGGTACTCGATATCCGGAAAGAGGGTGATCATTACATGAAGCTAAATGCAATTTTCAAAACCACCATAAAATTGATTGAGAACTATAATCCGGTAGAACTCGCCATCGAAGCACCTTTTTATGGGAAGAATGTACAATCCATGCTCAAGCTCGGGCGGGCACAGGGAGCTGCCATCTCGGCAGCACTATTAAAGGATTTGCCCGTGTTTGAATATGCTCCCCGAAAGATAAAACTATCCATTACAGGAGTCGGTCAGGCATCGAAAGAACAGGTGTCGGCCATGCTTGGAAGAATGTTCAGCATTCCTGACATGCCCGATAACTTTGATGCTACCGATGGTCTCGCGGTTGCGGTATGCCATTTTTATGAAAATTCATCTCCATTAAAAAAGAGTTCTGCGAAAGGGTGGGGCGATTTCGTGAAAAACAATCCCGGGAGGGTGAAATGAGATCCCGGTTCAACAACGGTTATGGTAACATCGCCTCATTCGTTAAACAGCTAACAATCCTCGGCTGATGAATATATCCTGTTTTTGGGATCCAACAATATACTGCGGTTGCTATAAGTTCACTGCTGAAGAGATGCTTTCAGCAATAGTCTTAAACTCCTCCTCCGACAATTTCAGTTTAGGTTTACTAAACTCAATATCGTACAGGTCATTGATCGGGCAAAGATGAATGTGGGCATGAGGCACCTCAAGCCCGAGCACAGCAATCCCAACCCGCTTACACTCCATGGTTTCATCAATCGCCAGTGCTACTTTTTTTGCAAATTTCATCATGTCGCCCAGCAGCTCTTCATCAAGATCAAATATATAATCAGTTTCAACCTTCGGTACAACAAGTGTGTGCCCCTTTGCAAGTGGATTAATATCAAGAAAGGCAAAGAACCGATCATCCTCTGCGATCTTGTAACTGGGAATATCACCCTGAATAATTTTTGTGAAAATTGAGGCCATACTATGAATTTTTAAATGGATATTTCCATGATCTCGAAAGACATACTACCGGAGGGAACACTGATATCGGCAACTTCTCCAACCTTTTTTCCAAGCAGTCCGCGGGCAATCGGAGTCTCTACAGAAATTCTGCCAGCCTTAATATCCGATTCGCTTTCAGATACAATGGTATATTCAACAACCTTATCGGTTTTGCAGTTCTTAATCTTTACCCTGTTCATGATCTGAACGGTACTTGTATCAATCTTCGATGAATCCAGGATCCTGGCATTGGCAACCAGCTCCTCCAGCTTGGCAATTTTCATCTCAAGCATCCCCTGTGCCTCCTTGGCAGCATCATATTCAGCATTTTCAGACAAGTCTCCCTTGTCCCTGGCTTCTGCAATTTGTTCGGAAATTGCCGGACGTTCAACCCGTGTGAGCTGTTCCAGCTCCTTCTTCAATTTCGCCAGTCCATCTTCGGTCATATATGACACTTTTGACATAGCTATTTCTGTTTGGTTAATGATATAAAAAACAAAAAAAGAATCCCGCTCTATACGGAACTCTTTAACGACACAAAGTTAAAAAATATTAGTATTCTTTCCTATTTATTATGGTTGAATAAATTACAGCCGTTCCCAGATCAAAATCCTTTGCAATTTCAAAGTAATCGGGATTTATAATATCGTCCATGTCAATCACCTCCAGATTCTCGTCTGAAGTAGACCTTTCAGCCTCTTCAATGATCGATTCAAGGTTCTCTTCCTTTTCAGCGTCATAAAATCCTTCAAATTCGTTGTAATAATTTCCGGAAGTTGCAGAATCGCCTTCAAAGGAAGCTGATTGCCAATCGTAACTGCCCTGATCCTGCTGAATGCGGTTATTATCCGGCTTTTCTGCAGCAACCACCTCTTCTGCAACCGGCTGTACTTCTTCTTTGGTATCATCAACCATTCCACCGATCTGCTCCTCAAGCTTGCTGAAAAAACCAAAAGGCCCACTATCCTCGTCTGAAGAGGAGTCTCCTCCTTCCGGCTTTTTCTTCTTACCAAGAACACTTGCTGCGATCGCAATGATCGTAATCAAGATATAAAACAGTGTTCCAATATCAAATTCCATTTTGTTCTGACTTTTTAACGCAATAAATATGGTTAATCAGAGTTAAAATTACAAAAAATAATTGACTAACCTACAAGTATTCTATCTTTGTATGCAGACTTTGAAAGAAGCGAGGTTGGGAGCTCGGCGAAACAAAAACGCCAACTGCCGGGTTATTCACAAAAGACTGAAAAACAACTTTTTTCTTTCTGGCACGGGGAGTGCTTACAAAGAAAAATAATACAGGTTTTCGTGTCGCCAGGCTTGTAGGACTGAATCTTTCTGACACAAAGTATGGTTATGAAAAGAGGTATTAAAATATTGTTTTTTATTGTGCCGCTGGTAATTCTCTCAACGAAATGTGATACCGGGGGATACCGGATCCCTTATGTCCGCGTGGATCGGCACCTGAATATCATCGCGGAATTGAAAAACCCGGCTTTAAACTCCTCAACCCTCGTTGATGGCGGTGTAAACGGTCTCATTGTTTACCGCGAAGACTACGGACGTTTTCATGTTTACGACCGTACCTGCACACTTTACCCGGAGCACAACGTAGCCGTTGAAGCAGACACCAGTTTCGTCGATGTATTTACCTGTCCGGAATGCAAATCCAAATACCTTCTTCTTCTCGGCGCCGATCCGTTTGAAGGACCAGCTACCTTCCCGCTACACGAATATTATTCAGTGGTTGAGGGCGATCTGCTACACGTCTATAACTAGAATCCGTCAATAGAGTCAGGTGTTTGAGCTATAAAGTTCAATAACAAGGGTTATTCCCTGTGGTCATGAGCTCATAACTTTCAGTTATTCGGTTGCGCAGTTCGAGAAATGTGAGTTTACTAAAGTAAATGACCATTTTGAGAACAAGCATAACGCATTTATTGGGCTTTATAGACAAACACCAATTAATACCGGTAATGATCTGACTTGAACGGTCCCTCCTTAGGCACTCCGAGGTATTCAGCCTGCTCGTCAGTAAGTTTTGTAAGCTTCACTCCCAGCTGTTCCAAATGCAGCCTGGCAACCTCTTCATCCAGTTTCTTTGACAGCATATAGACACCGAGTTCATACTCATTTCTCCAGAGATCAAGCTGCGCCAGCACCTGGTTGGAGAATGAGTTGCTCATCACGAAGGATGGATGACCTGTTGCACATCCCAGGTTGACCAGTCTTCCTTCTGCAAGCATGAATATAGCATGACCGTCCTCGAAGATATACTTGTCGACCTGTGGTTTGATGTTGACCTTTTGCACCCCTTTCATGGCATCCAGTTTATCAACCTGTATCTCATTGTCGAAATGACCGATATTACAGACGATTGCCTGATCTTTCATTTTCGACATATGCTCAGATGTGATAATATCCTTATTACCAGTGGTGGTTACAAAAATGTTGCCTTCAGCAAGAGCCTCTTCCATCGTGGTTACCTGGTATCCCTCCATCGTAGCCTGTAGGGCACAGATCGGATCGATCTCTGTCACAATAACCCTTGCTCCGTATGATTTCATGGAATGGGCACATCCCTTTCCAACATCACCATACCCTGCAACAACAACAACTTTTCCGGCAATCATCACATCAGTGGCCCTTTTTATTCCATCCGCAAGTGATTCGCGGCAACCGTAAAGATTGTCGAATTTTGATTTTGTGACAGAATCATTCACATTGATGGCAGGGAACAGCAACTTGCCCTTCTCGAGCATTTGATAGAGCCTGTGAACACCCGTTGTGGTCTCTTCGGAAACGCCTTTCATATCGGCGACAGTTCTATGCCATTTTTGGGGATCCTCATCCAGTATTCTCCTTAGGGTCGCCAACACTACCTCCTCTTCCCTGCTTCCGGCTTTCACATTCAATGAAGATGCATCATTTTCAGCGGCATAGCCTTTATGTACTAACAAGGTGGCATCGCCACCATCATCGACGATCAAATTGGGTCCTTTCCCCCCGGGGAAAGTCAGCGCCTGTGCAGTGCACCACCAATACTCTTCCAGTGTCTCCCCTTTCCATGCAAAAACGGGAATGCCGGTTGCGGCAATAGCTGCTGCTGCATGATCCTGGGTAGAAAATATATTACAGCTGGCCCACCTGACATCGGCACCTAATGCATCGAGTGTCTCTATTAGGACTGCCGTTTGAATGGTCATGTGCAATGAACCCATGATCCGCGCACCCATAAGTGGTTTCTCTGCTGCATATTTTTCGCGGATGGCCATCAGCCCGGGCATCTCTTTTTCAGCAATTTCAATCTCTTTTCTTCCAAACCCGGCCAGACTGATATCTGCAACCTTGTGTGGTAATGATTCTACATACGTTTGTGTATCCATAATAATATATCAATTTTCAATGCAAAAATAATTAATTCTCTGATAAAAACCCTCTAATTGTCTTTTCGTCGCTCTGAAGCTGCTTTTTCAGTGCATCCAGATCCGGGAATTTAATCTCATCACGAATCCGTTTTCTGAAGTGTATAACAACCTCCTTGTTATAAAGATCGAAATCGACATCAAAAAGATGTGCCTCAATAATCTTTATCGGATTGGCACTACCGAGTGTCGGCCTCACTCCGATATTCAACATGGCCGGATAAAGGACATTATCGCACTCAATATGAACTGCATATACCCCATCCCTGGGAATCAGTTTATAAGAAGTCTGCGGATTGATGTTTGCAGTGGGATACCCCAGATTCCTTCCCAACTGGCTTCCCATGATGACCTCTCCTTTAAGGTAATAATCATAATCGAGCATGTCCCTGGCGGCCTCCAGGTCCCCTTCCAGCAGCGTGGTCCTGATTGTTGTTGAGCTGATATTAAGTTCTGACAGTTTGTACTCATCCAGCCTTTCAACGATCATTCCCGACTTTTTGGCACAGGCAGCCAATCCGTGGGGACTCCCTACCCTGTCCTTGCCAAAAGAATTATCGTACCCCAGGATAAGCCTGGTAGCATTAATGCGTTCAACCAGGTAGCTGGCAACAAATTCGCAAGCAGACATTGAAGCCAACTCCTTATCAAAGGGTATAATTATATAGTAGTCAAGTCCAAGTTTGCTCATGTGATGAATCTTTTCCTCCTGGGAATGGATCAGTCGAAAGTTCCACACATCTTTATTAAGTACAATCCGCGGATGCGGCCACAATGTAATCACGACCGAGCTTCCCTCCGTCTCTTTTGCTTTTGCTATCAGTGAATTCAAAATATACTTGTGCCCCTTATGTACACCATCAAAAATACCAATGGTTACAACAGGATTGTGAATATATGGAAGGTCATTGATGCTGTAAACTTTCATTCTTTTTCTGAATTGCGGCACAAATTTAATAATTTTACCGGGCTTGTAATGATTATTTAGAGTTAGAAAAAGATGGGTATAGGAGCTGAGCAAAGAAAACCGTCGGAATAATCTATTGTGATTGATAAGAAAGCCTCAATAGATGGGTAAAATTCGTATCTTGAAAAAAATGCAGGAAAAATCAATACGTATGAAAATTATTGAAAATGACCCTTGGTTAACACCTTACTCTTCCGTTATAGAAAAAAGACATTTGTCGGTTAGGAAGAAAATGGCGGGGCTGACCAGCCAGTTGAAAGATCTAAAATCCTTCGCAACCGGTCATCTCTATTTTGGGATTCATCGTACCCAAGAGGAGTGGATTATAAGAGAATGGATGCCCAATGCAAGGTCATTGTTTCTTATAGGAGAATTCAACAACTGGAAGCAGATAAATGAATATTCTTTTTCAAAGATTACGGAAGGGAATTGGGAATTGAGGGTCCCACTGGAGAAGATCAAACATCTCGATCAGTACAAGCTGAAAGTGTTGTGGGAAAATGGTTCGGGAGAGCGCATCCCTGCCTGGGCTTTAAGAACTGTCCAGGACGAGCGCTCAGCAATCTTCAATGCCCAGGTTTGGTCGCCTGATAATCCATACCAGTGGAAAAATCCTACCCCCGACCTGTCGGACTTCCACCCCTTCATTTATGAGGCACATGTAGGAATGGCCACAGAGGAATTCAAGGTAGGCAGTTTCGATGAATTCAGGAGAAAAGTATTGCCACGGGTAATTGATGGGGGTTACAATACATTACAGTTAATGGCCGTTCAGGAACACCCCTATTACGGATCATTTGGTTACCATGTGTCCAGCCTGTTTGCCGTTAGTTCCCGGTTTGGAACACCCGATCAGCTGAAAGAGTTGATTGATGAGGCACATGGACATGGCATCGCCGTGATCATGGATGTGATTCATTCGCATGCTGTCAAGAATGAGTTGGAAGGGCTTGGCATGTATGCAGGAGATCCGGGACAATTCTTTCATACCGGCAACCGGCGTGAGCACGTAGCCTGGGATTCCCTATGTTATGATTACGGCAAAAATGAAGTGCTGCATTTTCTACTTTCAAACATCCATTTTTGGCTGAAGGAATACAAGTTTGATGGGTTTAGATTTGATGGTGTTACCAGTATGCTGTTTTATGATCATGGGCTGGGGTGTGATTTCTCTTCATATGATATGTATTTTGATGGTGGACAGGATGAAGATGCGATTGTATACCTCTCACTGGCAAATATGCTGGCTCAGCAGGTTAAACCCAGTGCAATCTCGATCGCTGAGGACGTGAGCGGATATCCCGGAATAGCATCTGCCATTGATGATGGGGGAATGGGATTCACCCATCGCCTGGCCATGGGGATCCCCGATTACTGGATCAAAACGATTAAGGAAAAGAGCGACGAGACATGGTGTATGGGTGAACTGTATCATGAATTAACATCTAAAAGGGTGGATGAACAGGTAGTCTCTTATGCCGAATCACACGATCAGGCCCTGGTAGGTGACAAAACAATCATATTCAGGCTGATCGATAAGGAGATGTACTGGCACATGAGCAAATCTTCACCCCATTTGCAAGTAGACAGGGGCATAGCACTGCATAAAATGATCAGGCTTCTGACCATGGCAACTGCCGGAGGCGGATACCTTAATTTCATGGGTAACGAGTTCGGACACCCCGAATGGATCGACTTTCCCAGGGAGGGAAATGGTTGGTCGTACCAATATGCCAGGCGCCAATGGTCGCTGGCTGAAAACAAAGAACTGAAATACCACTTTCTGGACGACTTCGACAAAGAAGCGGTGAATTTGGTAAAAGGTAACGAGCTTTTGCGGTCAGGATGCGAGCATATAAAGATTGATGATTATGATAATGTCATTGCCTTCAGTAGAAAAGACTATGTATTTGTCTTTAACTTTCACCCGGTAAATTCATACACCAGTTACGGTTTGGCTGTCGAACAGGGTAAATACAAATGCATCCTTTCAACTGATGAAAGCAGGTTTGGCGGATATGACCTGGTCGATTTAGGTACCATACACAGAACCACCATAGAGCGTTCCTTCGGTTTGAAACAACGTCTTGATCTGTATGTTCCCGCAAGAAGCGCTCTGGTTCTGAAAAAAACAGCGGTACCTAGGGTTCGGTAGGCGATTACCTATATCCACCTTATCAAAGGAAGGTCCATGCGATGCGGAAGTTCTTCCATTTTTGGAAAAATCCTGAAACCGATATCAAACTGCCCGGAGTGTCCGGCATATTTGGCAATTTCATATTCAGCTACAGACCCTTCTTGATGAATGCACTTCAGCTCCTCTGCTTCGACTACCCTTTTGGAATAAATATTATCTGAATTCTTAACCATAACCATTTCAACCCCGATATTATCTGAAGAAATCCCATTCAGATGAAGTTTGATCAAGCCAGAAAACTCCTGTCCTACTTTGAGACCAGCATTTCCTGTTGCCGTTTCAGGGATATTCATATCCAGCACCTTGATCTCCTTCCACTGATCAATGATTTGCTTCTTATAATATGAAATCTCACGGGTAAGTCGGTAATCATTCAGCTTAAGCCTTTTGGAACGTTCGTACAATTTACTGTAGAAACGATCAATGTAATCACGTAACATCCTGTTCATTGTGAACTCAGGAGCAACTCCGGCAATGGAATTTTTAATGATCTGTATCCATTGGTCGGGGATTCCCTCCCTGTTGCGATTGTAAAACTTGGGTGCAATGTCGTTTTCAAGAAGTGAATAGATTGTTTCCGCATCCAATTCATTTTGTTGCTCCTGGTTCTCAAAGGTTCTCTCCAACGGTAACGCCCAGCCTGCATCCTCCTTGAAACCTTCGGCCCACCAGCCATCCAGAACACTAAAATGCAATCCTCCGTTCATCACTGATTTCTCTCCGCTTGTTCCGGAAGCTTCCAGTGGCCGCGTCGGTGTATTCAACCATATATCTACTCCGTGAAGCAATTTTTTTGCCAACCGGATATTGTAATTCTGCAAAAAGATGATTTTTCCAATAAATTCTGGTCTTTTGGATATCTCAACGATTCGTTTAATCAATTCCTGACCAGGGATATCGCTTGGATGAGCCTTTCCGGCAAATACAAATTGTATGGGACGTTCCGGATTATTTACAATTTCAGACAACCTGTCAAGATTGCTGAAAATTAACTGTGCACGCTTATAGGTGGCAAATCTACGGGCAAATCCTATAGTCAATGCCTTTTCATTAAGTGAATCGGCAATCTCGATAGAAAGTCTGGGATTATCCATGTATCTGACAGAGGAGACTGATAGTCGCTCCCTGATATAACGGATCAATTCGCTCCGCTCTTCATTTCGAATGCTCCAAATACGGTTATCTGCCACATCCCTGATTCGGTTCCACAAACTGCGTTCCTCCTGTCTCTCCAAGAAATCTTTTCCGAATTCGTTCAGGTACAGAGACCTCCATCGATCAGACAACCATGTAGCAAGATGCACCCCATTGGTAACATGTCCAATATGTATTTCATTTTCCATGTATCCTTTCCACATGCCCGCAAACATCTCCCGGCTTACCTGACCATGCAACTTGCTTACACCATTTACCTCTTGCGACAAATTAACTGCAAGCACGCTCATTGAGAACCTCTCCTGCGGATTGGCATGATCCACCCTGCCAAGATTCATCAGCTGATTCCAGTCGATGGTAAGTCGTTCCGGGTAGTGGCTCATATAGGTTCTCATCATGTTCTCATCGAAACTGTCATGTCCGGCAGGAACAGGTGTATGTGTTGTGAAAAGGCTGGTGGCGCGAACAATTTCGCGGGCCTCAGGATAGGTCATGTTGTGCTCCTCTACATACTCCCTCAATCGTTCAAATCCAGTAAATGCGGCATGTCCTTCATTCAGATGATACAGATCAGGTTGAATTCCAAGTTCACGCAGGGCTCTAACACCTCCGATTCCCAATAACAGCTCCTGCTTAAACCTATTTTCATGATCACCGCCATACAACTTATGTGTCACCTCGCGATCAACCGACTTGTTGGCATCGAAATCGGCATCCAGCAAATACAGTGGAACACGTCCCACGCGGGCTTTCCATATTCTCAGATGGATCGGGCGTCCCGGTAAAACAACCTGTACTGTCCTCCATTTTCCATTTTCGTCTTTAACAGGCGTTACCGGTATATGAGAAAAATCCTGAAAATCGTCATGTGCAACCTGTGTGCCGACCGAAGTAATCACTTGCTGAAAATACCCATACCTGTATAACAGTCCAACAGCTGTGAGATCATAGTTATAATCACTGGCCTCTTTTAGGTAATCTCCTGCAAGTAACCCAAGACCTCCGGAATAAATCTTCAGGGAGTTATGCAAACCATATTCCATACTGAAATAGGCCACAGAAGGCTCATCTGTTCGCTTCTGAGCATTCATGTATTCGAAATACATCGCTTTGACATGCTGCAACCGGCTAAGGAAATCTTCGCTCTTCTCTAAATGCTTTAGCTTTTCATAAGAGATATTTTCAAGCAACACAATCGGATTTTCCTCTACCTCCTCCCAGGCGTTAGGATCCACTGACCTAAATAGCTCCTCAGCCTCCGGTGTCCACGACCACCATATGTTTCTTGCCAGCTCTTCCAGAAATTTCAACTTCTCAGGAATTTGTTGCTGAACAACTATCCTTCTCCACACTGGAACAACATCCGTAAGCAACTTACTTGTCGAGGGAAGCTGCTCCACGCGTTCCCGGGAATAGTAATCATCTTCTACTTCAACTGAGCGTTCCAGCGCCAGTGAAGAGGCCTGCCAATAATTGGCTATCAAGTTATCCCAAAGTGCATTTCTACTAATCTGCAAGGCATTCAATTTCGCCTCTTTCATCTCCACATCGCTCAATATACTATAATCAGCAATCACCTTGCTGATCGCGCTAATCACCGCCTGATCATTGCTATCCTCTCTGTTAATGATACGGATACCGTTTCCTTTTACTTTCAGCTGACTTACCCACCTTCCGAAACCGGTCAGCGAAGTAGTAACCGTTGGTACACTAAATGCCAAACTCTCCATAGTACCATAACCCCAGGGCTCATAGTAGGACGGGAACAGGGTCAGATCAAAACCTGCCAGCAGTTGATAGTAACTCAGATTGAATATACCATCATTCCCCTTCAGGTAGGAGGGGACAAAGATTACCCTAACGATGTCTTCAGGTCCGTTTTTGAGATTATTCCCGGCAAGACGCTGCAGAATCTGATCACGCTCAGCATAGTGAAGGTAGTGGGTCAGATATCGATCTCCATCCGGTTTGCGGGATGAATCATTTAGCGCCTCAATCAGATCTTTTCTTGGTCCGAAATGATTAGCCGGCACAATCACAAATGCAATAACCGGTCTTTTTATTTTCTTTTTCCGGTTTATATCACCAAGAGCATCCAGAAACAGATCAATCCCTTTGTTCCTGAATTCATACCTTCCACTGGTTGCCACCAGCAGGGAATCGTCCGGAAAATCCTCGCCCTGGATCAAAGAGGCAATTTCCAGCAGCCTCTTTCGTGCCGGAATCTGGTTTGCATACATCTCTTCTGCATTGGAAAAGAAGGACTCATTGATACCGTTTGGTGTTATCAGATCAACAGGTTTCTCAAGGAATTGAAGGCATTCCCTCGCAGTAATATCGCTTACCGTTGTAAAAACATCAGCCTGGTTGGCTGCAATTTTTTCCACAGATTGTTTTGCAACAACACCATATTCAACCGCCTTCTCATCGCCACTAAACGAAAGCAGATCTTTATAGAGTGGCTGAGTATTTGCAGCAAGAGCACGGCCGACAACAGTTGCATGGGCCGTAAAAACAAGACCGATCTGGGGTTGATACTCCTTCAGATATAACAGTCCGGCACCGGTCATCCACTCATGAAAATGTGATACAATTTTTTTGTTCTTTAACCCGTAAAACTGGACAAAACTCTCAATGATCTTGCCTGTTGCATAACCAAACAGCATCGGCTCAATATAATCCCACTGTCCTGAAATAGAATCAAGGTGGTATATTTCCCAAAACTTTTTGAATATATCATCCTTGCTGCTGAAAAAAGTTGTAAAGTCTACAAGTATAACCCTTGGCTCTCCCTCAATTTTCCAATTGCCTGCCCTGATGACCAATCCCTCAGTGGCGGCATGACTTCTCCATTCGTCAAACAATTCGGTATTCTCTATAAATTCCGGGTGTTCTCCACTCTCTCTCCAGACATCCGGACCGATAACAATGTATCTGTGCTGCATCTTCTCCATAACTGTTCCGGCTTTGGTCGAGAGGACCGTATGGATGCCGCCCATTTTATTACACACTTCCCAACTTACCTCAAAAAGATAATCAGGAGAAATCAATTCTTTACCCATGGTTTTTTATATATTATTTAGTACTTACAAACACACTAAAACATTCCTTCTCTTTAAGACAATTACATAATTAAAAATGATATCTCCCTGGCAAACTACTAAGAAACCACTATTGTTCATTCTTCAGGCCTCCCTTTTTCCCTTCCGCTTTTCGTAGTTTTAGGTGCAGTTTTTGTAAGGTTTTTAGATGCTGTTTTAGTAGCAGTCTTTGAATCTTTCCTTGGCACCGCTTTCGAAACAGCCTTTCTAGAAGCTATAGGAACTGAATTTTTGACAGACTTTTCGGTGGTATTTGAAACTGTGCTTTTCGGAGCAGCTTTTATTTTACCCGTCCTGGCATTTTTTAAGCTTCTCTTGAGACGTTCAATCTCTTTTTCATTTTTAAGAATGATGTCTTCTTTCTCACCTAATATCTTACTGAGTCGTGATATTTCACCATCCTGACCGGTTTCCACGATTGCATCAACCCTGATCTTAAAATCACTGAGCACATTCATATAATTGATAAATGCCTCATAGGGCGTCTTGTATGGATTAAAATAGGAGTGTATCTCACCGTCGGAGAAAAATTTAGTCGACATATAGTAAAAATGATCGCTCACCTGCAGGAACCTAAAATCCTGAAGCAGGCTCTGATCATTACTTTGAACGACCTTATCTCTCAGATCGTAAAGTTTTTCAAATGCTTCCTTCTGCATCTCGTTACCGAGCCAGGCCGACAGGTCCCTCTCCTCATCAGCCCAAGAGATGGGATTCGGTACATGAGCAGCAGAAACAACCTGCAACTTTTTAGCTACCTCCGATGGAGTACTGAAAGTATAGTTGGAATTCTTAAATACCATTTTGGGCAAAGATTCAAGGAATCCGAAGATTCCCGTCTCTTTCCACTGATGCTCTCCGAAAGTCTCATAATCCATGAATAGGTTAACAGTCTCCTCCTCTTTGGGAAGAGCATTTAGCCAGCCTGCAAATTTCTCAGCGGTAAGGGGATAGTCCTTCCAGCCCTTGTTGGAAAACCTGAAAGCGATATCGTCGCTCAATTTATAATTCTTCAACAGCAATTTAAGACGAGGTTCAAGTGCATTACAGTAGAGATAGTTCGGACTCTTCCATCCGAGCACGTGCTTGGCTCCCTCTGTAAGCATCGCATTAAAACCCATTTTATAGACCATTGCACCAATCTCATCAGAATAAACAAGTTCGGTATTCCTGAATACGGCCGGATCCTGTCCGAACAACTCCTTCATCAGGGCTTTATGCTCTGTTACCTGCTGAACAAACTCTTCATTGTTTCTCAATGAAGCCAGTGAATGACAATAAGTCTCGGCAAGAAATTCTACATGCCCTGTTTCTGCTAACTCCTTAAAGCTATCAAGCACATCCGGTGCATATAATCTGAACTGCTCAACTGCAATACCGGAAATTGAAAACGCAACTTTAAATCTTCCCTTATTCTTCCTGATCAGTTCGAGTAGAATCCGATTGGCTGGCAAGTAAGATTTTTCCGCCACTTTGCTAAGTATACGCTCATTGGTATAATCGTCATAATAATAATGATCGATTCCAATATCAAAAAAGCGGAATGTCCTTAACCTGAATGGCTGATGGACCTGGAAGTATAAACAAATTGTTCTCATTATTGGTCTTATTGTTTCTATTTAACAGAATCCTGATACATGGCGTAAACTTTATTCGCAGAATTTTCCCACTTCATTTGATCCACCTCCTCTTTACCATACTTGATAAAGGTCTCTGAAAGTGACGGATAATTAATTAGTCCGTAAATAGCGTCTGCCATGGCATCCACGTCCCAGAAATCGGTTTTTATAGCGTATTTAAGAATCTCTGCCACGCCCGATTGGTAGGATATTATTGTTGGTACATTGGACTGCATCGCCTCAAGGGGTGAAATACCGAAAGGTTCAGAAACAGACGGCATAACATACACATCGCTGATAGAAAACATTCGAAAAACATCGTCACCTTTTAAAAACCCGGTAAAATGGAACCTGTCAGCAATCCCCAATGAGGCTGCCCAATCGATCATGCGTTCCAGCATATCCCCACTGCCCGCCATCACAAAACGCACATTATCCATTTTTCGCAACACCTTTTCTGCTGCCTGAATAAAATACTCAGGACCTTTTTGCATTGTAATGCGACCGAGGAAAGTTACGATCTTGTCATCAATTCCTTTCCTTAGAGCGTTTTTCTCCTGATCAGGAAGTGGCTCAACCGCGTTATAAACTGTAGTTACTTTGGAAGCGTCAATTCCATACTTTTCAATGACGGTATCCCTCGTAAGGTTACTCACTGCAATAATCCTGTCGGCGGCAGCCATTCCCATTTTCTCAATCTCAAAAACAGCAGGATTTACCTTACCTCCCGACCTATCGAAATCAGTAGCATGCACATGAATAACCAGTGGCTTTCCTGAAACACTTTTGGCCGACATTCCAGCTGGATAACACAACCAGTCGTGCGCATGAATAACATCATGTTTGTTTTCGGCTGCAATTTGCCCGGCAACCAAGGCGTAATTAGCAATCTCTTCATATAGGTTTTGTCCGTATCCGCCTGAAAAAACCAGCTTACCACCAGGGGTTGTATGTATGAACTTCTTCTTCTCATTTTCGGCCTTGTTCACCAATAATTCATACTCTTCCGGTGAATGGTAAGGTATCAGATTGGAGTTAATTTCAATATAGGATAAGTTTTTAAGTAAACCTGAGAACTTCATAAATTTGCTGTCCAGCGAAATGTCTCCGGCACCAACTATACGTAATTTGGTCTGATCCTCATCACCATAAGCTTTTGGAACAACAAAAGTGATGTCCAGATCGGGTATGGTCGACAACCCTCTTGTAAGGCCATAACTTGCTGTTCCAAGTCCTCCGGAAATATGTGGCGGAAATTCCCACCCGAACATTAATACTCTCATATTATTATTATGGGACTGAATAATCGTTATTTAAAAGTATCAATCATCTCTCCGATCCTCAAAAGAGAGGCAATGCTACACGCATAACTTGTTGCACCTTTCGGATTATGAGGCGGATTGCCATCATATAATTCTGGTATTGTTCCTATTCCATATTGTGTCATATCCTCTTCAAAATCGTCAAAAATCTCTTTTGCCAGAATTAACCCTGTCCGCCTATGCACATCCAGGTAACCTTTTACAAAATGTTCAAGAAGCCATGGATACACCGTTCCCTGGTGCGCCGCCCTGTCGCGTTTCTCCTGGTTCCCTTCATACAACCCCTTGTATGCTGGATTCTTGGGAGCAAGGGTTCTGAGACCCTTGTTTGTAAGCAATTCACTTTTCACTACATCAAGCAGACTTTTTTTCATTTCAAGGGTTATGGGAGAAAAGTCAAGCGATGTGGCAATCACCTGGTTGGGCCTTACTGAATGGTCCATATATCCATGGTGCACACTGTCTGCCAGATATCCCTTTTCAGAGATCCAGAAAGTCTCAACAAACGAGGCGCTGATTTTCTGTGGTAATTCCTTCCATTTTTGTACGAATTTGCTTTGCCCTCCTGACCAGGCTAAGACCTGACAAACTGCGTTGTACCATAGCGCATTTACCTCAACTACAAATCCATACCGGGGCGTTACAGGCTGTCCTTGTACCATGGCATCCATCCATGTTAAAGGGATTCCATCTTCGCTACCTGCTATAAGACCACTTTCTGTCATGCGGATGTCAAATTGCGTACCATGAATATATGCATCCATAATCTGCATGATCTGCTTTTTATATGCCTTCCAGACATCAGTGTCTGAATATTTTTCAAGTTGCTGAAGTACCCATATAAACCACAACGGAGCATCAATTGAGTTATAATAACTGTGCCCCTGCTTTACACTGTTAGGAAAAAGACCATCCCTAAGTCGCCCAACCATGGTATTTATCACCTCAATTGCAGAATCCTTATCTCCTATGGAGAGCGTCAATCCGGGCAACGCTAAAAATGTATCCCTGCTCCTTATACCCATCCATGGAAAACCAGCAAGGATATCCGTTGAGCCATTTCGCCTGACAAAAAACTGCTGAGCAGCATTGATCATACAATTCCTAAAACTATCAACCGGAGTCCTGAGATCTTCTTCGATAGTAAAACGCCGCTTTAATCCCGAAGGCTTTATTTCCGTAGTCGCTGCTGAGAAAATGATGGACTCGCCTTTCTTTATTTTCACCTCGAAATACCCGGGTACATACAAATCTTCTTTATACTCATAACCCCGCTTTTGTTCTTCCAGGTATTCAATATTATAATACCAGTCAGGAACTGGTATAAATTCAGCCTTTTTTGAAAGCTGCATATACAAGTCAGGATATCCATCATACATCTTCGACCTGATTCCGTTCTCAATGGAAACAAAATGCCTGTTTACATATAAATTGGCCTTGCTCAATTTATGTATGTTCCTGAAAGCTAAAAATGGACGAAATCGAATCCATGTATCAGAATGGGCATCTAACAATGTGATCCTTATCAAAGTCTGCTCCCGCTTCTGTACAAGCATCGATTCGCGGGTTAGCACAACTCCCCCTACACGGTAGGTCATCTTCGAACCCTTTTCAGCATCGTAATCAAGTATGTACTTATGCCCACGGGGAAGGTAAAGATCACCCTCGTATTTATGTATCCCCAGATTAAACTCCTTCTCATGCTGAATTATCGTTAAATCAAGGGATGATAACAATACATGATTTTCTCCATCAAGGTGTTCAACGGGACATATCAGTAAACCATGATATTTCCTTGTGTTGCAACCCGAGATTGTAGTAGATGCAAAAGAGCCTGCACGATTCGACCTTAACGCCTCCCTTGCCAATGAATACTCAAGGTTTACTAGTTCTGCTTTATCAAATTTAAGGAAAGTCATACCTGATTTTTTATAATATTACAAATATAAAACTAAAATAGCAATCCTACAGTTGGTTACCTAAATATAAGAGATAATTTTTTTCTTTTGTAAATAATCAGCTTAAATGGCATGAAAAAAACTCTTTACCTGAAAAAATTCTGTAATTATAGCGATGCCTGATAAGAACCGAGCTTGGGAACTTCGCGAAGCGAAATCGTCGCAATAAATACTTGCATCGATTAAACTTCGTTTCTATATAAAAACAACACCGCTACATTAAAAATAAAATGATACATTCGCAAAAAATTAAATCAAATTATTATGGTATTAAGAGCAATGATTTTTCTGCCATTAATCATGCTTGCCAGCTGTTCGGGAAATAAAGAAAACCACGTAAACAGGCCAGGTCAGGAAGACATTATTATTCGTGGAACCTTGCGGAATGGTTCGGGCCAACTTGTAACACTTGACCAAATGGGAGTCTCGGCCTTTCTACCTATTGATTCAACGCGGTGCGATGAAAATGGAGCGTTCAGCTTCTCATTTGAAGGGAATGGAATGAACTACTATTCCCTGAAGTATACTGAACATGGGTATATAACGCTGATCGCGGAACCGGGCGACAGTATCCTGATCACGGGAAGTGCCGATACGATCTATCCCTATTCCATCGAGGGATCCCGGGCATCTAAACTTGTAATGAGACTGGCGGTGGTCCATAAAGAGACACTGAATCGGCTTCAAAGTATTTCTGAAAAAACGGAAATGATAGTAGGAAATGTCGATTTCAGTAAAAAAAAACAGGAACTCAACAAAGAGTACGATGCTGTTTCAAAATCATTTAAACACTATTCACATGAATTTATAATACACAATCCCGGGTCTCCCGCCATTCTGATTGCACTTTATAATCAGTTCGGGCCTGCATTGCCAGTATTTGATCCTGTAAGCGATTTTAGTGTTTACCAATTTGTCGACTCAACACTGTATAAAGAATATTCGGAAAATGAAGCAGTGAAATCCCTCCACAGTGAGCTGTCAAGAGTGATTCAACAGACTAAAGCCCAGCAATCAGGCAGGCATATTTCAACTGGGGACAAAGCGCCTGACTTTGCGATGAAAACAACAGATAACGAGATCGTCACACTATCCGGGCAGAGAGGTAATTACGTCCTGCTCCAGGTTTGGGCATCATGGAGTAAACCTGCTGCGGAGGAAAATCGTTTCCTGGAGGAGTGCTACCGTTTGTATAAGGATAAAAACTTTGTCATTCTTCAGGTTTCAATCGATAATGTCAGGGGGAATTGGATCGACGCAATAAAGATGCAACATGAGGGATGGTTCCATGTCAGTGATCTTTTGCGTTGGGAGTCGGCAATTGTAAAATTATACGGCATCGAAAAAATTCCAGCCAATTTCCTGATTAATCCCGATGGAGTCATCATTGAAACAGATATCTTTGGTGAGGAATTGGTAGAGACAATAAAAAAATATTTACTTTGATCCCGCAGGTTGCATTTCTTTTAAATTGTTTTGAAAAGCCCTGCCAGGTTTGGAGCGGGAATTTTTTCCCTTTAGACACAGTATTTGGAACGAATCATCTCCGGATGATTTTTACAGAGAGAGAAAAAAATGATTATGTGATTTAACCAGATCTTATGACTATAAAAAATGTCCTTCGGGTGATTATTATCACCTTTATAATGTTCTCCTGCACCAACGAAGACAATGTTATTGTAAAGGGAACCTATCCATCCGGTACAGGGGAATATCTTCGGCTTGAAATGCTCAATATCTCTGAAACACAGTTTATCGATTCCGTAAAAATCGACAGAAAGGGGGATTTTCGTATATCATTGAAACTGGATAACCCTGAGCTGATACTTATAAAAAATGCAAGGGGACAATACATTAACCTGCTCGCTTTTCCAGAGGATAACATTCGGTTGAATATACCTGCAGAATCCTTCAGAACAGGGTATGATGTTTCAGGATCCGAAGAATCGGAAAAAATCAGACTCCTGGTCAAAACTGTAAACCATACGAGGAAACAGCTTGATTCAATTACAGACGCATTCAATAATTTAGAGGATCCTGAGGGAACCGAAGCGGAACAACTGATAGCCTCCTACCAGAAGATCTTCATGGAACAGAAAAAAAACAATATTCGTTTCGTGGTTGAAAACCTTGGTTCACTTGCCAGCGTTTATGCGCTTTATCAGCGAATCTCAGATGATGTATTTATTCTCAATGATGTAAAAGACTTACAGTACTATAGAATTGTTGCTGATTCTATGAAAATTAAACATCCTGGTTCAACCCTTACCTCTTCCCTGGTGAACGATGTTGAAAAGAGGTTGAGAGAATATGAAAACATGCTGGCATTGAATGAATTATCAAAACATAATGTAGTCGAAGCCGGTATGATTGACCTGAAAATAGAGGATTCTGAAGAAAACGAAATAAGCCTGAGTTCACTGAGAGGAAAGGTAGTCTTACTCAATTTCTGGGCTTCATGGAACAGTGAGAGCAGGGGTTTTAACCACCGGTTAAAATCCATTTATGATCAATACCACGACAGGGGCTTTGAGGTTTATTCTATCTCGCTGGATAGTGATAGAAACAGTTGGAGAAATGCGATCTTTTTTGAAGAATACCCGTGGATCAATGTAAGTGAACTTACCTATCCATACTCACAAGCCGCAACCCTCTATAATGTGACATCCCTACCTTCCAATTACCTGATTGACAGGGATGCAAATATCGTTGCAAAGAATGTGGCAGGAAAAACCCTGGCAACTTATCTTGATAATCTTCTTTAAACGTATGCCGGAAACCGGGGAAAACATATTTTTTGCCTCCGACTTTCACCTTGGAATGCATCCCGAAACAGAAAGCAGGGAGCGGGAAAAACTGGTTGTCCAATGGCTGAGAAGCATTGAGTCCGATATGCAGGAGCTCTGGTTGCTGGGGGATATATTCGATTATTGGTTTGAATATAAAAAAGTAATTCCCAGGGGATTTACGCGTTTCATTGGTACGCTGGCCGATCTATCGGATCGGGGGATAAAGATCCATTTTTTTACAGGCAATCATGATGTGTGGCTATTCGACTACTTCCCACGGGAAATCGGCGCTGAGATACACCATCATCCGCTCATCACAGAGATGGGAACAAAAACATTTTACCTTTCACATGGCGATGGACTAACAGAAAAAGACAGAGGATACCTTATCCTTAAATCCATCTTCAGAAGCAGATTCCTTCAGTGGTGCTATGCCAGGATCCATCCCAATGGATCGGCAGCTTTCGCCCAATGGTGGTCAAAGAAAAGCAGATATTCCAAACAACTCTCTCATCCCTTCAAAGGTGCTGAAAAGGAAGAACAGGTTATTTTCGCTAAAGAGATGCTCAAAAAAGAATCTGATATAGACCTCTTCTTATTTGGTCACCGCCACATGCCTTTCGATGTGAAGATCGCCCCTGGAAAAAGAGTCATCTGCCTGGGCGACTGGATCGGACATTTTACGTATGGTGTATTTGACGGAAAGGAATTCAGACTTGAAAAGTATCTTTCAGCACCTGATCCTTCAAAAAACGACCTTCCCTGAACAGAGATTTTTGAAGATTCTAGCGTAGTTACTGCAATGACCCCAAGATAATTTCCGTGCTTCCTGAAAGTGCAATAGCCAAAAAGCCGGCTCATCACTGAACCGGCTCTTAGGTATCTAAATCAAATTGTAATTAGTTCCTATCCACAACGTTGGGTGACTTGATATCGGTCATGATGGACAGACACTGCTTAGAAAATGCTAAATGCCACGGTCAGACCCGACATTACAACAGAGACCATCGTCATCAGTTTAATAAGAATATTAAGCGAAGGACCGGATGTATCCTTGAAAGGATCACCTATGGTATCTCCTACAACAGCTGACTTATGTGATTCACTTCCTTTACCACCATAATTGCCTTTTTCAATAAACTTCTTCGCATTGTCCCATGCACCACCGGCATTGTTCATGAATATTGCCAGTGTAAAACCTGTTGTTAATCCACCGACCAACAAACCTACTACACCTGAAACGCCAAGTAAAACACCAATCAATACAGGAACGATAATTGCAATTAATGACGGTAGAATCATCTCACGCTGGGCGCCCTTTGTTGAAATAGCTACACATTTTGCATACTCAGGTACCTGTTCACCTTTCATAATCCCAGGCATCTCCTTAAACTGACGTCTAACCTCATCTACCATTGCACCTGCAGCACGTCCGACAGCTTTCATCGTAAGTGCGCTAAACAGGAATGCCATCATAGACCCTACAAAAATTCCTCCCAGAAGCATTGGATTAAACAATGAAAGATTGTAGGCAGTGACAAAATCGTCGATATTGGCGCTTTTAAGCTGAACGGCTACCTGACCGACCTCTACTGCCGGAACAATATCTCCACTGTAAAAGACACTTTCGCCAACTGTGAAAACACCATCTGTAGCTTTGTCGGCCAATTTTCCTAACCAAAGCCGTACCTCTTCCATGTAAGCCGCTAGAAGTGCCATTGCAGTGAGTGCTGCAGAACCAATCGCAAAACCTTTACCGGTTGCAGCAGTAGTATTTCCAAGCATATCCAAAGCGTCGGTGCGCTCACGTACCTCCGAAGGGAGTTCAGACATTTCTGCATTGCCTCCTGCATTGTCGGCAATTGGTCCGAATGCATCAGTGGCAAGCGTAATACCCAATGTCGAAAGCATACCCACTGCAGCAAAACCTATTCCATATACACCATGTGCAAAATTGGAAAATCCGCCGGCGAATCCATAGGCAGCTATTATTCCAATAACAATCGTCACAACCGGAATCCACGTTGAAGACATCCCAACTGCAAGACCATCAATAATGGTTGTTGCTGTTCCCCCCTGTGTCTGTTTGGCAATTCCTTTTGTAGGTTTGTATTCATCAGAGGTATAATATTCTGTGGCCTGTCCGATGATAACACCAGCGGCCAAACCTGCAACAACAGCTCCGAAAATACCCCATGTAATCCAGCCTCCGGCAGCCATCAGAGCGATGGCAATCAGAATCAGTACCGAACTACCTCCGGTACCCAGCAGCAGTGCATTCAGCAAGCTCTTCTGCGTAGCAGACTCTTTGGTCCTTACCATAAAGATACCGACAATAGATAATACAATTCCAATAGCGGCAACCATCATGGGCGCCAGCACAGCTGTTTGTTGTGTAATTCCAGAATAACTTCCAATGAGTGGCACGGCGGCACCAAGAGCAGCGGTAGCCAGAATTGAACCAGCATATGATTCATAGAGATCGGCCCCCATACCGGCAACATCACCGACGTTGTCTCCAACGTTATCGGCGATGGTAGCAGGATTACGCGGATCATCTTCGGGAATCCCGGCCTCAACCTTACCAACCAGATCAGCACCGACATCTGCCGCTTTTGTATAAATTCCTCCTCCTACACGGGCAAACAAAGCCTGGGTGGATGCACCCATCCCGAAAGTAAGCATTGTAACAGTGATCTCAACCAGCTTTTGGTGTTCTGAAGTTCCTGCATGTACAAATGTAAGTCCCAGGAAGCGGGCCCCATTCTCCATGTTATCAGGAGTAAAGATCAGCTTATCCAGAAGATAGAACCAGGCAGCAATATCCAGCAATGCAAAACCAACCACTACCAGACCCATTACTGCACCACTTCTAAATGCAACTTTCAAGCCTTTATTCAGTGATTCGGATGCTCCCTGGGCAGTCCGCCCTGATGCAAAAGTGGCTGTTTTCATTCCAAGGAAACCACACAGACCGGAAAAGAAACCGCCTGTTAAAAATGCCATTGGAACAAAAGGATTTTGAACACCCAGATAAGCCATCACTCCCAAGAGAATCACCATTACCAGGAAAACCAGTGCCACAACCCTGTACTGACTCCTGATGTAGGCCATTGCACCTTCCCTTACATACTGGGCAATCTCTTTCATTCGTGGCGTACCTTCAGAGTTCTTCATCATACTCTTGAAGAAAAAATAAGCAAAAACCAGTGCCAGCACTGAAGCTAAAGGCACAATCCAGAACAATCCATAAATATCATTCATAATTTAAAAGGTTTAGTTAGAAAAACATTCATTCACTGTATATCAACAAATTGTATCAACAAGCTAATAAACAGCGAATTGATTTTTTCGAAGGCACAAAGTTAAAAATTTTGTTCATAGAATCTAAATAAATAATTACTGCAAATATATATTATCCTCTTTTCATGACAATGATTTTGAATATCATAATTAATTTCCCATTTTTGTCTTTATTTTTAATTAATCTTAATTAGAATAGATATGTCGTGTTCCTGTAGTGGATGTGGATGTGGAAAAAGTGATCAGACTCCTGTGCAGGAACAACTTTACCTTGCACAGTTGAATACCCGGGAAGGAATGCTTGCCGCATACGATTGGATGAAGGATCTGAATAACCTGAAGTTAGAAGGGGAAGTCATTGAAATAAGGTTCAAGAACAACTACAAGGAATTCTTCCAAAACAGCAGAAACCTTCGTCTGAATAAAGACGACCGCGTTGTTGTGGATATTGAAGGTGGACATGATGTGGGTACAGTCTCCCTGACAAGTGCCCTGGCAAAAAAACAGTTCGAGAAAAAAGGAAGTGGAAGAAAGAGCGCTGAACTGAACCAGGTGTACAGGATCGCCAATGAGGCTGATACGGAAAAGTGGCTGGAAGCCAGGAAAAGTGACCGGCCGGCACTGTTGAAATGTCGCGAAATGGCATCCGCACTAAATCTTGAAATGAGCATTGGGGACGTTGAATTCAGAGGAGATGGGAAGAAGTTAACCATTTACTATACCGCCGAGGTCAGGGTTGACTTCAGGGAACTGCTGAAACGCTGTATGCATGAATTCAAAATAAAAATTGAACTGATTAACCGGTCACATGTTTTTCTGCATGGTAGGATGACCTTACCAGGGGATGACTCTCAACAAAACTAAAGCCCATTTTTAACCCTTCAATCCTGTAGTGCTCGAAGACTTCCGGTCTGACATACTCCTCCACCTTTGCCAGGCTTGAATCGGGCTGCAGGTACTGACCGATGGTTATAACCCTGCATCCTGCATCCTTCAAATCGCGCATGGTCTGAAGCACCTCCTCTTCACGCTCACCCAATCCGAGCATGATTCCCGATTTAGGTACGATCCCGGAACCTGCAACCTGGCGGATCACCTTCAGGCTGGTATGGTAATACGAATTGCTTCTGATCCTGGGCGTCAGCCGCTCCACGGTCTCGACATTGTGTGAGATCACCTCCGGTCCGGCATCAATCACAATCTGAACATGCTCTTCCACCCCATTGAAATCGGGAATGAGCACCTCCAGGGTTGTTTCAGGATTCCTCAGTTTGATCATTTTTATCGTACCTGCGTTCCAGCACTCCCCCTTGTTCGGACAATTCCCGCTGGTGCAGATCGTGTTCAGCTGGTGCTCCTGCATAAGGTTTCTTACTTTCGAATAGTTCTCCCCTTTCGGCATCGGCACCTTCATCCAACGCGGTAACCTGAATACTGTATCTCTCGCCTCCATATTATTTCATCCTATATTGTTTCTGCAATCATCACCGGTTCATCACCGGACTGAATATCGTTCATCACTACATCAACAAACCGGTTCGTGGTTGGCTCCTCAACCCCGAAACGAACAGGCAGGTAGTGCTCTCCATATCCTGAAGCAACCAGGTTGCCATCCACCTTTTCAATCAATACCCGCTGCTGCTTCCCAACCATATCCTGCATATAATCCAACCGCATCTCCTCCGATACCTTGCGAATCACCTCACTCCGCTCCGCCATCACCTTTCCCGGAACCTGCTCCTTCATCCTGTCGGCCCGCGTCCCCGTCCTCCTGGAATACCGAAAAGTATGCACATGCGAAAACCGTGCGTTGCTCACAAAATCGACTGTCTGCCGGAAATCTTCTTCGCTCTCCCCAGGAAAACCAACAATAACATCGGTAGAAAAATTAAACCAGGGGATCGCCTCCCTGAACCGTTCGATCGTCTCCATAAAGTGCCGGGCGGTGTACATCCGCCGCATTTTCAGAAGCACCTGCTCCGAACCGCTTTGCAAACAAAGGTGGAGGTGGGGGGCCAGTTTCGGGTGACTGAACAGTTGGTGAAAATGGTCACTGAATCCGTCGGGCTCCAGTGAGGAGATCCTCACCCTGAAGTCGCCGGGCAGCTCCAGCACATGCTCTATGACCCTCTCAAATGTTGTTCCATTGTGGTCATACCTGCCGATGTTTACACCGGTGATCACCACCTCCTTAAAGCCGTTGTCAACAACCCGCCGAACATTGTC
>CAYSMO010000003.1:0-43859 GCA_964432125.1 uncultured Bacteroidaceae bacterium | reverse complement strand
GATGATGAGGATATGCTGGAAGCAGGTGAAGATTATGAATCAATTATCAGGGTTCCATTTAAAATGATTGAAATCGTGGAATAGATCTTCTCCATATCGGAGTTTCGATACTACAAGAATGCCATCTCACTTTTGTGAGATGGCATTTCTGTTTATTGAAGTAGTGACAGGTTTATTTCTTCCAGGTAAAGTTCTCAAAAAAATCAAGCACTCTCTTTAACACCCTGTAATACAGTAAAATATATAGGCCAATGGTCATGCCCCATATTACAAAAACATTTACCCAGAAGGTTGGGAAGAAATGTCCAAACACCATCTTTCGTGGCGCATAAAAATGTGCCTTTATAAGTTTTGATCTGGGATCCAGATAGATGGGATCTGTTTTTTGTATCAGCTTACCTTCGTATTCAACGATTTTTTCAAATTCATTTTTATTCGTAACAAACTCTTCCAGACTGGAATTATGATGTTTCCTTTTTAACTCCTGAAGTTTTTCAAGCTCAAAGCTGTTTTTAAGATCGTTGCTTTCTCTGAAGGCATTTCTATAAATCTCTGTATATGCAAGGGAGAGAGCTTTGATGTATTCCTCCGTATACCTGAGATTTGAGTCGTTTAGTTTTTCCGGGACCAGGTTTGAAAGGCTCTTAATGTTATATGACGGAACATCCTCGCAATAGGTTTTGAATACCATTCTGTCATTGTACTCCTTTTCGAGTTCGTTTCTAATTAGTGCGAGATGATTTTTTATAAGTTCCGGATCTTCTGGATTTTTGTAATTCTGAATTACGACGTTGATTTTATTCTGTAGATTTTTAAGGAGATAGTTTGATTTAAAACCAGATACACTTTTTTTCTTCTCCGCAAGATAGAAGTTTGAATTGTAATCGTTTTCCATAAATTGATAAGTAGCCAAAGCCTCATAGGCCCAACGAGCTGTAATTACCTCACCATAGAAAGGGATGCTCTCTGGAGAAGATATTTTTGGATTCAGGTTTTCGAATTTAACAATGATGCCACTAAGTATGATTTGCGGGATTACTAAAAATGGGATAAGAATGTAGATAGTCACCACGGTTTTGAAGCTATCGGAGATAAGTAGTCCCATAACATTCGCTGCTGCCCAGGAAGAGAATAGTACCAACCAATATTCAAAATACATGCCTTTAATCTCCATTATGGTATTCCCGATAATGACAAAAGTAGCTGCCTGAATTGCTGAAAGCATGAGCTGAACAGCAACTTTTGATAAGAGGTATCCTGACCAGCTTAAATTCAGGAAGGCCTCCCTTTTAAGTATTTTTCTATCTTTTATGATCTCCTCGGCACTTACCGATAAACCCATAAAAATAGCTACAATTACAGACATAAAGATATACACAGGGAGGTTGCTGTTTTCAGCCAATGTATAGTTAAATCTATTGGTAACACTTACGCTGTAGTATTTTACAATAAATGCCAACAGAAAGGCGAGAAGTGGCGCTTCAAGGAAATTAATCACCAGGTATTGGGTGTCACTAATTTTTTTTAGGATATCGCGCTTAAGAAAGACTTTGAACTGGCGAAACCGCGAGGGTGTTTTAAATGATATTTCAGGAAGGTCCTCCTTTTCTGCTTTTGGCTGTTCTGCCTCTTGATAATCTTCTTTAAAAAACTTACTCCACTGTTGAGGTGAGATCCTTCGTGTGTGGGTCAACTTGCCATATTCATCCAGTAAACTGGTTTCAACAATATTGAAAACCTGTTCCGGATTTACATTACCACATTCATGGCATTCACTTTCGTTCCAGTCGGCGTGTTGCACCTTGGTTTTGAAATACTGAATAGAATCAATGGGGTTCCCATTGTAAATCAGGTACCCGCCGGTATCAAGGATTAAAAGCCGGTCGAACATCTTGAATATATCTGATGACGGCTGGTGTATGACGACAAATACCAATTTACCTTTAAGTGAGAGTTCCTTCAGCAGGTCAAGAATATTTTCACTGTCCCTGCTTGAGAGACCGGAGGTTGGTTCATCCAGGAAAAGTATAGCGGGTTCACGGATCAGTTCCAGTGCTATATTGAGTCTTTTTCGTTGCCCGCCACTGATCTTCTTGTTTAGTGGCGAGCCAACCTGGATGTTGCGGATCTCAAATAGTCCAAGGTTTTTAAGTACAATGTTTACGGTCGTGTCAAGCTGCTCTTCAGAGTAGTTATCGAAACATAGTTTTGCATTGTAATACAGGTTCTGGTATACGGTCAATTCCTCTATCAGGAGATCGTCCTGTGATACAAATCCGATGATACCATTCACAGCGGGATCATCACTGTGTATATTTATCCCATTTATCTGTACCTGTCCGCTGGTGGGCTTATTCGATCCGTTCAGCACATTCAGCAGGGTTGATTTTCCAGCTCCGCTTGCACCCATAATTCCAACCAGACGTCCTGAAGTTTCAGTAAAATTGATATCGTGAAGTCCAATGGCACCGTTATGAAACTTAAAACCGATATGGTCAGCCTGGAATACTATTTTTGATTTAACCCTGTCTTCAACGAAAGAGCTTACAATATCGCTGTAATAGATGGGAATGATTTGCTGATTTCTGATCGATGCACCGGTATTCAGGGGATAAGTTTTATATTGTTCAAGCAGCTGGCCATTTATGTACATTTCAGCCTGCCCTATGTACTTAACAAAATAGAGGTTAGTCGACAGAATATGAATGACCCTAATTTGTCCGGAAAGATTCTTTCGCTGAATGTGTTTCGATCCTTCAGGAAGATCGCGTCCATTTTCCGAATCGTCCACGAAAAGAAAATGGGAAGAAGCAAATATCTTTTTATCATTTAATACAAATTCCCTTATACTATCATACTCTTCACTCTTAATATTAAAAGTATCAGAAACGGTTGTTACGAATTCCATCTCCTGCCCGGATGCAACTTCAGCATCTGATTTAATAAATTCAAGTAGCTGAATGAGAAAAACAACTTTTTGCTGTTGGGTAAGCTCTTCGTTAATACTGGTGCATATCTTCAGTACCCTGACAGATCTTCTTGAAAGAATCCGACTTGCCTTTTGTGATTTCGCCTTGTCCTCATCTGCAAATCTTTTTACAAACTCATCATACACTTGCAGGAACTCTTCTGCCAACTCTTTATTGAGTTGTCTGATAAGAAAAGATTCTACGATCGCTCTTCGATCATCTATAGAGCTTTCCGGCCTTGCAATAATAGCAAAAAGCTGCATTAACGCCTTCAGTATCTTTTCGCTCATATCGATATTATTAGGTATATAATAGATGAAAAAAACAGATCAGTCTAAGATAATAAAAATATAGATAAAAGAGCGCTTTCCCTACTATCATCATCTATAAGATGTTTTTCTGCGCCTACGTCCAGAGATGAACAATAAGAAAAAGCAGAGGAATTATAACGCCAATTGCTAAAAGTATTGCATTCTGACCACCGACCCCTTTTTTACCCTTAACCATGAAGAGTCCGGTAATGGCTAACGCCACCATTGAGAATGCAAAAAGATCAGAGAAGTAGGTCCATAGTTTTTTTGGTTTATTGTAATGGAGAAAATTGACCTCTCTGAAGATTTTTCTGTTACTGATTTTGACGATTAGTGCCCCTCCCGTATCCAGATTAACGGAAATATGACCATTCTTAAGGTATATGATTAGTGAATTATCGCCCGGGAAGTAGAACTGTTTATAATTATCCTTTTCATCGGTTATTTCTAATATCTCCTGAATATAATCCTTTGTAACTTCATCCCGATCGACAGGATTGATCCCTTCTATGGTATCTGACTTTTCGATATGAGAAGGAGTCCAGTGTCTGGCTATGTGGTGATTAAGTGCAATGCCCGACATACCATACACTATTGCCATTCCAAAAAACAAATATCCCAACTTCCGGTGTATCCACCGGTTCCTTTTCCTCCACTTCATAATAGATCTGTCTGTTTTTTTGGAAGCTATCAATAAATCTCTTTGTAGGATAAAGCTTCCAGGTGATAGGTAACATTTGTTGTACATTCATCCGAACCTGAGTTTTCTTTCATCTTTGTCTCAGCTGCGCACTCTTCCTCTTCTGAATGATCATGTCCCTCATGGTCCATTGCTTCAGATATTGTAGCAACCAGCTTGCCTGTAATTTCTAATGTGCTTCCCTCAAGCGAAATGTCGAATTCAGGAATGGATGAGGATACCCTAACAAGGATGTGACACTCTTTTGTATCATCCGTAAGAAACATTTTTTGTCCTCCGTGCCTGCAAATATGGGTAACCATGCCAGTAGTCTGTATTATTTTATCGCTTAAATCCATTGCTGAGTTTTCGAGATTTTCGATAGGAATAACCCTGACAACTTCATTTATTTCTTCACGCTTTCCAGAATCTGAATTGCAGGAGATCAGAAAAGCTATAACGGCGAGAGTAGAAATAGTAAGCTTCATAATTTTTATTTTAAATTTTGGCAAAGCTAAAAAAATATTACTCCTCCTTGAAACTGGAGATGCACTCATCAACATTGTTGTAAATATCGAACACATTGTGCAATTGAAGAACCTGAAAGAGCTCCATGACATCAGGTTTTAGATTACAAATCTTAAAACTCCCATTACTGTTGCTTGCAGCTTTCATCAGGGACAAAAACACACCGAATCCTGAGCTGTCAATGAATTTGATTCCTTCAAGATCGATAACAAGTTTTGTGCCCGGCGCCGCATAATAACTTAAAAGCATTTCCTTAGCCGGCTCGGTAATTAAAGCGTTGAAGCGGTCTTCACTGGTAAATCTTGCGATCAATATATCGCCTTTTTTATCAATTGAGATCATGATTGCTTGTTTTTTAAATACTCATCCAATTCATGCAATGCTAAACCTGAATTTTTTATAAAAGTATCGATCAATCCTTTGTAGGTGTTGACTTCTATTTTGTTTTTGGCAAAGATTTCTAAATTTTTCATTAATTCAGCTTCTTTGGTCATCCCCATCACTGCTACAGATGATTTTGCCTTATGGGCGACCTTTGACAGGTTTTCAAAATCAGAATTCTTCAGTAAGTCAGGTAATTGAATCATGTACTCATCTAGCTGTCCCTTAAAAATAGATACCATTTCAGCAATAAAATCCCTGTTATTGCCAGACATTGATTCGAGGTATGAGAGATCAGTAATCATAAATAGAATTCGTATTTTCAATAACGGTTAATAACTATCTTTTAAACTCTAAATTTATTTTTTTATTTTTAGAAATGAAACCCTTTTACATTTATTTTAGTATAATGTAGAAGTGTTTGTTTTTTTTGCTGTGTTAGAACAATTGTTTTAACGAGTGTATAGGGGTACTTTATAGTATGAATGATGCAAAAATCAGGGTTAACATGAAAAAATCCATTACAATTACATCCTTTCTATTGCTCTTTACTTTTTTGGGTCAGGCCCAATTATCGGTTAAGGAAAAGCGGGATGTCAAGCGGTTCTACAATGCAGGAATTGAGCAGTTAGCGGATCAGAATTACATGGAAGCAGTTTTGCTGTTTAATGAATGTCTGGCATTGGATGAAACAAATTCACTGGCTTATTTACAGAGGGGAAGGGTAAAAGCCGTTATGGATAAGTATGATGAGGCAATGGCAGACTTCGACAAAGCCATTCAATATGATCCGGATAATGGAGAGTCCTATTTTTACAAAGGTTATTTAATGTTTGGAATTGACACAACCGGAAAAAGCTTGGAGTTACTCGAAATGTCACGCGATAAGGGTTTTGAGATGGCAGAAACCCATTATTATATTGGATTGAATCACTTGCTGAATCATGAGAATGATAAAGCTTTAATTAGTTTTGACAAGGCGATACGAATCAAAGAAGATTTTGCCCTGGCATATCATGACCGTGCAGGAATCAAGCGAAAAATGGGTGACTATAATGGAGCTTTATACGATTATAAGTCGGCTGTGAACTATATGGAACAGTTTCCTCTCGCTTACAATAACATGGGATCAGTTAAGTTGGTTATGGGTGATTTTGATGGAGCGATTTCAGATTACTCTACAGCAATCGAGCAGGATACTGAACTTTCTCTCGCCTATAATAACAGAGGTTATGCCTTCTACCAGATGAATGAGTTGGATACAGCTATGAACGATTTTTTAAAGGCCATTGAACTACAGCCCGATTTTATGGAGGCACATCTGAACCGTGCGAGTGTTTTTGCAATGTGGAATGAGCATCAGTCAGCGATTGAAATATTGGATGCAATAATTCAGAGAAATCCTCAGACAGGGGTGCTTTACCTCAATCGAGGGTTGGTGAAGGAGATGAATGGGGATGTTATGGGTGCGTGTGATGATTGGAAAAAGGCGCTGGACCTGGGAGAAAGTCAGGCTTCCGAATATTTAAAAGAGTGTAAATAAAAATAGAGGCGATCATGAATATCAGAAAAGCAGTCCTGTTCATAGGTATCGTTTTTTTAACTTCCGCTATCTTTGCCCAGGAGGAGGTCGTTATTAAAAAGAAGGAATTCAGGAATACTGACCAAACCACCGGCTTTAAAGAGGCGTGGAAGAGCATTAAAGAGGGAGACAAGTATTATGAGCAGGGATTGGGGACTATTAATCTTGCGCGTGATCATTACCTTTTTGCAAATGAATATAATGGTTATAATGCTGAGTTGAATTACAAGATTGGTATATGTTATCTTTTGGGCGATGAAAAGCGAAAAGCTATAGACTACCTGTTGACAGCCTTTGAACTTAAACCTGACGTCAGTCATGAGGTCCGCCTGTTGATTGGAAGAGCATATCACCTGACGGAAGAGTTTGATAAGGCGATCAGGTTTTACAGGGAATACAAGGACGGTCTCTCTGCTGATGAGGAGATCGTATCTGTGATTAATAAGGTCAATCACCTGATCATTCAGTGTAATCATGGCAAAACCCTTGTTAGTGAACCTAAAAGGGTGATAATTCAGAACCTGGGGGAACAGGTGAACTCCCAGTATGATGACTATAACGCCAGATTCGCTTACAATGATACTGCACTGTTTTTTACCAGCCGACGGCCCGCTCATAAAAAAACCAAACGCAGTGAACTTGACAATAAGTATTATGAAAGTGTTTTTGTAAGCCCCGTTGTTGATGGTGAATTCCGTGCCGCATATTCGCTGGGAAAACCATTCGATATAAAGGGCAACAATTCTCTTGTGGGTGTCGCACCCGATGGGCTTTCCGTATTTATCTATGTTGGAAGTGAAAATGGAGGAGATATTCAGCAAGTATTCTTTAATCCTGAAAAGGATAAATGGAAAAGACCTAAATCACTTTCCAAAAGCATTGGTTCTGATGCTCTTGAGACCACCGCAGCGTTGGCACCTGGTGGCAGAGAGCTATATTTTGTTTCATCCTATCCTGAACTGTCGTATGGAGGTAAAGATATTTTTGTTTCCAGGATGAACGCAAAAGGTAAATGGGGAGATCCTGTAAACCTTGGGAGCATGATTAATTCATTATATGACGAAGAAGGAGTTTATCTTTCCAACGATGGGCAGACAATGTATTTTGGATCAAGAGGACATACCTCAATGGGAGGATATGATATTTTCAAAAGTGAACTTGATGATGATGGCACCTGGGGCAAGCCTGAAAATATGGGTTATCCAATCAATACTCCGGATGATGAGATCTTTTATGTAACAGATACCAGCCAGGTATACGGTTATTACTCAGCTATACGCGATGGTGGTTTTGGTGGTAAAGATATCTACAAAATCATTTTTCTGGGTTCAGAAAAAGAGATTTCTACCCTTCAGCGAGATCAATTGATTGCGGGAGTGGATTTTACAGAACGCGATCCTTTTCTTACAATGCCTGAATTATTGAACATTGATACAACACTCTTACTTTCGGGACAGGTGAGAGATACCATCGGAGGAGCAGATACAGTCGTTTTGGCCGGACTGAGTTTTATGGATCCTGCTACAGGAGAGGTTGTTGCAAAGACGATGACCGGACCGGATGGCTTATACAGGACAAGAATACCATCACCAAAGGTTTATGGAGTTGAGATCAATGCAACAGGTTATCTGTACTATCTGGATATATTGGATCTCTCATCGCTGAATCCGGATGAACCTGCTGAACGTAATTTTTATCTGCAACGAATCGAGGTTGGTACTAAAGTGGTGTTGGATAACATCTATTTCGAGACAGGGAAGTCTGTGTTGACAGTCGATTCTTACGAAGCACTCGACCAGGTTGTCAGGTTCCTTGAGAACAATGAATCAGTGAGACTTGAAATATCCGGACATACAGATAATACTGGATCGCTCAGGATCAATACAACCCTTTCGGAAGCAAGAGCCAAAGCAGTGGTCGAGTATTTGATAGGCAGAGGTATTCCAACTAATCGTTTGGAGTACAAAGGATATGCAGACACCCAACCGGTTGTAGGCAATGATACTCCAGAAGGACGAGAGATGAACAGGAGGGTTGAGTTTAAAGTGCTGAGCAAGTAATTAGTTCCGCATTAAAACATCCTGGTCTTAAACAACTGTTTTCATAGCCGAAAATGCTACTTTTGCTCTGGTAAAACAGAATTGTTTTCAGCATCTGTTTATCGCAAACTTGTTCTTACTCCTCACGAGTATTATTAGATAAATAATTTAGTTACATGGAGATTTTATTACATATTTAAAATAAATTGTTTTTTATGAAAAGGACTGTTTTTCACAATGACCATATCAAAATGGGAGGACGCATGGTTCCCTTTGCCGGATTTGAGATGCCAGTTGAATTTTCAGGGGTTAGACATGAGCATAATCACGTGCGAACGAAGGTTGCGGTTTTTGATGTTTCTCATATGGGCGAGATATGGGTTGAAGGTGAAAATGCACAGGCGTTTGTTCAGTATGTAACAAGTAATAACATAAAAAAACTCACACCCGGAAAAATACAGTACTCTTGCTTTCCCAACGGCACAGGGGGAATTGTTGATGATCTGCTGGTCTATATGTTTGAACAAAACAGGTATC
This sequence comes from uncultured Bacteroidaceae bacterium, assembly GCA_964432125.1. Classification (GTDB taxonomy): domain Bacteria; phylum Bacteroidota; class Bacteroidia; order Bacteroidales; genus M55B112. The sequence goes on along the minus strand of CAYSMO010000003.1, from coordinate 34,833 downwards.
TTCTAGTAGTCAATGCTGCTAATACACAAAAGGATTGGGACTGGCTTCTAAAAAACAATGACATGGGAGTTGTGCTAACCAATGCATCAGACAGTATGAGTCAACTGGCAGTTCAGGGACCAGATGCTACAAAAGTGCTTCAAAAAATTTCAACGGTTCAACTGGATAAGATTCCTTATTATGATTTTGTAATTGGTGATCTGGCCGGCAAGAATAATGTTATCCTCAGCCATACCGGTTATACCGGAGCCGGAGGATTTGAACTATATTTTGGCAATTCTGATGGTCCGTCGATTCTCTATGCACTGATGGATGCAGGAAAGGAGTATGATATTCAACCTGCTGGATTGGCCTCCAGGGATACACTTCGGTTGGAGATGGGCTTTTGTCTGTATGGGAATGACATTGATGATTCAACCTCTCCCCTGGAAGCCGGATTGAACTGGATAACAAAATTTGTTGAAGGAAATGATTTTATCGACAGGAAATATCTTGAGCATCAAAAGGAAGAAGGATTTAAGAAAAAACTGGTTGGTTTCGAGTTAAATGACAGAGGTATACCAAGAAAAGACTATCCCATCATGAATGAAAGCGGGCTACAGATCGGCAGGGTTACCTCCGGTACCATGTCGCCTTTCACCTCCAAAGCCATCGGCTTAGGGTATGTAAAGACGGATTTTTCCATACCCGGTACAACCATCTTTATTGGTATCAGAAACAACCTGATTCGTGCATCCGTTGTAAAACCACCATTTATTACACAGGAATAAGTTAGGATTAATGAGGTACGTAGAAGTTTGTTTTAGTCCGGCCCTTTATAGCGAATATGAGAACAGAGATGCTATAGTAGTAGTTACTGATATTCTTAGAGCAAGCTCAGCAATAGTTACTGCTTTTATGAATGGTGTCAAACGTATTATTCCGGTCGGAACGCTTGAGGAAGCCAAGAACTACAAGAAAAATGGATATATGGTAGCGGCCGAGCGAGACGGAATTGTAAGGGATTTTGCAGATTTTGGTAATTCTCCATATAATTTTAGCCCAGAAAATGTTCAGGGCAGGGAAATTGTCTATTCCACAACTAACGGGACACAGGCCATTCAAATGGCGAGCAGCGGGCACGAAGTTTTGATCGGAGCTTATTTAAATATTTCTGCAGTTGCCGATTATATTGTAGCCAGTGATCGCGACCTTTTGATTCTATGCGCCGGATGGAAAAATAAATTTAACCTGGAGGATAGCATGTTCGCAGGTGCACTGGCACAGATGGTATTGAGGAATAATGGATATGCCACTATATGCGATTCAACCCATGGAGCCATGGATTTATACGATCTCGCAAAAAATAATATGATGGATTATATCGAGAAAGTTGCACAAACCCAGCGGTTAAGAAAGAATGGCCTGGATGATGTTATTGGATATTGTCATGAAAAGGATAAAACCAGTTTAATACCGGTTTTCAAGAAGAACTGCGTGACGGTTATTAATAATTTAGACTAAAACCGATTGTTAACTTTTAGTTTATAACTAAAAAATAATGTTTTTGTGATAGTTTTATGAATAACTATCTTTACTGTTATTTTAATAACGATATTATATTTCAAAACAAATCTTTTAAAACAACATTTACGATGAAGAAGCACAATTTTTACGCAGGACCTTCCATTTTATCGGACTACACGATCAGAAATACCGCCGATGCTATCCTTGAATTTGAAGGTGCAGGATTGTCGATCATGGAAATATCTCATAGAAGCAAAGAGTTTATTTCTGTAATGGAGAAGGCGCAACAGATGTTTAGGGAGTTGCTCGATATACCTGAAGGGTATTCTGTTTTGTTCCTGCAGGGAGGAGCAAGCATGCAGTTTTGTATGGTCCCTTACAACCTCTTCTTAAAGAAGGCAGCATATCTGGACACGGGCTCCTGGGCTTCCAAAGCAATTAAGGAGGCAAAGGTGTTTGGCGAAGTTGATGTTGTTGCTTCATCAAAAGAGTCTGTATACTCCTATATTCCAAAAGACTATAAAATACCCTCGGATGCTGATTATTTCCATATCACAACAAACAACACCATTTATGGAACTGAGATCAGGAAGGATATTGATTCAGATGTACCCTTGGTAGCGGATATGTCGTCCGATATTTTCAGCCGTCCGATGGATGTTTCAAAATATGCGCTTATCTATGGTGGAGCACAAAAGAACCTGGCCCCATCCGGCGTGGCTTTTGTGATTGTGAAGGATGATATACTTGGCAGAGTCGATCGTCCTATTCCAACCATGCTAAATTATAAAACACATATAGAAAATGAGTCGATGTTTAACACACCACCTGTGGTGCCGGTCTACGCTGCATTGAAAACACTTGAGTGGTATAAGCAACAAGGTGGCCTGGCAAAAATATATGAGAAGAATATGGAAAAAGCCGGACTGCTTTATGATGAGATCGACAGAAATAAATTATTCCAGCCCAATGTAAAAGATGAAGCTGACCGTTCCATTATGAATGTAACTTTTGTAATGAATGATAATTATAAGGAATTGGAGGCCGGTTTTCTTAACTTTGCAACAGAGCAGGGAATGGTGGGATTGAAAGGTCATCGCTCCGTTGGGGGTTTTCGCGCATCTATTTATAATGCGATGCCGTTAGCAAGCGTTCAGGCGTTAGTGAATGCCATGAAAGAATTTGAACAAAATAATTAATACCTCAAAACATGACAAAAATATTGATCGCAACAGAGAAGCCTTTTTCAAAACAGGCTGTAGACGAAGTAAAACAGGTTTTTGATGCAGCCGGATATGAAATAAAAATATTGGAAAAATACACGAAGAAGCAGGAGCTTCTTGATGCAGTTTCGGATGTACATGGAATAATCATACGTAGCGATATCATCGACAATGAAGTAATCAAGTCGGCCCCTGAATTGAAGATTGTGGTTCGGGCAGGTGCAGGATACGATAATGTTGATCTGACAGCAGCAGCGGAGAATAATGTAACGGTGATGAATACACCCGGACAAAATTCCAATGCCGTGGCCGAACTGGTATTTGGCATGTTGATCTATTTGATCCGTAATCGTTTCAATGGAACCTCAGGAACTGAGCTGCGCGGAAAAAAGCTTGGTATTCATGCCTATGGCTATGTGGGACGAATCGTTGCACATATTGCCAGGGGATTAGGAATGAAGGTATTTGCCTATGATCCGTATGTTGAGAAGGTGGTTATTGAAAACGATGGAGTTACATGTCTCAGTACCGTGGAAGAGCTCTACTCAGAATGCCAATATGTTTCATTACATATTCCAGCCAACGAGCAAACCCGTTTATCAATTAACGAAAAATTATTGGCACTTATGCCCAAAGGTGCAACATTGGTCAACACAGCACGAAAGGAGGTTATCGATGAACCTTCGCTGATGGCATTGATGGAGAAAAGAGAAGATTTTCGCTATTTGTCAGATATAGCACCTGACTGCATGGATGAACTTGAACAGAAATTTCCCGATAGGTCTTTCTTTACTCCCAAGAAGATGGGAGCTCAGACCGCAGAGGCAAATCTGAATGCAGGTGTTGCCGCAGCAAAACAGATCGTGGCCTTTATTGATAAAAATGATGTGACTTTTAAAGTGAATTAGTATCTTTCTATAATATTTCCATTATGGCAGTTATAAAACCTTTTAAGGGGTTTCGCCCCCCGGTAGAGTATGTAAAGGATGTCGCTTCCAGACCTTATGATGTATTGAATTCAGCGGAAGCACGGCAGGAGGTGCAAGGAAACCCACACTCTTTCCTCCATGTGGTAAAACCTGAGATTGACCTGGATGAATCAATCGATATTCATTCTGACCAGGTGTATCTTAAGGCAAAAGAGAATCTTGACCAATTAATATCTGATGGTTTCTTTGTGCAAGACGAGAAGGATCTGTTTTATGTTTACGCACAAACCATGTTTGGGAAAACACAATATGGATTGGTAGGATGTGCCTCGGTCGATGATTATATGAATGAAGTTATAAAGAAACATGAACTCACGCGACCTGATAAGGAAGAGGATAGAATGAACCACATCAGGGTTACCAGCTTTAACGCCGAACCTGTTTTCTTTGCCTATCCCGATCACAAGGGTATTGATACCATTATTAGCAAGGTTATCAAAAGCGATCCGGTGTATGATTTTGAAACGGATGATGGGGTGGGGCATCACTTCTGGATGATCGATGATGAAAAGGATGTTCATGCTATTGCTCAATTCTTCGAGCGGGATGTTCCTTTTGTATATGTTGCAGATGGTCACCATCGTACAGCTGCTGCAGCTCTCGTAGGAAATGAGAGAAAGAAAAATAATCAGGCACACACCGGAAAGGAGGAATATAATTATTTTCTATCGGTGAATTTTCCTGCATCCCAACTTACGATAATCGATTATAACCGGGTAGTTACTGATTTGAATGACCTGACTCCAAAACAGTTTCTTGGAGAGTTGGATAAAGGTTTCGAAGTGAAGCAGATCGGTAAAGAGATCTATAAACCCCAGGAGCAACATACATTTAGTATGTATCTTGAAGGAAATTGGTTCTCACTTAAAGCAAGGCCCTCAACCTTTAATGACGACGACCCCATAGGTTGCCTGGATGTTACAATTTTATCTGAACAGGTGCTTGGACCGGTACTTAATATAACCGATTTAAGGAAATCTACCCGAATTGACTTTGTTGGAGGAATCAGAGGATTGGAAGAGCTGAAAAAGTTAGTTGACCAGGGAACCATGGAGGTAGCCTTTGCATTGTACCCGGTTTCAATGAAACAGCTAATGGATATTGCTGACAATGATCTGATTATGCCTCCAAAAACAACTTGGTTCGAACCAAAATTACGAAGTGGACTGGTTGTTCACTCCCTGGAATAATAGATGATGGATCTCATACAAAATTTGAAAAATATCACAGAATCGGTCCCGGAAGATGTCACTCTGGTCGCTGTATCGAAAACCAAACCACCGGAGATGATAAAGGATCTGCTTAATGCCGGTCACCTGGACTTTGGTGAAAACAAGGTGCAGGAACTGGTCAATAAGCAAGAACAACTTTCAGGAACGATCAGGTGGCATATGATCGGACATTTGCAGACCAACAAGGTCAAATATATCGCTCCCTTTGTTTATTTGGTTCATGGTGTTGACAGCTTTAAATTGCTCAGGACTCTTAATAAGGAGGGAAAAAAGAACAGTCGGGTGATCAATTGTCTATTTCAAATTCATATTGCAGCTGAGGATTCAAAATTTGGGCTTGATCAGAGCGAACTGGAGGAGATTCTTGAGTCTGTGGAATATAGGGAAATGGAGCATATCAACATTATGGGAATGATGGGGATGGCCACTTTTACAGATGATTTTGATGCTGTCAGGAAGGAGTTTAGAAATCTAAAACGTATATTTGACAAGGTAAAAGCGGATTATTACAGAGAGAAGTCAGCCTTTTCAATTTTATCTATGGGAATGTCCAATGATTATCTGATAGCGATAGAAGAGGGTAGCAATATGATCCGCATTGGTAGTTTAATATTTGGCCCACGGGATTATACATAAAAAAAATTGTAAAATGGTCGATCTATCAGTCAGGTATGCAGGTTTGAAATTAAAAAGCCCGATCATTGTCTCCAGCAGTGGACTGACCAGCTCAGTTACCCGGATCAAAAAGATTGCAGATGCCGGAGCCGGTGCAGTGGTTTTGAAATCACTTTTCGAAGAGCAGATACAGTTTGAGATAGGCAATATGGAAACAGCAGGGGATTATCCCGAAGCTGCAGACTATCTGAAAAATTATGCACGGGATAATTCAGTTGGTAATTACCTGGAACTAATCAGGTCTGCTAAGGATGCGGTTGATATTCCAGTAATTGGAAGTGTGAACTGTTATTCCAGCAATGAATGGGTTGATTTTACATCTCAGATGGAGGAGGCTGGAGCAGATGCGATCGAGCTGAATATTTATTATTTGGCGAATGATAAAAATAAGGATCCCCGCAGTTATGAAAACACCTATCTGGATATACTGAAGGCAGTTAAGGAAAAAGTCTCTGTTCCAGTTATGGTAAAAGTGGGTATGCATTTTTCTAATCTGTCGTGGATGGCAGAACAACTATCCTTGAATGGGGCATCAGCTATAGTTCTGTTTAATCGTTTCTATGCACCTGATATTAACACAGATGATCTCACCATGGGATCATCGGAAGTTTTAAGTACACCGGCCGATATAAGGCATTCATTGCGTTGGGTGGGAATTATCTCATCAGAAGTGGATAAGCTCGATATTTCTGCCTCTACCGGTGTACATAGCGGAATTGGGGCAGTGAAGCAGTTGCTGGCCGGAGCAGAGGCTGTTCAGGTTTGCTCAGTGCTTTATAGGAATGGGGTTGACTATGTAAATGATATTGTTGGAGAGATCAAGTCCTGGATGGAAAAAAAGAAGTATCACTCAATTGCCGAATTTCAAGGGGCAATGAGTTATTCGAAACTTAAGGATCCTGCCGCCTATGAGCGGGCGCAGTTTATTAAGTATTTCTCCAAAATGCACTGATTCGGATTTAATAGTTGCGAATTGTTGACAGTAACTCATTGATGAGTAATTTTTTCTTATCATCTGCTTTATTAATTTCCCGCTTCAGTTTTTTGATGAGTTGAACTATATCATGGTCCTCCAATTTTCCCAAATTATTTTCAATAACTGTAAAGGCTTCAACTGAAGTGAGATATTCATCTTCAAGAAAAATATCAGCAAAGATTTGTATATCCTCGTGAAAATCCAGACCGTTCTGCCAGCAGGCCGAGAGGAGTATATGTCTGACAGGTTTGTATTTTTCATTTCCTAATGCAGAAACAAGGTATCTGACAGAATCTTTATTTTTTAGATCATTCAGTAAGGATGAACAGGCATTAATAATCTCTTTGTTTTCTGAAATTAACAATAGGTCAATCAGTTCCGGGAGAATGGTAACACTTCCGTGGTTTCTGATTTCCTGAATGGTATCAATGATTGCTGATGAATTGCCGGACCTGAGTATGCCAATCTGTCTTTTCTCGGTTTCTACTCTTGCCTTTTCTGGTTTTAACTGATTTGTTTCCATTAGTTTCTACATATTTTTTCCACATAATCCCTTGCCTCATATTTTCCATATTGAAATGCTTTTTTAAAACTGAAGCAGGCGGCTCTTCTGTTGTTAAGTTCCAGATCTGCTAAACCTTTTGAAAACCATATGTCGGGATCAACAGGATTCAGATCCAATGCCATTGAATAATCCCTTAGAGCAAATCTGTGAGTTTTAGTAGCAGCATAGGTTTTTCCCCTGTTATAAAAATAGGAGGCATTTCCTTCATCGATTGAAAGTGCCTGGTTGAAGGACTTCATTGCATCCAGGTATTTCCCGTTGTTATAATGGATCAATCCCAGCTCATTGTAAGCTTTGCTGCTGTCGGGATAAAATTGAAGATATAAACTAACGGATTCCACTGCTTTTTCGTATTTTTCGAGTTGGCTGTATATCTTTCCTGAAACAACGTAGTATTCGAATTCATCAGGTGATTGCCGCAGCAACCGACTACAATCTTTTTCTGCTTTCTCGTAATCGCCTTTTTCTATATACAGTTTTATTCTTAGCTTGAGCGATTCCATATTCCTCATATCAGCATAAATAGATTTGTCCAGTGCTTCAGCCGCTGCCCTCTGATTGTTCAATGCCAGATAAGTCTCTGCGAGGTACTGGTTGACCGCAGTTCTTTTATATCTTCTTTCTTCAAGTTTATTGAGCCGATTGATCACCTCCAGGTATTCGCCTCTTGATTTCATGTACAGAATCTCCTGAAGTTCCTTGTCTGAGGGCGTGTACCAATCATTTTCCCTCCATAAAGACCTCCACACTTCGCTAGATTCCAATTTGGAAAGATCCTTATCCAGAAGTATATCCTTTTCAGGGATTTTATAATGCGAACTTAAATGTTCCCGCAGGTATTTTATAGCTAATTCATGATGATTCAGCCTTGCTTCGGTCTTTGCGAGCATGAGGCTACCCATGCCGCTTCTTCTTTTATTAACGAACAGGAAGTCAGCTACGGCATTGTCATAAAGGTTCAAATTAAAATTACACAACCCCCGGTTGTATATATATTCAACATTGTAGTGGTCATTCTTTATTGCTATATCCAGGTAATGAAGTGCTGAATCATATTTTTCGACCTCCATCAGAGATCTGGCTTTCAGAAAAGCATTCATATCTGATTGCCCGGATACATGCTGGAAAAAAAACAGTGATATGATTATAATAACTTTCATTATTCTATAATAACTTCGTTTTCGTTACCTGAGAAGACATGTATGAATCCTGTAAGCGTATAGGATTCCGGCCCTGTAAGTCGGGGTTCAAAAACTTCGCAAATATAATAATAGACCCCTGGTGAGACCACTTTATTCGTACCAAGTATTTTTCCATCCCAGTTTAAATCAGGATCCTCTGTTCTAAACACAAGCAACCCCCATCTGTTGAAGACCTGGAAATCCACCTTATCGACATATGCGGTACGCAGGGGTACAAAAAGATCGTTTTTCCTATCATTGTTCGGGGAGAAAACATTTGGCAATATATAGTTGGAGCACTCATCCAGACAAAGCTGTACTGATAATGGAGATTCGTTGGCAAAGGAGTCAACTGCACTGATGTAATAACAACCGGTAAGTGTTTCATCTGATCTCTCATGAATAAACGAGGTATCGGTTCTTTGACTGTCGTATTCTTCAATTATTTCAGGGGTTCCGGATATCGTCGGTGAGTAATATAACTTATAACCTACAACATCCTCCAGGCAGGAATCTGCTGCGAAACGCCAGGTAAGTAAATTATAGAATTCATCACAGAACGATCTTCCGCTCAGAATTGGGGTGCAGGGAGGAATTGAATCCACCGGCATGGTACAATTTATATGGCTGTAGTTCTCATTTTCGTATAACTCTCCTTCAATATTTCGCCAGCCGGTGCTCTTGACTTTGTAGCAGTACTCCTGTCCATTTTTCAGTCCCCTGTCAATATATACAGGAACAGTTGTAAACCCGATTGAATCAAAAAGACCAGATGCTTCATTGTGCCTGAAAATAGTATAATCGTAATTGATCCAGGGTACATTTTTTATCATCTTTATTTCAATCTGGTTATCACCCCCTATGAGTTGAGGATAGAAAGAGGAGGCGAGTTCAGTTTTATTGGTATCGCTGATGGGAAACCTGTTATCGGGCGCATCATTATAAAGCAACACCTCATATGAGTATGGAAAAAGTTCAGTGTTTACATCAGTATCGGTAAAAATAGTGTCGGAGATATCTGCGGTAAGTTTTGAAAAAACCTGTTGCTCACCCTGTCCGACGAGGCCTTTGCTTCTGGTTATCACATACTCATATGGACCGGTTGCCGGGATCGTATCCAGATCACGCGGTTGAACCCATCTGAGTTCGATATCGCCCATTTGGCTGTTTTTTGTCACGCTGGCCTGCATAATTGCAGGCACGCCCGCAACAAGTGGTGAGCATGATTCATTACTTGGCAGACTGAGTGCTCCGTCCGGATAAACAGATACTACAATATAGCAATACTCAATCCCCTGCTCGAGTCCTGCACCATTGTTATCGTCGGTGTAGATCGTGTCATTTCTTCCATTTATCAATGCTATCGTTTCATAGCCGGTAGATGCGGGTACTCCGGTTACACAAAAGTCAGGGGTATAACCGGATGGTCCTCTTTTCCTATAGAGCCTGTATCCTATTACAGCCGGACATGGATCGGTTTTCCATCGTACGGAAATACTGTTTGAAGCAGCCGTGAGTTGAGGGGCTTCCGGAGCAGATCCAATTACTGTCAGATTAACATTCATAATATCGACAAGTCTGGTTTCCTGATCATTGTCTTCGGCTTTAAAAATAACATTATAGGGTTGTTGTCTTACATGCCTGCAATTGGTCTGCCACAGGAAATCAGCTTCACTTCGACCTGGTCCGAAGGCGCTCATATCTGTAGTAAAGGTTGCTTGTTGTTGCGCAACAACAAAAGGACCTCCGGCAGCTGATAATTCGATTGAATCGTTGTCTATGTCATTGGCTATTATGCGAAATGCTATATCGGTACCTGCCTCCACACAATAGTCATGAATAGTGTCCAGCACCGGGGCTTGATTATCCGTGTCATACACTTCAATTTGCATGTCCCGTACTATATTCCCGATCTTGACACCGTCTCTCCACTCTTCGATATCAATTGCAATATTATATGTGCCGACAATTTTGGGGTTTTTCCAGTTAAGGTCACCTGTTACCGGATCAACAAACAGCGTGTCCGTCGCTTCAGGAAACTCGTAATTTTCTATGGGTCTTCCGTCTTCTTCTGTACATACAGTTAGTTTATAGGATATACTGTCCCCGTCAGGATCATATGCTGCAGGATTATGAATAAAGAGTTGATTGCGTGCCGCTCTGTCGATGGGAGGATTGAGCAGAACAGGTGTGGAATTCTTTCCGATGGCCGGATTGATTGAAATGGTTGTTTTTATGGAGAAAATAACATTCACCGAATTTGGAATATTCAGAACCCCCAGGTTTCGGTTGGGATCCTGAACTACAATTTCATAGGTTCCCGGACCGGGGAATGTATGTTGGGTAATATAAATGTTTTTTTGATAAAAGTTGGGCAATCGTGTAATGCTTATTCGCGGAGCGAAAGATGTTGTATTGTCGCCCCATTTAACTTCGAGGGATGATCTGTCGGCCTGACTCTCGGTATAGGTAAAAGTTGTTATCAGTATCTCATAGGTGTAATCATCAAGCTGTTTAAGGGTAATCTCTCCTGCACGGTTATGTGTAGCAGAAACCGGTTCTCCAAAAAAAAGTATAAGGCAGAGTATGGGGAATAATCGCTTCATGTTATCTTGCCAGTGTCACAATTTCTTCATGTTTGTAATAATCAAATCTTATGCCTTTTTCCAGCCCATTCACTGAATATATTAGCAGGTTTGTCTGGTCTGCAAAAATATCTGTAAGAATGGAATTGTAAATGTACAAAGAATCGGGCTCTTCCTTCAATTTTGCATGCATTTCCATTGTCATGGACAAATCATTAAAATATACTGTATCCTGAATAAGATGTATTCTGCTCTTACTTTTTTTGCTGCTTATTTTGAAAGATTCAAGAAAGTATCGGTTAAACCATTCCCCTTCCAGATTCTCAGGTTCCTTAAGCTGAATGCTCTTTCCAAAATAATGAAAATAGGCAGTCTCCCAATCATCTACAAATGTCTGAACACTTACATCCATCAACAAACCGTCAATGCTGATGTTTACCACAGAAACATGCACAGGATGGGACAATGAATTAGTTGATGCAATTGAACAAATCAGAAGAAAAATCAGCCTCTTTATCATGCTGCAAATTTACATTAAACTTGTGATTGAAAAAAGAGTGTAAGTATTCATTACATTCAATAACTATTCTTAATATCTTGCGCCCATAATACTGCCTGCTAATGAGAAAATGGGAGTCGGATATTCGCGCCTACCTAAGTTATCTGAAACTGGAGAAAGGTTTGGCAGAGAATTCTGTAAAGGCCTATGAGAACGACCTGAAAAAGCTGCTCAAATATTTGGATGAAACCGACTTTGAAGGTGGTCCGGAACTAATTAATGACCAATTGCTTCACGATTTTGTTCATTGGGTCAATGCAACAGGGGTAAATGCGCGCAGCCAATCACGGATCATCTCCGGTATCAGGTCATTTTTTAAATATCTGGTTATCGATGAGAAGATCACAGCAGATCCTGCCCTTATGCTGGAGGGCCCAAAAACAGGAAGGAAGTTACCGGAGGTGTTGACTGTTGGGGAGATTGATCTTCTCTTCTCAAAGATCGATCTCAGTAAGCCGGAGGGGCAGAGAAATAAAGCAATGCTTGAGGTCCTTTATAGTTGTGGATTACGAGTGAGCGAGCTAATAAATGTGAGGATAACAGATATTTACAGTGAAGAAGGCTATTTAAGAGTTATAGGTAAAGGTAATAAGGAACGCATTATCCCCATCAGTCAATCGGCACTGCATGAGATAGATCTTTACATGCCCGATAGAAATTCCATGTTGAATATTGACAAGGGAAATGTAGATCTCTTGTTTCTTAACAGGAGGGGCAATAAGCTAACCAGGGTAATGGTATTTACTATAATAAAGGATTTAAAGGAAAAAGCAGGACTCAAGAAGCATGTCAGTCCCCATACCTTCAGGCACTCTTTTGCTACCCACCTGGTAAACGGGGGGGCAGATTTAAGGGCTGTACAGGAAATGCTTGGGCATGAATCTATTGTTACGACGGAGATATACACCCATCTTGATCGTGAATATCTGAGGGAAGCGATTGTCAGTCATCATCCCAGGTCTTCCAGATAAATTCAAGGAGGGCTATACCCAACCCGGGTAACGTTTATTTAACTTTATTTAGAATTGTTTTATCGTTTTTTTGAGTAAATTTGTTTTTTCTATAAAAACAGATATCTTAAAAGGTTATTTGTTCTTAACATGTTCATTATTAACACTTAAAATAATAGTAGAATGTCAAAATTAAAACGCGTTTATACCTTTGGAGACAAGAAAGCTGAAGGAAAAGCTGACATGAAAAATTTGCTGGGCGGTAAAGGTGCCAACCTGGCTGAAATGAATCTAATCGGTGTTCCGGTACCTCCGGGATTTACAATTACCACAGAGGTCTGTACAGAGTACAACAAAATTGGTCAGGAAGAGGTGGTCAAATTGTTGAAGGAAGAGGTTGAAGCTGCCATGGAGAATGTGGAAAAGATCATGGGTACCAAATTCGGTAGCAATGAAAATCCATGTCTGATGTCAGTTCGTTCAGGAGCAAGGGTTTCTATGCCGGGAATGATGGATACAGTGTTGAACCTGGGTATGAATGAAGATGCCGTTCAGGGACTTATTGCAAAAACAGGCAATGAAAAATTTGCATGGGACAGCTACAGGAGATTTGTTCAGATGTATGGTGATGTTGTTCTGGGAATGAAGCCAGAGAGCAAGGAAGATATCGATCCATTCGAAGAGATTCTCGAAGAGATGAAAGAGGCGAAGGGTGTTCAGAATGACAATGAGTTGGATATTGAGGACATGAAGGAGCTTGTCGCAAAATTCAAAGCAGCAGTAAAAGCAAAAACAGGTCATGATTTTCCGGTTAATCCATGGGATCAGCTCTGGGGAGCTGTGATGGCAGTATTTGATAGCTGGCAAACTCCAAGAGCAAAATATTATCGTCAGATGCACCAGATTCCCGAAGAGTGGGGAACTGCGGTAAACGTTCAGGCTATGGTATTTGGTAATATGGGTAGCAATTCTGGTACAGGTGTTGCATTTACCAGGGATGCAGCTACCGGTGAGGATATCTTTAATGGTGAATACCTGATAGATGCCCAGGGCGAGGATGTTGTTGCGGGTGTGCGAACTCCACAGCAGATTACCAAGGAGGGCTCCCTTCGCTGGGCTTCACTGGCAAAGGTTTCAGAAGAAGATAGAGTGTCAAAATTTCCTTCTTTGGAGGAATTAATGCCGGCTGTATATAAGGAGCTTGATGAAACCCAGACGAAACTGGAGAATCATTACAAGGATATGCAGGATATCGAGTTTACCATACAGGATGGCAAACTCTGGATGTTACAAACCAGAAATGGAAAAAGAACAGCGGCTTCTATGGTGAAGATTGCTATGGATCTTCTACGTGATGGACTGATTGACGAGAAAACGGCACTTCTTCGTCAGGAACCGGCGAAACTTGATGAACTTCTTCACCCGGTCTTTGACAAAAAAATGTTGGCGAAAGCCACTATTGTTGCCAACGGACTACCTGCTTCACCTGGAGCAGCAACCGGACAGATAGTTTTCTTTGCTGATGAGGCTGACAAGTATGCTGAATCAATATTGGTGCGCATTGAGACTTCACCGGAAGATCTCGAAGGGATGAATATTGCCAGAGGGATTCTGACAGCCCGGGGTGGTATGACTTCCCATGCTGCAGTTGTTGCCAGGGGTATGGGTAAATGCTGTGTTTCCGGCGCTGGCTCAGTACGGATTAATTATAAGACCCGCACCATGACGGTTGATGGAAAAGTATTTAATGAGGGTGATTGGATTTCGTTGGATGGGGGTGAAGGAAATGTCTATGAAGGAAAGATTGAAACGATTGACCCGGAATTGAGTGGTGACTTTGCAGCAATTCTTGAACTGGCAGAGAAACTGACAAAAATGGATGTTAGAACAAATGCTGATACTCCGGCAGATGCAAAAGTTGCGAGGGATTTCGGAGCAAAAGGAATTGGCCTGACACGTACAGAGCATATGTTTTTTGAAGGTGAGCGAATCATTGCAATGCGCGAGATGATTCTTGCGTCCAATGAGGCTGAGCGTCGCAAGGCACTTGACAAATTGCTTCCTTACCAGCGTGAGGACTTTGAAGGAATCCTTGAAGCAATGGCAGGTTATGGAGTTACTATTCGTTTGCTGGATCCACCACTACACGAATTTGTTCCTCATGATGATGCGAATCAAAAGGCAATGGCTGATCAGATGGGAGTAACAGTTGACCAGATCAAAGCACTTGTTGATGATCTTCATGAATTTAACCCAATGCTTGGACACAGGGGTTGCCGTTTGGGAATTACTTATCCGGAAATTACTGAAATGCAAGCAAGGGCGATTATTGAGGCCGCAGTAAACCTGAAGAAAAAGGGTGTTGATGCGCGGCCGGAAATAATGGTTCCTCTGATCGGTACGATGAAGGAGTTCAAACTCCAGGAAGAAATAATCAGGGCAACGGCTGAGCAGGTTTTTGCTGAGAAAGGAGAGACTTGTGAATACCTTGTTGGAACCATGATTGAGATTCCCCGTGCAGCACTCACAGCTGATACCATCGCGGAGCATGCAGAGTTTTTCTCGTTCGGGACGAATGACCTTACCCAGATGGGATTTGGTTATTCTCGTGATGATGCAGGTAAGTTCCTCCCTATTTATATTAAGCAGGGAATACTGAAAATGGATCCGTTCCAGACGCTTGATCAGGAAGGTATCGGTCAATTGGTTGAAATTGGTGTTTCTAAAGGAAGAACCACCAAACCTGAACTCAAGGTCGGAATCTGTGGTGAACATGGAGGAGATCCTGATTCAGTAGAATTTTGTTACAAGGTTGGTATGAATTATGTAAGTTGCTCACCTTTCCGCGTACCTATCGCCAGATTGGCAGCTGCTCAGGCATCTGTTAAATACCAGCGATAAAAGCCTGGTAAGGGCCGGAACTTTAAAAGCAGTAAAACTTTGATTTTACTGCTTTTTTTTTGACCTTTGAAATTGACTGAAAATCGGCCCACATATTATTTCTTGTAAGGTTTCATTATGAATACTCAAGCATGCAACTTAGATTTAAAAAAATACAATATATCAGATTGTATTGAAGTTATTCTTAACCCTTCCTATGACAGACTTTATAGAGAAGAGATGGATCCTTCCCTTGCGGGATTTGAAAAGGGATTTAAAACAGAATTTGGTGCGGTAAAAGTTGATACCGGCGTATTTACCGGGCGATCACCCAGGGACAAATATATTGTTCTTGATGATACTACCCGCGATACTGTTTGGTGGAGAACCGAAAAAGCAAAATCTTCTGATAATAAACCGATCAGTCAGGATGTTTGGAAAAAATGTTATGAACTGGCCTCTTCCCAACTCTCCGGCAAGAGACTTTATGTAATGGATCTTTTTTGTGGTGCCAATGAGGATTCCCGGTTAAAGGTCAGATTTATTATGGAGGTTGCCTGGCAGGCGCATTTCGTCAAGAATATGTTCATCAGACCGTCGGAAAATGAATTAGAGGATTTTGAACCTGATTTTGTAATGCTCAATGCTGCAAAAACAATTAACCCTTACTGGAAGGAACAGCGATTGAATTCTGAAGTATTTGTCCTTTTTAACCTGACTGATAGAATGTGTGTGATAGGTGGATCGTGGTACGGCGGTGAGATGAAAAAGGGAATTTTTTCAATCATGAATTATTATCTGCCTCTTAGAGGTATTGCAGCCATGCATTGTTCTGCAAATGTGGGAAGGGATAATAACACAGCCATCTTCTTTGGACTTTCAGGTACAGGTAAGACAACGCTCTCTACCGATCCGGAACGAGCACTAATTGGAGATGATGAGCATGGATGGGACGATGACGGGATCTTTAATTTTGAGGGAGGATGTTATGCGAAGACCATCCAGCTTAGTAAAGAGAATGAACCTGATATATTCAATGCCATTCACAGGGATGCATTGCTCGAAAATGTTTCCGTGGATGAAAGCGGTAAAGTTGATTTTGACGATGGATCCATTACTGAAAACACAAGGGTTTCATACCCCATTTACCATATCAATAATATTGTTCAACCTGTCTCGAAAGCGGGTCATGCCAATAGAGTCATATTTCTAACTGCAGATGCATTTGGTGTCCTACCTCCGGTCTCAAAACTATCGCATGATCAGACGCAGTATCATTTTCTTTCAGGGTTTACCGCAAAACTGGCAGGAACAGAGAGGGGGGTAAAAGAGCCGGTACCAACTTTTTCTGCCTGTTTTGGGGCGGCATTCCTTACACTTCATCCAACTAAATACGGACATGAGCTTGTCAAACGAATGGATGCAGCAGGGTCTAAGGCGTACCTGGTCAATACTGGTTGGAATGGATCCGGTAAGCGGATCTCTATAAAGGATACACGGGCGATTATCCATGAAATACTCAATGGCGATATTGATAAGGCTGATGCGCAAGTAATTCCTTATTTTAACCTGGAGGTTCCGTTAACACTCGAGGGGGTCGATGATTCGATTCTTGATCCCAGATATACTTACGCTGATCCTTCAGAATGGGATACGAGAGCCAAAAAACTGGCAGAATTGTTTATCAAAAATTTTGACCAGTTTACTGATAATGCAGAGGGAAAGCAGCTTGAAGAGGCTGGGCCCATAATTTAGGATTAGGTTTATTATATGTGCATCGCAGTTTGTTCCGGCCTTTTTAATTATTGAGCAATGGAGTATCAAATTCACGATTTTCAGTTCCTGATTTGGATGCTTCCGGCTGCATACCTTCTTGGGTCCGTTCCTACAGCAGTATGGATCGGGAGGTTGTTTCACGGGATCGATGTCAGGGAACACGGAAGTGGAAATGCAGGAGCAACGAATGTTATGCGTGTGTTGGGTGTAAAAACCGGTTTTCCGGTGCTCCTTTTCGACATGTTGAAAGGCCTGCTATCAGTATTACTTATTCAAGCACAGCAGGTTGTCGGGAAGGAGCAAGAGCTCTTTATCATTATTTCTGTACTTCTTGGAATGTTGGCAGTTCTCGGCCATATTTTCCCAATATTTGCGCAATTCAGGGGAGGGAAAGGCGTTGCGACAATCGCCGGGGTATGTTTCGCATTGCATCCATTGGCCACTTTGTCTGCACTAGGTATATTCCTTCTGGTCGTTCTGATCTGGAAATATGTCTCAGCCGGTTCAATATCAGCGGGAATCTCCTTTCCCATATGGCTTATTCTGGTTTACAGATCTCCTTATCGGTCATTATGGGCATTCTCTATTCTTGCAGCCATTCTTCTTGTAATAACACATCGCAGGAATATTATCAGATTGATACGCGGAGAGGAGAACAAAGCCACATTTTTATTCAAAAAGAAGCGTTAACAGCAGTTTATATTGTTCAGTTGCCAAATTCCTCCTCCAGCTTTTGCGCCAGAAAATTGATTCCGATGTTTTTTTGCAGGATTCCGTTCTCGGCAATGGAGATCTGACCTGTCTCTTCGGAAACGATAACAATGAATGAGTCTGTAACTTCCGACATTCCTAGTGCAGCCCGGTGCCTTAATCCATATTCCGGTGGCAAATTTGGCTTGTCGGTAACCGGTAGAATAACCCTGGCTGCAACCACCAGGTCACGGTCGATCACAATGGCTCCATCGTGCAGTGGACCGGTTTTGTTGAAGATGCTTGTGATTAGCCTGCTCGACATTTTACTCTTTAATACTTCGGCAGAATCTGTATACATTTTTAAATTCGATTTGCGCCTTATCACTATGAGCGCTCCCGTTTTTGTCTGCGACATTTGCATAACAGCCTTGAGTACTGATTTTACAGGAATCCTGGCTTTGGGCTCAAAACGCATGTTAAAAATCCGGTCCAGGCTTATCATTTTACTATCGACGTAACGTGATCCCATATAGATTAAAAATCTTCTTATCTCTTGCTGGAAAACAATTATTAATGCAATTACACCAACTCCGATTACCTGTCCGATAATTGAGCTTAGCAATTCCATTTGTAGCGCCCTGACTATCCACCAGAAAAGGTAGATTACCGCGATCACAACGATAATGTTTAGTGCTACAGTTCCTCTTACCAGCATGTACAATTGGTAGAGAAGTACTGCTACGAGAAAAACATCAATGATATCCAGTAGTCTGATATGAATAAAAAGAGACATCATATAAATTCAATATGTACCAAAGGTACAAAAAGAAGTTCAATGCGATTGTTTACTTTCACTGCGTGTCTTGTTATATATGGTTATTGCTTCCCTGGCTTCCCTGACATCATGCACCCTGATAATATTGACTCCCTTTTCCAGAAGTATCATATTTGTCGCAGTAGTTCCGGTCAGAGACTCTTCAATTGTACTCCCGAGTAAATTGTATACCATCGACTTCCGTGATATTCCTGCGACGATGGGTAACTCAAACATATTGAAAGCGTATATTTGGGCAAGCAGTTTATAGTTGTGGTCCATCGTTTTCCCAAATCCGAATCCCGGATCGATAAGAATGTCGGATATTCCTTTTTTGTGCAATAGATTTACCTTCTCGGAAAAATATTGAATGATCTCATCAGTTATATTATCGTATTCCGGATTTTGTTGCATATTACCGGGGACGCCTTTCATATGCATTATAATATATGGCACATTGAGTTGGGCGATGACCGGTATCATATCAGAATCAATAGAACCCGCTGATATATCATTGATCATATCAGCACCGCAATTGGTGATCATCTCACTGGCAACAGAAGCATGATACGTGTCAACTGAAATGATGAGATCAGGAAACTCCTGGCGTATATTAGAAACTACCGGCACAAGCCTTTTTATCTCTTCATCTGCGTTGGACAATGCTGCTCCCGGACGTGAAGAGGCAGCCCCAACATCTATGATATCTGCCCCCTGATCTACCATCTCTCGGGCATGGTCCAAAGCGGCAGATGGATCCTCGTGCCATCCACCGTCATAAAAGGAGTCGGGAGTAATATTCAGTATTCCCATAATTCGGGGCTGATGAAGGCTTAGTAGCTTACCCCTGCAGTTCAAACTGCGATTTTTCGAGAAAAAAGTATCTTCGGTGTTGATTTGTTGCATAGAAAATGATTGAGAAACACAGTTTATTTTGGGTTTCAGCTGAATTTTTCATTACTATGATATGTCAGCCATCTGTTTTTAGATTTTCCAGAACAAATTAAACAAAAAATATTTATATTCGAACCAAAAGCGATAATGAGATTTCTGGTAATTGAAGGATTGGACGGGTCAGGAAAATCAACCCAGGTTAATTTGCTTCGGGACTTTCTTGAAAAGTCATCTGTGAAATTCAAGTATTTGCATTTCCCCAGACTGGAAGAGGGAGTATATGGTAAGTTGATTGCCCGTTTTCTGCGTGGAGAAATGGGGGATATTGACGGGGTAGATCCATATCTCGTCGCATTGATATTTGCTGGGGACAGGATGGAAGCGAAACCGATCATTGAACAATGGATTGAGCAGGATTATCTTGTTATACTTGATCGTTATGTTTACTCCAATATTGCTTTTCAAGGAGCTAAATTGGCAGATGAGAATGAGCAATTGCAACTGGCAGATTGGATTATGGACCTCGAGTTCAATGTTCACAGACTTCCTGTGCCGGATGTGAATATTTTTCTTGATGTTCCGTTTAGTTTTACGAAGAAGCTCCTGACAGGACAGCGAAAAGGTGAAGAAAGGGAATATCTGAAGGGGCAGCATGACATACATGAAAATGACCTGGGATTCCAGAAGAAGGTGCGTGGTATTTATCTTTCAATTTGTCGCCAAATGGGAAATTTAACTGTTGTAAACTGTGCCAATGAATCAGGGGAGATGAAACAGGAGGAGGAGATATTCGAAAGTCTGAAAGAAGTTCTGGGACATGGTAAATAATATAAGTATGATTATGAGAACCATAAGATTAATTAGTCGTTTTTTATTGGGATTACTTTTTATCTTCAGTGGGTTTGTAAAGGCAGTTGATCCATGGGGGTCTGCGTATAAATTCGCCGACTATTTTCATGCCTTCGGATTGGCTTTCCTGGAGAGTATTGCGCTGCCATTGGCAATCTTTCTTTCAGCATTTGAATTTGTACTTGGCATTGTCCTGATCCTGGGATATCAAAAAAAGAGGGCGTATTGGGCACTGTTTCTGTTCATGAGTTTTTTTACTCTACTAACTTTTATTCTGGCATTAACAAATCCGGTGACAGATTGCGGATGTTTTGGTGATGCCATCATTTTAACCAATTGGGAGACATTCTTTAAGAACTTGATTTTTATGGTATTTGTCTTCGTGTTGTTCAAGTCCCGAAAGAAAGTTGTAAATGTTCACAGTACCGTTATGGAAGCTTTGTTGATTGTTGTTTTTTTTGCAGGTAGTTTTATCCTGTCTATGAACGCTGTCAGACATCTTCCAATACTGGACTTTAGGCCTTACGACATAGGAACATTTATACCAGGGGAGATGGAGGTACCTGATGGGGCTCCCAGGGATGAGTACGAAACCTTGCTATATTATAAAAATATTGAGACAGGGGATACTGAAGAGTTTACAATTGAGAATTATCCGCAAGACTCCACGAGGTATCAATTTGTAACGAGTGAGTCAAAGCTCGTAAAAAAGGGTTATGAGCCTCCAATTCATGATTTTGGCATCATGGACTCGGATGGTATCGATGTTACTGATGAGTTGCTTTCTTTCAGGGGCTATACCCTTCTAATGATAAGTCATGATCTTAAAAAGGCAAACAAGAATGCTCTTTATGATGGAAATCACTGGTCACAAATTCAACTTTTCACGGACGATTTAAGGTTTGTGCCGGTTACTGCTTCAACGGGTTCTATAATCGACACAGTTTCCCTTGATGCAGGTCTTGATTATGCATTTTACACCGGAGATGAAATTATGCTTAAAACGATGATCAGGTCAAATCCTGGTTTTATCATGTTGAAAAACGGAACAATTATCTCCAAATGGGGTCACCGTGATTTTCCTTCCTTTTCGGATTGGAACAGCGAATGGCCTGAATTAATTCAACAATATATTGAAAATCACGATCCGGAGATTATGAAGTTTATTGAGGAAGGTTTAATGGAACCTTTGCAGTGGGATTTGATAGACTTTGATCAAACCGCAAATAGTATGATCATGGAATACTTCACGAATAGGAGTGAAGGATTAACCTGGGCGCTTTTCATTCTCGTGATATTGATTACCATGATTATAGCACAGTGTATCCCTTCCACGAAAAAAAGCAGACGTGTTTAAAAGATTTCTCCGGAAAGTATTTTACGGACTGCTCGTATTATGGGGTGTTGTGACATTGGTATTCATTTTATTCAATGTACTGCCTGGTGATCCAGCCAGAATGATGCTTGGTCAGCGTTCCGATATGCAAACAGTCGAAATGATTCAAAAGGAACTTGGGCTGGACAAAAAACTGGCTGTTCAATATGTGAGATACCTAAACGATCTATCTCCTGTTTCAGTTTATAATACAATAGATCCCGAATCTTATTTTTATTTTAATGCAGAAAGGTATTCCGGGTATTTGCGTGTACTTACGCTTAATGGGTTATCGTTGATTCTAAAAACACCCTACTTAGGTATCAGTTATCAGAATCAGCGAACTGTAAATGATATGATTGTCGATGTACTTCCTACAACATTTCTGCTGGCTTTTACTTCAATTATATTTGCATTTATAGTCGGGCTGTTTATTGGGATATTGTGTGCGGTTTGGAAAGACACCTGGTTCGATCGGGTTTCATTAATTATTAGTACGATTGGAGTTTCAATGCCCTCCTTTTTTACTGCTATTCTATTTGTTTGGTTCTTTGCATTCGTCTTAGCGGATTTTACCCATCTGAATCTGACAGGAAATATTTATGAGATAGATGACCTTGGATCGGGAAGATCTTTGCAATTGAAAAACCTCATTTTGCCTGTAGTTACCCTTGGAGTGAGACCATTATCCATAATTATTCAACTTTCCCGAAATGCTATGCTGGACGTGTTGGGGCAAGAATATATACGGACTGCCCGGGCAAAGGGATTGCGATTTTCAAGGGTAGTATTCCATCATGCCCTGCGAAACGCTTTGAATCCTGTAGTAACAGCAGTGAGCGGATGGTTTGCTTCTTTAATGGCGGGAGTAGTATTTGTAGAATACATTTTTGGATGGAAGGGGCTTGGATACCTTATCGTTAATGCACTTAATCAATATGATATGCCAGTTGTCCTGGGATCCGTGATCACGATAGCTTCTATTTTTGTTTTAGTAAACATTCTGGTAGATTTCTCATATGCACTTCTGGATCCAAGGGTCAGACGGAACTAAAAAGTGGCGAGGCTTTTTAGAGCAGTTGATACCTTCTTCAGGAATAAGTTTAAAATTGTTGTATATTTAGATTTTTAAAATCTTAAATTAAGTTTATATTATTATGAGAAAAAATGTAGTTGCCGGAAACTGGAAGATGAATACATTGTTGCATGAGGGGCTTGAACTTGCCAAGGCAGTGGAAGAAACCTCAAAGAAAATGATAGGTAATGCACTAATAATTGTTGCTCCACCATTTACACACATTGCAAAGATTCAGGAAATTATTAGTGATGTAAAGCTTGCTGCGCAGAATTGTTCCGACAGGGAAAGCGGGGCTTTTACTGGTGAGGTTTCACCGGATATGCTCAAATCTGCTGGTGTCGAATATGTTATTATTGGTCATTCAGAAAGAAGGTTGTACTATCATGAAGACGATGCATTATTGAATAGAAAGATGAAACTTTCTCTGTCAAAAGGTCTGTCTCCTTTGTTTTGTTGTGGTGAGCAACTGGAAGAGCGTAAAAATGACAAGCATTTTGATGTTATCAAGAAACAGATATCCATGGGTCTTAAAGATTTATCTGCCAGTGATATGGATAATGTTATTGTTGCATATGAACCGGTCTGGGCCATCGGTACAGGTGTAACAGCATCCCCCGAACAGGCACAGGAAATGCACAAATTTATAAGGGAGCAATTGGCGCTTATGTTCAATGATTCAGTTTCCGATTCGGTATCAATTCTTTATGGAGGAAGTTGTAATCCAGCCAATGCAAAAGAATTATTTGCCAATCCTGATGTTGATGGGGGTTTAATCGGAGGAGCATCACTGAAAGCAAATGACTTTATTCAGATTGCCAATTCTTTTTGATCTGATTCAGAAGAGATGCCGCATTGTATTGATTGATCGGTAGAAAACTATTCGTACCGGTTTGTTGCTAAAAATTCTATTTCATGAAGAAGCTTTTGTTTCCAATGCTTTTAATTCTGGTGTTTTCAAGTTCGAATGCACAACATGTTAAAAAGTTCTCGTTGGATACAACAAGCTATATCACAGAGCTTTCTGCACTATTTGGAAATTTACTGTCAGAGGAAGAGGAGGCGTTTTTCAATGAGTTTACATCCTCCTGGGAATACATTGATTATTCTTACCGAGAGGATATAATGACAATTTCTGAATTAATGCGCCAGCGAAGCTGCAAGGCCAGGCCACACTTTATTGTATTTGTTAAAATTCTGAATGAATTTCATGGAGAGAATAAACTGGATTACGGTTATGATGAATGGGTGGAAGGATTACTATCTTTTTTAGATAATAGGAACTCGGCATTGAAGGATATTGATAATATTTATCAGTCTACTTTCTTATTACTCAGTCAGTCAGTGGTATATCATTCTTTAGCCATGTCCTGGAGGCTGGCTCGGGACAATTACCAATTCATTTATGATACATCACTTAAGATAAAGGTGGATAATACTTCCATTATTGGTATCTCCTCCGGCGACAGTATTATTGTTCATCATTTTGCGGGATATATTGATATCCTGGGGCAAAGGTTTGTTGGATCCTCTGGGAGGGTTTTATGGACAAGGGCAAACCTTGATCCGGAAGAGGTATATGCAGATTTGGGAAACTTTGTTATATCCTTCAATAAGCCGGGTTATACTGCCGATTCTGTAGTATTTCACCATGCACAGTTGCTTAATGAACCTGCGCTGGGGTCATTGGAGGAAAGGATTTCCCAAATCAGAACGCCGGATCAGGCAACATTTCCAAAATTCTTTAGCTATCAGAGCAGTTATATTCTTAATAACATTGTTCCAGGGGTTAACTACAAAGGAGCGATTTCCATGCAAGGAGCCAACCTCGTTGGTCAGGCAGCAACAGGAAATAATGCAGAACTAACATTCTATCAGAATGATACAGTCAGGGCAAAGTTGAAATCAAACCAGTTTCTGTTTGGCCTGAATTTAATTAAAACCAACAATGCAGAAGTATCTGTTTACATTGAAGATGACAGTATTTATCATCCTGACCTGATCATGAATTATGAAATTGGCAGGGAAATTATGCGCCTTACTAAATCAAACGACTTTAATTCGCAAGGTCCGTTTTCAAATTCATATCACCAGATAGACATGAGTTTTGACGAATTGAACTGGGTACGATCCGAATCATTCATGAGAATGCAAGGATCTCTGGGTAGTTCATTGGGAAATGGACTTTTTGAATCGTACGACTATTTTGATCTCTCCTTTTATGAGGGGCTCCAGGGAATGGACTATCAACATCCGTTGGCAGATTTATGGGCCTATTCCAATATGGTAGGAGGGGAGACCTTTTCTGTTGAAGGCTATGCTTCATATATGGGAAAAACAGCTTATACCTTCAGGCACCTGTTTATGGAATTGAGTAAACTTGGATTCCTCTATTTCGATTTTGAAATGGATGAAGTTGTATTAAGACCGAAACTATTCGATTATATTGATGCGAGTCTGATGAAGCGTGACTATGATGTAATTAGATTTATTTCCAGAACTGATGGAGGAAAGGAGAATGCGAAACTTGATCTTACAACGAGGGATCTTACAATAAACGGAATCCCAACGATTTTTTTAAGTGATTCCCAGAATGTACGGATTGTTCCGCATAACAACCGTATTGTAATGAAGAGAAACAGGGATTTTCAGTTTGATGGAATTATTGATGCAGGATTATTTAAATTCTACGGAAAAAACTTCTTTTTTGAGTATGAAAACTTCCGTGTCAACCTCCAGAATATTGATTCATTATCAATTAGTGCAAAAACAGCTGAGAAAGATGCTTTCGGGAAATCGCTCATTACTACGCTAGATAATAAGATTCAGAATATTACAGGTGAATTGCTCATCGATGCTCCTTTTAATAAATCCGGAATGACACCATTTCCTGAGTACCCGATATTTACCAGCAGGGAAAACTCTTATGTTTATTTCAATGAAAAGTCGATTCAGAATGGTGTTTATGATAAAAACAGGTTCTATTTTGAGTTACTTCCTTTCTCAATTGATACCCTTGATAATTTTTCCCGGGAGGCACTTAAACTGGAAGGTACCTTTATCTCTGCTGATATACTTCCACCACTTGAGATGGAAATGTCTCTTCGTCCGGATAATTCACTGGGTTTTTACATGACTACTCCTGATCAAGGGATTCCGGTTTATGGGGGTAAAGCAATGTTCTTTAATGATATTGAAATGAGTAGTTCCGGACTAAGGGGTTACGGATCAATGGATTATATAACATCAACAACATGGTCTGATAATTTTCTGTTTCATCCGGATTCTGTTATGGCTAAATCAAGAAGGTTTCTGGAACGGGAGGAGCTTGGGGGGGGTGTTACTTTTCCCTATGTTGAGAATGACATCGCTCAGGTACGTTTTTATGCGGTTCATGACGTAATGCATATAAATCGAATTGATCAGGTCTTTAAAATATTTAACGAAAATGTTTACTTCGGTGGTGACCTTGAACTTAGGCCAGCTGGATTAACGGGTAAAGGCGGATTGGGATTTCCTGATGCCCGGTTCGATTCAGAACTATTTAAATTTAAGGCACAAAGGGTGCTTGCTGACAGTGCTGGGGGTAAATTTAAAAATGCAGAAGCAGAGGAATACTCATGGATAACGGATGATGTAAGAGTCGATGTTGATATGTTTCAGCGCGAGGGAAGTCTTACATCCAGAGGTGATTATACACTGATAACAATGCCACTAAACCTTTATGAAACCAGATTGAATCAAATAAACTGGTTTATGGACAGAGATGAAGTGATGATGACTCAGACAGTATACAGGCCAGAAAATCAAATAGATATTGGAATAGATTCGCTAAAGTTATCCGGGCCTACTTATGTTTCAAACCATCCAAAGCAGGATTCACTAAATTTTATAGCTCCTTTGGTCAGGTTCAATTATAGCAGAAATGAATTGAATGCCGAGAAAGTAAAATACCTCGAAATAGGTGATTCCTATATTTTCCCGCATGAAGAAATGGTACAGGTATTGGAAAAAGCTGTAATCAAGCCTCTTCGGCAGGCAAAAGTTCTTACTAATAAGGATTTTCGTCATCATTTGTTGTATAATGCAAACTTAACCGTTGATTCACGTATCCATTTTCGTGGTGCTGCAGATTATGATTACATTGATGAGTTTGATAATCGACATACTTTCCGAATGACCCACCTGGAGGTTGATACCTCTGTCACCACTTTAGGAAAAGGAGAGGTTGCAATTGCCGATTCTTTCATGCTAAGTCCATTTTTTAATTACCAGGGACAGATAAGCATGTATGCAGATAATCCGTTTTTGGAATTTCTGGGAGGAGTGCAATTAACATATGACTGTAATGTTAATAAATCATGGTTGAAATTTAATGCAGAAATTGACCCTGATAGCGTTATTATTCCGCTGGATGACAGGATGCAGAATCTTGATCTGAACAATGTTTATGCAGGGACTTTCAAGGCAAGAGATTCAATTCATATCTATCCTGCTTTTATTTCATCCAGGAAACAGTATTTTGATCAGAATGTGACCTATTCAGATGGGTATTTATACTATAATAAGCGGATTAATACTTACGAAATTGCCAGTTTAAACAAGTTGTCGGATATGCGGAATGAAGGCAACTATTTGGCCCTGCGGACTGATTCATGTGTACTGTACAGTGAGGGGGAGATTGATTTGGTCCTTGATTATGGAAGAATTAATTTAAAAACATTAGGTAATGCAAGACACGATATTACAAAAAACAGTCTGGAGATGAACCTACTGATGGGAATGGATTTTCATTTCAGTAAGTTGGCTTTAAATGTTTTTGGAAGAGAGTTGGATAGTCTGCCAAATCTAGAGCCGGTCGATCTCACCAAAGAATTATATAAATTGTCGGTGAGGAACCTTGTTGGACAAACGATGGCTGAAAAACTCGAAAATGAGCTCGGTTTATATGGAAACTACACTGTTGTACCCGATAGTATGAAATACCCCTTGTTGTTTAATGATTTGAGGCTTGTATGGAACCAGGAAACAAGGTCATATAGATACAATGGTAAGGTCGGGATTGGCATAATTGGAGATATTCAGGTTAATAAGAAGGTGGACGCATTCGTGGAATTTGTGGAAAGAGGATCCGGCGATATTTTCGACATATATTTGAAAATCGATGATAATACATGGTATTATATGGCCTATAGTCCAGGAGGATTTCAGGTTCTTTCGTCGAATAGAGACTTTAATAATGCTATTTTAGATACGCCCGATAAGGAACGAACATTGAAATCAAGAGGAAGACAGCCTTCATACATTTACTCACTGGCGTCTAACAGGAGGTTGCAATTATTTCTCGACAGGTTTTTAACGTATGAGGAAGAGCAAGAATAAAACTTAAGGTGCTATTTGGCTATTGATCTGGAGCCTAATTCGATGACATCCAAGTCTTTGATTGTTTTGTCAGAAATAGTGAACCTAACAGCGGTACGGACATGATGGAGACCATGAAATCCTGCAGCACCCGGATTTATATGAAGCAAATCCAGTTTCTTGTCGCGGATTATTTTCAATATATGTGAGTGACCGGAGATAAATAGATCTGGGGGATTTAGCCTGATTGTATCTTTTATGCTTTTGTCATAGTTGCCGGGATAGCCCCCGATATGTGTCATCCATATTTCAATTTCATTCCTTAATAGTCTTTGATGTTTGCAAGTTTCAATTCGCACATCATTACCATCAATATTCCCAAATACTGCAATGAGCGGTTTAAAATCAGCAAGTTTTCTGATAACTTCAACATTTCCTATATCACCCGCATGCCATATTTCATCACAGCAAGAAAAAAAGTCAAACAGTTTTTTATCAAGGTATCCATGTGTATCAGATAAAAGGCCAATTACCATATTTCTAGATGATTTTGTCGCGAAATTACTATTTTTATGTCATAGTTAAAGATGATGGATTTATTTTATAAGACAGACATTATATCTGAACAGCTGGTACTTGACACAGATGAGTCTGTACATTCTATTAAGGTATTACGACACAGAAGGGGAGACCTTATAAGAATAATTGATGGGAAAGGAGGCTTCTATGTAGCTGAAATTGAGAACGCCGATCCGAAGGCATGTAAAGTTAAAATTATCTCAAAGATTGATAATTATGAAAAACCCTCTTATGAACTTCATATTGCTATAGCTCCAACTAAAAAGCTGGATCGCTTTGAATGGTTCGTTGAGAAGGCTACGGAGATTGGTGTTTCCAGTATTACGCCATTGATTTGTCAAAGGTCTGAAAGAAGAACCATCAGAATCGATCGTCTTGAAAAGGTGGCTATTGCAGCAATGAAACAATCTGTTAAGGCTTACCTCCCCAGGATATATGAACCGATTGAGTATATTGATTATGTTGAGAAGAATCTTCCAGGATCAAAGTTCATCGCACACTGTATGGATGGAGTTAAAAAGGATATACGAACTGTTGAATTGTCGGATTCTATTACAATACTCATTGGTCCTGAGGGAGACTTTACCTCAGAAGAGGTCATGTTTGCAATCCAAAACGACTATGAGTCATTGTCATTGGGGGAGTACAGATTACGAACTGAGACCGCAGGTGTTGTATCATGTACTGCCGTATACTTAAAAGCAACCAGATGATCCGGCTTTATATTTAGTAGGAGCTATTCTTCCATTTGTTGCATGATACGTAAAACCAGATCTTCGCCAGGATCAATTGCCAGCCGGTTAAGCATTTGAACACAATGCTCATCTACTAGCTGATATTCCTCCTGATTTTGATGTAGAAATGTATCTGATGGCAAATTGAAGTCATCTACCAAATAAATAAGGGTAGAGATTTCTCTCATAGGCAATATAATTTATGTTATCAAAATGATAACGCACAAATCTTTGGTTTATTGCTTCTATAAAGAATCAGTTATTGGTAAGAATTAGATCGCGTTCATTGATCATTTTTCGGAGATTGATCAGTGCGTATCTCATTCTTCCCAAAGCCGTATTAATACTAACGCCGGTGTGATCAGCTATTTCCTTGAAACTTAACTCTCCGAAATGCCGAAGCAGAACAACTTCACGCTGATCCTCAGGCAATTCATTAACGAGTTTTTTTAGGTCTTGCCTTATTTGATCACTCACCATGAGTTGTTCGATATTGTCATCTGCAAAGCGCTTGCTATTGAGAAGATCCAGCTCAGAATCATCATTTGAAACAGCATTTAGCTGTTTTTCTTTCCTGAAGTGATCTATAATGAGATTATGTGCTATGCGGATTACCCAGGATAAAAACCTTCCATTGTCCTTATATTTGTTTTTTCGGAGAGATTGTATAACCTTGATAAAAGTATCCTGAAAAAGATCTTCAGCAAGAGTTTGGTTCTTAATTGTAAGCAGAATATATGTATAAACCTTGGTTCTGTGCCTGTTGATCAATATCTCTATACAAGATTCATTACCCATGATGAACGCTTGTACCAATTCCTGGTCATTCATTTGTTCTGTTTTCAAAACTTTTGATGTATTGGTTCAGCGTATAGTTGTCTCGATAGGCAATAATTTTTAGATTTTATTTAGCGTTGCAAATAAGCGAAAAAAAATCTTTTTGCAAAATGTATTACTTTTGTTTATAATTTTTTAACAAAGAATAATAAACAAATACCATGCCAATCAATAGCGGTCAGGAAATCTATATTAAGGGTGCAAGGGTGCATAATTTAAAGAACATAGATCTCTCAATACCAAGGGATCAGTTTGTTGTAATAACTGGTGTTTCGGGCTCAGGGAAGTCATCACTGGCCTTTGATACACTATATGCTGAAGGCCAGCGTCGATACGTAGAAAGTCTTTCAGCCTATGCGCGACAGTTCCTGGGTAGGATAGATAAGCCTGATGTCGATTTTATACATGGGATTCCCCCCGCGGTAGCTATTGAACAAAAAGTAAATACACGCAATCCCCGATCAACAGTTGGAACTTCAACTGAAATCTATGACTTTTTAAAGCTTTTGTTTGCCCGGATTGGAAAGACCATATCGCCGATTTCCGGGATGGAGGTCAAAAAGAGGAGTGTAACGGATGTTGTCGATCACATTTCGGAATTCGAGGAGGGCAGTAAACTTGTTATACTTGCAACAGTTTGCTTGAATGTTGAAAATGATTTATCATATCAGATTGACATTCTCTCACAGCAAGGAATGACCAGGGCATTATATCAGGGAGAACTGATCGAAATAAAGACCTTGCTTGCTGAAGATTCATTTTTGAAAAGTGGAATAGTGCAAGTTGTAATTGATCGGATTGTTGTTCGCCATGATGAAGATAATGTGACAAGGTTGAGTGATAGTGTACAAATTGCATTTCAACTGGGCCATGGCAATTGCATTATCTGGGATCCGGAAACTGATAAGACTCAGGATTTCTCTTCCCGTTTTGAATTAGATGGGATATCCTTTGAAGAGCCTTCTGAGCATATGTTTAGCTTTAACAATCCAATGGGAGCTTGCCCTGTTTGTGAGGGATACGGCATGGTTATTGGTATCGATGAAGATCTTGTAATCCCCAACAAAGAGATGTCCGTTTATGATGATGCCATTGTATGCTGGAAAGGGGATAAGATGAAAAAATGGAAGGATCGACTTGTGATGCATGCTGGGGAGTTTAACTTTCCAATACACAAGCCTTATTACGAACTTTCAGATGAAGAGCGACGCCTGCTTTGGAAAGGGAACAGATATTTTAAAGGTTTGGACCAATTCTTCAGCTATTTGGAGGCTAAAAAGTATAAAATACAGTACCGGGTAATGCTATCCAGGTACAGGGGAAAAACCATCTGTTATGAATGCGGCGGTTCCAGATTGCGTAAAGAGGCTTTCTATGTTCAGGTTAATGGTAAAACAATTTCCGAGCTGGTGGGCATGTCTGTGCGTAAGCTGGAAGATTTTTTTGTTTCCTTTAACCCAGATAAACACACGCAAATAATTGCCGGACGATTGATCGAAGAGATCAGCTCCAGGCTTAGGTTCCTGAACAATGTAGGATTGGGATACCTAAACCTGAACCGACTTTCATCTACTCTTTCCGGAGGAGAAAGCCAGAGGATAAATCTTGCAACAGCACTTGGAAGCAGCTTGGTCGGTTCACTGTATATTCTGGACGAGCCAAGTATTGGGTTGCATCCCCGAGATACCGGAAGGTTAATTGAAGTATTGAAGGAGTTGAAAGAATTGGGCAATACAGTTCTGGTTGTTGAGCATGATGAAGAGATTATGAATGCGGCAGACATGATCATAGATATGGGACCACTTGCCGGACGGCATGGAGGAGAGATAGTTTTTCAGGGAGATCACTGCCATTTGTTGAAGAGCGCCAAGGGACTAACCTTTGAGTACCTTACAGGTAAACGTAAAATTGAGGTCCCGGAACAACGTCGCAAATGGAATAATTATTTTGAAGTGGTGGGTGCCAGAGAGAATAATTTGAAATCTGTAACAGTAAGAATTCCTTTGCAGGTAATTAGTGTCATAAGCGGTGTCAGTGGTTCAGGTAAATCATCCCTTGTCAGAAACATAATATTTCCACTTTTGTCTCGAAAGCTTCTCGGGATGGGAGAAAGGCCAGGTAAGCACGACCTCTTTTTGGGTGATATTCATCTTCTTGATTCTGTTGAATTTGTAGACCAGAATCCAATTGGAAGATCATCCCGCTCAAATCCAGTCACATATTTAAAAGCTTATGATGAGATACGTAAGTTATTTGCAGATCAGCAAGCATCAAAAATAATGGGTTACAAGGCATCTCATTTCTCCTTTAATATTGATGGTGGCCGCTGTGAAGAGTGCAGGGGAGAAGGTGAAATACTTATTGAGATGCAGTTTATGGCTGATGTACATCTGGGTTGTGAAAAATGTCATGGGAAAAGATTCAAGGAGGAGATTCTGAATGTAAAATATAATGACAGAAGTGTTTTTGATGTTCTTGAAATGACGGTGAATGAAGCAATCGAGTTTTTTGATGTTGCAAAAGGCAGCACAGAGACACGTATAGTAAAAAGGCTGAAACCACTGCAAAATGTCGGCCTAGGATATATTAAACTCGGACAATCGTCAAATACGTTAAGCGGGGGGGAGAGTCAGCGCGTAAAGTTGGCCTATTTTCTGAGTAAGGAAACGGATAACCAAAAAACCATTTTTATTTTTGACGAACCTACCACAGGTCTTCACTTCCATGATATATCCCTGCTGCTTGACGCATTCAATGCATTGATTAGGAAAGGACATACAGTATTGATTATTGAACATAACCTGGAGATAATTAAATCTGCAGATTGGCTAATTGAGTTAGGTCCTGGTGGAGGGGAAGATGGAGGAAATGTAATATTTCAAGGTACTCCTGAACAAATCTTAAGCGAAAAAGACTCACCAACAGCATTTTTTATAAAGGAAAAGATTCAGTGATTAGTCGTCCTTGAACCCAAACATAATAGCTACACATCCTTCCGCAGGTTCTAATGATGTTTCGTTAGCTACGGGTACCTTCACAACTATTTTTAACTGCTGACTTGATTCAAGCCTGAAATCCCATTTCCATTCAAAATCGTGCTCTCTGTTATTATAGAGAACCTTACCATTACTGTCTACAATTCTAAATTCAATATCATTTAAGTTACCTGCTCCGCAAACTCCGATTCTGTAGTCTGTTTCGGAGTAAAAAGTTTTATATAATTCAGCCTCTTCTCCTTCTAACAGTAGCGCCGCATGGTAATTCCCATCATGTTGGTAAGGGTTAAGCCCAACTTTACAAGTCTTTTTGGCAAACTGCTTACATTGTGCATTGACAATAGTTGGTAACGAAGCCATCATTGCCACAAGTGATACTAAAAGAATGCCTTTTCTCATCATGATAATAAATTTAGGATATATAGCTGATTCTTATCTTTTTAACCTTTGTAACCAATTCGTCAAACACTGCTTTGGTTAGATTGTGAGACGAGCTTGATTTTAACGTTGTTATGTTTGTTTCAGGATCTATCTCAGTGGTGTTTTCACCTTGTTTTATTTCGATTTTATCAAAAGTACTCTTAAGGTCATTAACGTCAGCAAGTACTATTTGAGCATCAGGATCATCGTTTGCCTCCTGCAAAAGATTGATCATAAAATCAACAGATAGTTTTTGGTCAACAATTCTTTCAACAATCTTATTATTCTCTATCGGGCTGTCTCCCACAAGTTGAGTTGCGATATATAGTCCTTCAACCCATCCTCCGACAAGAATAATAGTTGCAGTACTTTCAAGTCCTCTCTCTTTTAAAAACGAACTTGAATTCAATAGGGTTTCAGAAATAATATCTATAATCTCCTCCCTATTATTAATATTATCTTCAAGTCTTTGGATTGTGGACTCGCTAATGGCATCCAGAATATTCAGACCGTCAGCCAGATTTTTGGCAACTTCAATATAATTCAGTGTAATCTGGGTTTGATCGAATAGGCTGGCATAGCTAAGGTCAGTTGTGTATATCCCAAGATTTAAAGCCATGTCTTTTGTGGTTATATAACCAGACTGATTCTCAATTGGATTAAGCAGTTGTTCATCGTATGTTGCTCCAGCATTTTGTAGAATCTTTGCTGTTTCAATAGGGGATGGAAGCGAATAGAAAATTCTTTTTGCTGTTAGAAATTTTTCCTGTGTACTTTCGTCTATCGCTGTAACAAATTCCTCGGCCTGATCAGTATTGTTATCAGCATTTTTTGCTCCAGTATTACATGCCGTGATGTTAAAAGCAATGAAAACTGAAATAAGAATCAGTACTTTACCGGGATATAGAAATTTCTTCTTCATGGGAAAAAAGTTTATAATGGCTGCTCAAAGACTACTTAATGAAGTAAAATTAACACTTTTTTTTTAAATACAAAACGTCTGTATGAAGTCATGAACTCCAATGGCTATAATGGATTCGGAAAAACCTCTACACCCTCGAGAACTGGCAGGACTGGTCGGCCCGGCGCCAGATCGAGTTCGTCCAGCG
>CAYSMO010000002.1:0-52982 GCA_964432125.1 uncultured Bacteroidaceae bacterium | reverse complement strand
TCATTCTGAATAATCGCAATCCGCTTCCTGTCAGCATACTCCCGCAGGATATTCTTTAGCAAAGTAGTTTTTCCGCTTCCCAGAAACCCGGTGACCAGATAAAAAGGGATCATAACTCCTTCTTCACCAGGTACGCTTCGATTTTCTTCTTAATCTCATGAATAGGTGGGATCTGCGAACTAAACTCCACCTGGCCATCGATCACAATCGTAGGGATCTTCATCACCCCCAGCGAAACCATCATCTGCACGCCCTCCTTCTCCTTGATGCGATGCTCCTTGTATACCACCTTCTCACCGAACCCTTCAGCGGCACGTGCTACTGCATCGACCATATACTGACAAGGAGCACAGGAAGAGGAGTCGAGCGTTACCACATCCACAACCACTTTGTCAGCCTCCCAGTGCGAAGAGAGATCGAGCTTCTCCACTTTGGTGGCCGTGGCTTCAGAGGCACGCAGCTCACTCTGCAAAACTTCATCATGCACCAGCTCTGTAACTGCTACCAGATTAATAGGTGGCGTTGCCATCGCCAGGTCACACCCCGGTGCCAGGATAAAGCCCCGCTTACCACCAATATCCATGCACTCAAGCGCATCCCGCTGTGAATCCTCCTGGTCGCCCATCAGCAGCACAACGGTAAGCTTAATGTTCCCGCCAAAACTAACCTCATTGGCCAAGGCTACATCCCGCACATAATCGAGCGGAATATTCTCGTCGATCGACACATTGTCAGGCTTGCATTTACACATCACCTCGATGTTCTGCTGCGCGTTCCCGCAGACAAAAAACGAACTAAGCGCACCTGCCTCCCTTATATAATCAAAAATCTCCACCGCGTAGGGTGAAACAAACGTTTCGAAAGAGAATGGATCGATCTGACTCGTCATCGGGTCAACCATTGCAACGACATCGCAACCCGCATCGATATATTCCTTCGACATAAACAGTGCCACATCGGTGGTAAAACGCATCAGCTTATGGATGTGGTCCGGGTCCTCCAGCATCCGCATAAAAACATCGGTCCCCATCAGGTGGAGCGCCAGTGTAAAAGGCCCCGTAATCAGACCGTACAGGGCAATATCGGGGTGCTTCTCCCGCAACGCCCGTGCCGCCTCCATCACAATCGGGATGCGCCCATCCGACGGAGTGGGCAATTTTAGATCTTCGATTTCCACCCCATCCAGCAGGGGATGGGAGATCACTGCAGGCGGATTATCATCTGCCCAATTGAGCTTACATCCAAGCGCTTCAGCCTCGATCTGCAAATCAAATACCACCGGTATCCCATCGGGGCTATACAGGTTGATCGCTTTGCTGACCCCAGTAGTTATATTACCGGAAGATCTTAGAAATTCCGTAGCTGTTAACCCGGTCAACGCTCCCGCATGCGCTCCCACAAAAGGCACCCAGGGGATTCGTTCAACCTCTTCCCGCTGCATTGCTCTTTTTACCAGTTCCAATCCTGTCATAAAAATATAATTTTAATACTCCCATTATAATGGGATCACATCATTTAATTCATTCTGTCGTCCCCTCTGGGATCATCTCTAAAGATACCGGATGGAAATATTCGAGGATCGTCACCGAAGTTGTTTGTCGGCAGCCCACTGGGATGATTTCAGGGGGTGCCATCAGGAAAAAACCACGATATTATCTCCGAATATACCTGCTAACAATCCCACCAAGGAGATCATTTCCGAATGTTCCGACCGGTTGTAAAGAAAGGTTAATCCACCTGCTTTTAGGCGATCTTGTTTAGATACTCTACCAAACCCTGTGGATCCGGACTGTAAAAATCGGCATTGATCTTCCTGCAGAAATCATCTGTCACCGGCGCACCCCCCACACAAACCTTCATGTCGGGCTGATCAGATTTCAGGTCGGAGACAATTTTTTCCATATTCGACATCGTCGTTGTAAGCAGCGCCGACAGTCCCACGACACACCCGGGATGCTTTTTCGCCTCTTCGATGAATTTCTCTGAAGAGACATCAGTACCGAGGTCGATCACTTCGTAGCCATTCCCCTCCACCATCATCGAGACCAGGTTTTTACCAATGTCGTGCAGGTCGCCCTGTACGGTACCGACAATAAAAATCCCTTTCCGCTGGGCCTCACCACTGGTAAAAAAGGGTTTCAGGTGAACCATCGCCGACCCCATCGCCTTGGCGCTCATCAGTACCTGGGGAACGAAAATTTTATTTTCACGGAATTTGATCCCTACCTTCTCCATACCCACCATCAAGGCGTGGGTCAAAATGTCGTTGGGTTTGGCTCCGGCATCGAGCGCCTGTCTTGTGAGTTCATCGGCTCCATCTTTGTCCTTCATATCAGGTGGATAGGGCGATGTTTTGTTGATCTTTCCGAATTCAATGCAATGTGCAATTTCCTGAAATAAATTCTCCATGTCAGTTGTCGTTTTATGTTTCGCGTATTACCAGTTCAGGTGATATCACCACCTGCCTGTTGTTTATTTTCTCCCCGTCGGTAATAAAACCGGCGATTGTTCGTGCCATCGCTCCATAGTTACAGTCGATCGCCGTGATCCCCGGATTATAATACTGTGTTAACTCTGTGTTCCCGTACGACACCAATGCTACCTGCGCCGGCACCGCGATCCCCCACTCCTTCAACCTGCCGAGCATTCTTACAGAGTCTGCATCCTGAATTGCCAATACTCCGGTGATGCTATTCGTGTCCATAAATGCCACATCGATCTCCCGGAGACCATTTTTCACAAAGAGCTTGCGATTCGGACAATTTTGCTGAATCAACATTAGTAACGTACTTTCCATCAGATCAAAAACCAGGTTCTGACCTCTCCATATCTCATTCCCCAGCAGGAGAAAATTCCCCTTGCCCTTTTGTGAGAGATAATCAAAGGCCCGCTTCACTCCCAGGTCGTAACTCTGTATTACATAATTAAAAAAAGAACCTGCCATCGTGTTATCAGCAAGGATCAGCTTGCTTTTCCCGGAGATGACCCGCCGGTAATAACCGGCAGTCAGCGATTCGTCATAATTTGGTATTACAATAATCGCCTCGTATCCCGATTGTATCAGGTTTCCGGTGATCCTGATCTCCTCCTCATGGTTGTTGTAATGCAAATAATAATGCAACCTGCACTTTGCCCTTTCTGCTTCAACAGTGAGCTCACTAATCAGCTGCTCAACGTTGGAAGAGAAAAACGGAACTACAACACCCCATGCACTCCTTGTTTCAGTAATCTCATTAACAAATGTTCCCTTTCCCTGGACCGAAACCACCAATCCCTTCTCAATGAGCCTTCGCAATACCAGTTTAGCCGTCTCACGCGACACCGTATGCCGCTCCATAATCCTGCTGATCGAATCAATTTTCGATCCCGGCCGGTACTCCTGTAATGAGATGCGTCGGCTGTAGTAATCTGTTAACCTTTGGTAGATCGGAACGTGTTCCCCGGATCCTTTCATAATACAATGCATTAAAAGTACATACAAAAATACTAACAAACCATCACATACCATCACAGTTGTGTTATTTTAATCACACATTAACATGAAGCTTCATTGGTACGATGTAATTAGTCAAAAGAATATACTTCATAAAAAAGTAAATATGAATATGAGATACTTCCAAATTCAGCTGATTCTGATCCTCGAAAAATGCAAACCGGAATGCTTTAAATGCGGTACAGTTTTAAACATATAGTGTGCTATAACTGTTATCTATATGCAGATAAATTTGGAATTCTCAATTATTTGTGTATATTAGTAACATGTTGAAACGGTATATTGCAATACTTCTAATAACAATTCTGGTAGTAATTTTTGCTATTCAGAATGTTGAAACGGTGAATATTAAACTCTGGTTTATTGAGTTGAATACTTCACTTTCGCTATTAATTATTCTAACGTTTGCTACCGGGGCGCTCATTACACTGGCACTGGCACTTTACGAAATTGGTAGAGGAAAACGTCGGATTTCAGAGCTGGAGGACCAACAGAGTCGGAACCAGGAAAAGGCCTCGGATACATCTGAAGAGGTTCCGGAGACTTAATTTATCATGGTTGTGACAAACCGTTTCATTGTCATCGCCATGCAAAGTCTACTGCAAGAACTACATATGATATTCAGGGATAAATTCGCCCTGGAAGTTCTGAGTCAGCTTTGTCCTGACTGTTTAAAACAGATAGTTGTATTCGCAATACCATAACATAGTTCAATAAAGTCTAATATTAACCTTTAAATACATTTCAAAAATGAACGCACATTGGAAAACAATAAATTATACTGGTGCACTATTGGTATCAGCATTGATCATGTTTAGTAGCTGCACTTCAGACAAAGGCAGTGAAGAGGCACAAAAGTTACTTGAAAAACAGGCACAGGTTCTTGAACAGGAGCAGGAATCGATAGAAAAGATACTGAATGAGTTTCAAACAACAAGAGACTCTCTGCTGAAGTCACAGAACCAACTCCAAAAAGCCAAGGAGGAGGTTGAATCTGAGATGCGAAAAGTCACTGAAGTGCAAAATGATGTGGCCACGACCATGAAAAAGGAGCAGGAAGAGGCGCTTGAAGCTGAAAAAAAGAGGCTTCAGAAGCAAATTGAATCGCTTGCTGACAGTCTGAATGATGTTGCTCAAAATATCGAAAAGATGGATGAGCAGAAATCGAAGCTCGGGCTAAAGGAGGAGCAGCTTTCCGATCAGCTCGGATCGGCAAGGGAAAAGCTTGTTACCGGTATTTCCAAAATAGACCAGCGGTTGGATGATATTGAAAGGCAGCGACTGGTTAAGGAGAAGGAGCTCGCTCTGAATGAGCAGAGAATCGTCTTGGCAGAGAAAAAAACAGAGCTTTTGGAGGATGAAAAAAACCTGTATCAAAGAGAGAAAAACAGCTTGCTGAAAAAGGGTGCAGATGATACTGAGATTGAAAATTTTAATTTGAAAATCAGTGAAATTGACGGCTACCTGAAGGAGGAGCAAAACAAGATCAGGAATGCAGAAAGTGCCATCAGCTCGATCAATTCCTGGATGAAGGATGTTGACAACCTGGAGTCGGAACTTCGGTCGATCATGGACCAGGAGTATGATGAAAACCAAACGATTAAAAGTTTTACACGTGAAGAGATGGAACGCCTTCAAAACGAGAAGGAGAACATAAGCTCTGAAACGAATAGACTTGACTCACTGCGCAATCTGCTGGCCCAACAAAAAAATGAGGCAGATAAGAAACTGGACAATCTTGATCAGGAGATATCTTTGCTAAAAGACAAGGACCTCGCGGTGATCCTTGCCGAAAGATCGGCACTGGAAACAGAAGAGGCAAAACTTTCGGAGGAGCAGACTGCAATACTGGACGAAAGACAAGATCTTTCCGGCTCTGCTTTGCCGGAGCCTGGGGAGAATGACCTGCTGTCTGATCTCGAAAAGGAGATCGCCGAGAGAAGCAAATCGATCGAACAATTGAAGTCAGAAATTGCACAAGAGCAGCAGGAGCTGGCAAATAAAAAAGCTGCGATTGAAGAGAAGCGTTCCGAAAGTGCAGGCGCATTGGGAATCACAACTTTGATAGTCATTCTGGCAGGTCTGCTGCTGGTTGCGGTCTTTTATATCGTCGGAAGGAAAAAACGAACTAAAAAATAACATAGAACGCTGCGGTATTGGATCCGTTCAGCAAGCAAACAAAGATTAGAGTTTTATTTACAATAAGTCAAACAATTTAAAATTATATATTATGACAACAAAGAATGAAAAAGAGAAAAAAAATGAATCGGGATTTTGGGACGATACGAAAGATAATATTAACGAGGGGGCAAAAATTGTAGGTGATGAGGCCCGCGATTTGGGTGAAAAAATCTCGTCCTATTCGGAGGAGATCTTCGGAAAGATAAAAGTGCGCACCAGTGAAGTGTTTCAGTCGGGCAAAGAACTGACTCAGGATGCAGTGAACAAAGCACAGGAGATGGCGGAAAAATACCGTGACCAGGCAGAGGTGCGTAAACTGAATGAAGAGAAGAAAAAGGTTGCGGCACAGCTGGGAATGAGCTTTTACCTGATACTGAAAAACAATGACAATAAAGTTCCTGACACCATATTAAGAAGGAAAGCGATTAAAACAACGTTGAAGGAGATGGAGGAGCTGGACCAACAGATCCTGGAACTTTCGGATGACAAAGAATAACAACAATGAATCTCACTGGCAACGCTGTGATATACGCAGTTGCTGCCAGTGCTTTTATACGAAAAAAACCAAACAGATATATGAACCCTTATCACTGGGAATAGATATTTAAATAAAGAATCAATACAAATGAAAAAGATTAACCTTATAGGCATTAGCAATTATACCATTCTTGTGTATCTGGTCATATGGATCTATTACGCGGGGTTTAACTGGGATGTATTCTCTATCAAACTCAATACAAATTTAGGATTCTCCGTCATAGGGGGCTATCCTTTCATCTTTTTCTTTCTTCTTGGACTGGCAGCCATTCTGTTGTTCAGGTATTTTGCATATATCAATAAGGTAAATACGGAGAAGAGGGAGAGCAACAGTTCCCACCGCATTGCAATCATGGAGAAGGATATCGAACTCTTGAAAATGAAGGAGGTACTTTTTAAAATGCAGACAGCAGAGATGGACAAAAACAGTTCGCATCTGAGTGCATTGCATGAGAAACTTGATAGTTTATCAAATCAAATGAGCGATAATAAAGAGGACAATAAAGAAGTCAAAGAACAAAACGAATAAATTTCAATACTAACCATGGTGCCATCCGATTACTAATGATTGAGCTACAGATTCAATGAGTTCGCAAACTCTGTTTATGCAGCTTTTTACCAGCGCCTGCAGAGAGAATCGGAAGGGACATATATTATTTTTTAATAATGAGCTATATACATATTAAGAACAGATCCAATCCCTGGCTGATGTTGTTGCAGGGTTTACTCATCTTCGGTGCTGGTGTATTTATCCTTATTCATCCGGAAGTAACACTTGTTGCCTTAACACGTCTTTTGGGAATTATACTCCTGGTTGCCGGCGGAATCCTTATTTTCAGTGCAAATTACAAGAGGCTTACTACGAACCAGCTGCTTTTGATTGAAGGAGTGATAAGTACGGCACTTGGGTTGCTACTTGCTTTCTTCCCACAATCCTTGGCGAATGTTTTTATTATCATGCTGGGAATCATTACTTTCCTGAGCGGACTGATCAACTTATGGCTGTTGATCAAAATTCGCAGCAGGATCTCCAGTCCGGGGTTTATCAGAAACGGTTTGCTGCTTCTATTCGGAATTTTCCTGCTGGCAAATCCAATGGAGGGCCAGGAAGCTATTGCAGTGATCATCGGAATATTTGCACTGGTGTTCGGAATGATCTCGTTGTATGGTGCATATAAGTTGTTTCGTGTAAGGAAACAATAACGAATCCTTGAAGATATGCCGCTTTTGTCAGGCAGCTATGAGTACTTCCAACATCTACATTAATACGATACCACTC
The DNA here is from genome assembly GCA_964432125.1 of uncultured Bacteroidaceae bacterium. Lineage (GTDB taxonomy): Bacteria > Bacteroidota > Bacteroidia > Bacteroidales > M55B112. The sequence goes on along the minus strand of CAYSMO010000002.1, from coordinate 45,492 downwards.
TTTTTGCAATGATCCACCATCTGTCCGGGCCAGAGACTGGCCTGGACTTCTCCGATATGAGCCTTCCTGAGAAAGTACATGCAGAGTCTCGACTGACCGATTCCACCACCGATTGATTCAGGAAACTCCCCTGCCAGCAATCTCTTATGGAAGAACAGCTCTTTTCTCTCCTCCTTACCCTGTAGCTTCAGTTGCCTTTGCATCGCCTCCCTGTCAACCCTGATACCCATCGATGAGAGTTCAAACGCCCTTTCCAAAACAGGGTTCCATACGATGATATCCCCGTTCAGCCCCCTGTAACCGTTTACCGTTTCGGTCGACCAGTCATCATAGTCAGGCGCCCTTCCATCGTGCGGTTGTCCGGAAGGCAGATCAGCACCAATACCAATAATAAAAACAGCTCCATGTTTTTCAGCAATCGCATCCTCCCTCTCCTTTGGACTGAGATCGGGATAGGCGGCCTCCAACTCCTCACTATGGATAAATGTGATCTTATCGGGCAGCATAGGCAATATGTGGGGATGACTTTCATACACGATAAATTCGGCACGCTTCATCACCGCAAAAATTCTCTCGACAATATCCTTCAAATATTCTACCGTGCGCTGCTCAGGAGCAACTATCTTTTCCCAGTCCCATTGATCCACGTATATGGAGTGGGTGTTGTCCAGCTCCTCATCCGGTCTCAATGCATTCATATCTGTATACAGACCATAACCATTGGATATCTCATAATCGGCCAACATCATTCGCTTCCACTTCGCCAATGAATGGACAATCTCTGCAGTAACCCCCTCCATATCCTTTACCGGAAAGCTCACAGGTCGCTCTGTGCCGCTCAAATCGTCATTGATCCCTGTTCCCCGCTGAACAAACAGCGGTGCTGTAACCCTTCTGAGCTTCAGTTCAGCAGCAAGGTTCGCTTCAAAAAAATCCTTGATCAGCTTAATGGCTCTCTCTGTCTCCTTCAGCGTAAGCGACGACTTGTAATTGTTCGGAATAATTAATTTCATTTCGTAACTGTATTTGAACCTGCAAATAACAGATTTTAAATAATGAAATCAAAATAGTTTCGAATCGGATTCTATTTCTGGTATTTTTTTCTTGCAATGTCATCTGCAACTACTTGCGGAACGCATTTTTTATTCACCGGATTGAAGTATGTTCCCACCGATTTTGCAAGGACCAGCGCCACCGGGATTTCAACTATAAAGGTAGTGAGCGCGTTCACAAATCCAAAAAACGGAAAGTGCCAAAGGATATTACCGAGGGTTCTCATTGCGAAAAGAAATTAACCATTCGTAGGCTCTTTCCGGCCAACCCGACAGATGTCCCTTCCCTGCCGCCAGCGAATAACCATGACCGCCGTTTGGATAAATATGCATTTCAGCCTGAATACCCTGCTTGAGCAGTGCTTTGTAATATAGGATGCTGTTCTCTACCGGTACAGCTCTATCGTCGCCCGAGTGTATGAGGATCGCGGGAGGGGTGTCTGCGGTAGCATGCAGGTGACAGGAGTAGTAATGCATCAGCTCCTCGTCCTCCCCTACCAGGGCCTTGCGTGATCCACTGTGCTGGGAATCTCCTTGAAAGGTAATCACCGGATACAGCAGGATCGAGAAATCGGGACGGCAGCTCACCCTCTCAACGGGATCTGCAGCACCATTGTTGCCTGTATCGTAATGTGTACTCAGGGATGCGGCCAGGTGTCCTCCCGCCGAAAAACCCATGATCCCGATCCTTCCCGGATCGATCCCCCAATCCTCCGCATGGTACCTGACCAATCGCATGGCGCGCTGCGCATCCATCAGCGGACTTTTATGTGGTTCAATCTGGGCATCAGAAGTAGGCAGCCTGTATTTCAAGACAATCGCAGTCACCCCCTTTGCATTCCAGAATTTCGCCACATCCTCTCCTTCCCAGTCATAAGACAGTGTATGATATCCACCACCCGGACAGATAATAACAGCCTCCCCAATCCTGCTTCTTTGCGATGGAAGAAACACCGAAATATCCGGTGTTTGAACCTTTCTGATCCGCACAATATCAGTAGTATCCCTATCTTCCTGCTCTCCCACATCCCTGTAGTTAGGAATTTCGCCTTCAGGATACAAGTTCAAACTAAATGACTGGTTGAACGCGGGAAGAATAGCCACTTGGATAATGCTAAAAAAAATAATTCCTCTTTTTATCATAAACCAAAGCTAAACCATTTTTTGAAAAAAAGAAAACCGAAATATTTTAGTAGAACCAAATTTGTATTTCTTCAACAGACTATTTAACTTGGGGTGCATAAAAAAGAATATCAAACCGGAAATCATGAAAAAACTGATTGTTATTTTTCTCCTCACATGGGGAGTGTTTACAACAAATGCACAATACGTTCACCATGATCTGTCGGGTTCATACGGAATCGTCACAACCGATCAGATTGTAGATCTTGTTAAAGATGTTGTCAGGGCGGTATTCTCATTCGGAGATTATGAAAAGGATGATTACCACTATTCAGGGGCCCTCTTTCTTACCTATAAATATGCAGCATCTTACAGAATGCATGTAGGTGCAACCATTGGAGTTGACAATGTTACAGGTGACCTGTTACAAGATGGGGTAAAGTACGGTGATTTTCGTACCAACCATACAACCTTTGCGGCTGAGAGCGACATCCGATGGGTCAAAAGAGATGCTTTTCAGATGTATTCCGGCATCGGACTGGGATATACGTTTACCGCTGAAAAAGGAGAAATATCAGATACCGGGCTAACTGACACCAATAGATCCGGACATGTGGCATTTCAGATCAATCCACTGGGAATGCGAATTGGCAAGCGTCTTGGAGCATTCGCTGAGATTGGTTTTGGCTACAAGGGAATAGCCAATTTCGGACTCTCCTATCAATTTGAATAAGCCATTGTCGACGCTTTATTTAACCAAGAATTAATACTTTTGCAATTCGTTCGGTTCAATCTATAACTTGAACCTACCGGTTCATAATTTCATGTTGAATAATAGCGTTATATAAATCAAAAAACATTGAATAAGAAGAAAATTATCAGGCGCACACTGACAACCCTCTTACTATTACTGCTACTTGGAATTATACTTTATCCCAAGATAAAACCCCTGCTAAAATCCGGTTCTGATTCAAATCCCGGAACAGCCGTGAGGGCACCGGGAATGCGGGGGAACAGTCAGCCCCTGCTGGCCAATGGATATATCATCAAGCCAACACAGATGAATGAGCTGATCTACACCACCGGGTCATTGATTCCCGACGAGGAGGTTGATCTCTCTTTCGAAACATCCGGGAAAATTGTCGGCATTTTTTTCAATGAAGGCACCCGGGTTGAGCGAGGGGATCTGCTGGCAAAGATTAACGATAAACCACTGCAGGCCCAACTTTTGAAGCTTCAGGCACAAAGGAAATTATCCGAAGAACGGGAATTTCGCCAACGGCAGCTGCTCGACCGTGATGCGATCAGCCGTGAAAGTTATGACCAGGTGGCGACAGAGCTGCAATCGCTGCAAGCCGACATACAGCTCATTGAAGCACGCATCTCAGAAACTGAATTAAGGGCTCCTTTCGATGGTATCGTAGGATTGCGAATGATCAGCGAAGGGGCATTTGCCACCACGCAAACAAATATTGTCCGCCTGGTAAAAATAAGTCCGCTGAAAATTGAATTTTCCGTTCCGGAAAGGTATGCTGGCGAGATAAATTCAGGATTTCCGATCTCCTTTGTTATTGATGGTGTGAATAAAACATTTCATGCAAATGTATATGCAGTAGCACCCAAAGTAGATGCCAACACACGTACAATCGTTGCACGGGCACGCTATCCCAACACCAACGAGGAGTTGAAACCCGGAAGGTTTGCCAGTGTCAGATTACTGCTTTCGGAAATTGAAAGTACCATTGCCATACCCACCCAGGCGGTGATTCCCGAAATGGGGGGCGAAAAGGTATTTGTTGTCAGAAATGGTATGGCGAATGAAGTAAAGGTTAGAACCGGATTACGTACGGAATCCCATATCCAGATTCAGGAGGGACTTCAGTTTGGAGATACCGTTCTAACAACTGCCATTCTTCAGTTGAGGCACAACATTCCCGTTCAGCTCGATACAATAATCACCAATGAACCCCTCGTAAACAGCATCCCATGAGTTTAGCATCGGTAAGTATAAAAAGGCCTGTGCTGGCCACTGTATTCTCATTGGTTATCCTGCTGTTTGGAGCCATAGGATTAACCCGTTTGGGGGTTCGCGAATTTCCCAGTGTCGATCCACCCATTATCTCTGTAAGCACCTCCTATCCCGGTGCCAACTCAGATGTCATTGAAACACAGATCACTGAACCTCTGGAACAGTCGATCAACGGCATTCCCGGTATCAGAACCCTCACCAGCAGCAGCAGTCAGGGCCGGAGTAGCATCAGTGTCGAATTTGAATTATCGGTCGATATGGAGACCGCAGCCAACGATGTCCGCGACAAAGTTTCACAGGCACAGCGATATTTGCCGCGCGACTGTGATCCGCCAACCGTATCAAAGGCCGATGCCGATGCAAGTCCGATATTGATGATCGCCGTTCAAAGCACGAAACGTTCTTTGCTCGAGCTTTCCGAATATGCTGAACTCACCTTTAAGGAGCAGCTGCAGACCGTTTCCGGGGTAAGCGCGGTGATGATCTGGGGAGAAAAAAGATATGCCATGCGTATCTGGCTCGATCCCCAAAAACTGGCAGGATACCAGATGACCCCCATGGACGTTAGAAATGCGATCCTCCGGGAAAACGTCGAGCTGCCAGCAGGAATGATTGAAGGTGATGCTACACAACTGACAATACGGGCACTTGGTCTGATGACCACACCACAGGAATTCAATAGCTTAATACTACGACAGGTGGGCGATCAGATTGTCCGCGTAAGCGATATTGGCCGTGCAGAGCTGGGACCGGAGGACCTTCGCGGGATACTGAAGATAAATGGCGTGCCAGCTGTCGCCACGGTGATTATACCGCAGCCGGGTGCCAACCACATCGAAATCGTTGATGAGGTATACAGCAGACTGGAATACATTGAAAAGGACCTGCCCGATGATATCACCTTTGATATTGGCTTTGATAATACGAAATATATCAGGACTTCGATCAAAGAGGTGCAAACAACCATCTACCTGGCCTTTTTTCTGGTTGTTATTATTATCTTCTTTTTTCTGCGTGACTGGAGGACAACCATTATACCGATCCTGGTAATCCCGGTTTCACTGGTGGGCTCCTTCTTCGTGATGTTCCTTTTCGGGTTCACCATTAACGTGCTTACTTTACTTGCTGTTGTGCTATCCATTGGTCTGGTGGTAGACGATGCCATTGTAATGATGGAGAATATCTACGTGAAAATTGAACAGGGCCTCTCCCCGATTGAGGCGGGCCTCAAAGGGGCCAATGAGATTTTCTTTGCCATTATCTCCACGACCATTACAGTTATTGCTGTATTTATCCCCATCGTTTTTCTGGAAGGGATGACCGGAAGGCTGTTCAGGGAATTTAGCATTGTGATTGCCGGTGCAGTTGCCATATCATCGTTTGTGGCACTGTCGCTTACCCCTATGCTCTCAACCAAACTGCTAAAAACGCGGCATAAGCGGAGCAGGGCCTACAATTATTCGGAAAAATTCTTTGTCTATCTGAACAAAACATACCAAAATTCACTCTCAAACCTTTTGAATAAGAGATACATCGCAGTGTTAATTCTTGGCGCTGCATTTATCCTGATTTTTGTCTTATGGAAAGTGATCCCGGCAGAAATGGCCCCACTCGAGGATAGATCGCGTCTAACCATCTGGACAACCACCCAGGAAGGAGCTACCTACGAGTACAACCTCAGCTATATCGAAGATGTCGCCAGTATGGTCAATGAGAAGGTCCCTGAAAGCGACAAGGTTGTAGAAAGGGTATGGAGCTCAGGAGGATTCGTCATAACAGCCCTGGTCGATGCTTCTGAAAGAGAGCGCTCACAACAGGAGATCGCCGCACAGTTAACAGAAGAGCTCAGGAAAATGACAAAGGCGCGTGCCAATGTAATGCAGCAATCAACCTTTGGAGGCAGAAGAGCAGGACTTCCTATCCAATACGTCTTGCAGGCGCCCACCATCGAAAAATTACGTGAAATACTTCCTGCTTTCATGGAAGAGGTTTACAACAACCCTGTTTTCGCTATGGCCGATGTGAACCTGAAGTTTACAAAACCCGAGGTGCAAATTGTAATCAATCGTGACAAAGCCAATCTTTTGGGCGTATCGACACAAAACATTGGCCAGACTTTGCAGCTCGCATTGAGCGGTCAGCGGTTCGGCTATTTCATTATGAACGGAAAGCAATACGAGATCCTTGGAGAACTGGCCAGGGAGGACCGGAACAAACCGCTGGATCTGAAATCGCTCTATGTAAAAAACAACAGTGGCAACATGGTTCAACTCGATAATTTTGTTACCCTTCAGGAGTCAACTGCCCCGCCCCAGCTCTACCGGTATAACAGGTTTGTAGCTGCAACCATATCGTCCGGACTTGCAGAGGGAAAAACAATTAGTGAAGGGCTGGATGAGATGGATAAAATTGCCGAAAAGGTACTGGACGACTCGTTCAGAACAGCGCTTGCAGGTGACTCCAAAGATTACAAGGAGAGTGCCTCCAGCCTGATGTTTGCTTTTCTCCTGGCCATTATTCTGATCTTCCTTGTTCTCTCCGCACAGTTTGAGAGCTTTAAGGATCCCATCATCGTTATGATGACAGTTCCTTTGGCACTCACCGGTGCACTGCTCTTTATGTGGTACTTCGGCATCACCATGAATATTTTCAGCCAGATTGGGATCATCATGCTGATCGGTCTTGTCTCTAAGAATGGAATTCTGATCGTAGAATTTGCCAACCAAAGGAAACTGGCCGGAATGAGTAAATATGAGGCCATCCGGCATGCCTCCGCTGCCAGATTCAGACCCATCCTGATGACCAGCCTGTCAACAGCACTCGGCGTACTGCCTCTTGCCCTTGGATGGGGTGAAGGTGCACAGAGCAGGGTGGCAATGGGGGTTGCCGTTGTAGGTGGACTGGTTCTCTCTACATTCCTGACATTGTATGTCGTGCCGGCAATTTATCTCTTAATTTCCAGTAATACGAAAAATATTGAACATGCGTCAAATTCGAGTGAAGTTGAAATCACCGGTGAAAAATAACAGTCTTATTGTACTGTCTGTCCTCCTTCTCGGCCTGAGATTTGCAAACGCCCAGGAGGTATACGATCTTAGCCGCTGTATCGAGACAGGACTGGAAAGAAATTTCAACCTCAAGGTTGTACGTAACACTGAGGAGATTTCGGTCAATAATTATTCGGCCGGAAATGCTGGCATGCTGCCGGAGATAACCGCCACCAACCGGTATGGAGGAACGCTGAATACCACACAGCAAAATTATCCGGATGGCACTGATATTACCAACAGGAATATCCACAACAGAACAGGATCGGCCAATGTCCAAATGGGGATGACCATCTTCAGAGGGTTCCAGGTCCAGAACACCTACCAGAAACTTGGACAACAAGCGGAGCTTGATGGACTTAAAACACAAATGGCCATTGAGAACCTCGTTGCAGATATCGTTTCTGAATACAATTATTATCTACAGCAATTAACCCTGTATGAAAACCTGGCCTACTCTGTTTCACTCTCCCGCGAGCGGGAACGTATTGATGAACAGCGCTATCTGCTGGGATCGGGATCCAAAATGCAGCTATTGCAATCGATGGTCTACCTCAATGCCGACAGCTCAAGACTTGCCCGGCAAAGCGAGGTGTTGCGATCATCACAAATCCGACTGAATGAGCTTATGGCCGCTGAGAATTTAGGAGAAGAAATTACATTAAAAGATAGCCTGATTCATATCAATAAAAATTTGGAATACGACGGCTTGCTGGATAAAACAATGGATGAAAATACCGGCTTGCAGATTGCGTTAAAAAACCAGGTAATCACCGAATTGGATTATAAAATCATTGAATCAAGATCCTACCCATACCTTAATCTGACCTCAGGTTACGGCTATAATTACAACGCTTACCAAACAGGCACCCTGCTCAATCAGCATGTCCACGGCATGAATTACGGACTTACCCTTGGAATGGATATTTTCGACGGTTTCAACCGGAGAAGAGAGAAAAGCAATGCCCGCATCCAGATTGAAAACAGGCAAATTCAGCACAAGGAGGTTGAACAGTCAATAAAAGGCGATCTACTCACCATCTTTTATGCCTATGAAAATAACCTCCGGTTGCTCAAACTGGAGGAACAAAATCTTGAGGTGGCCCGCGAAAACCTGGAAATAGCAGTCGAACGATATAAACTCGGAAGCCTGGCCGGTCTGGAGCTTCGCGAAGTACAAAAAAGTCTGCTCGATGCAGAAGAGCGACTTATCTCAGTCAAGTACCTCACAAAAATTGCCGAAATATCCCTGCTTCAAATCTCCGGCAGGATTATGGAATACATGTAAAAAAGAGGCTGCCTACAAAGACAACCTCTTATAAATAAGAATAGGAGACCTGGTTAAACTATGCGGAATGCATCCCCGGAAGAGAAGTGGCTATTAAATCAATTGCTTCCTTTTTCTCAATTTTATTCTGTTCACTTAATACTGTTTGCTTTTGGTATTGGACAAAATCAAAATTGTTCTGAGTTTCCGGGTTGCCAAACATGATCTTCCTTGCACCAAATCCATTCTTGTCACAATTAAAAAACACTGTGTAATCATTGGTGTAAGCGACAAATGATTGACATCTTTTACCTTTTTTTACAGCAATATTCATGTTCATGGAAGGTTCATCATAATACACCTTATACACTTCATATTCTTCTCCCTGAAAATGATATACATCATTTGTGGCTCGAACAACATAATCACCTGCAGGTGTATTGGTTGCTCCTTTAGCATAAACATCTGTAGTTCCGCCATCGGCGTAAACTGTTCCTGTGGTCATAACAAGTGCCATTGCAATTGTCAACATTCCTGAAATAAAACTAACTTTTGTTTTCATAATATGCGTTTATTTAATTTTTGTTAAAATCAAATAAACATATTCTGTGCCAAAATCGTTATATTTCTGTTTATCTGTATTTTATGATGTTTTTTCTAATTTTTTCACTGTGTTAAAATCGTCCGGAAATGCACATGTATTTATTGAAGTGTTCGAAACTGCACTTCAACTGTTGTGCCTGTTATTCCTATTTCCTCTTATCGTCCGAGCTGGTACCTGAGCCTTTGCCTGTCCCTTTCGAGATCGAGTCACGCATGGTTGTGTCAGCCTCAATGTTCTTGAATTTGTAGTAATCCATAATACCGAGGTTACCGCTTCTGAAAGCCTCTGCCATTGCCAGGGGTATCTCCACTTCAGCTTCAATAACCTTCGCCCTGGCCTCCTGTGCTTTGGCCTTCATCTCCTGCTCAGTGGCAACAGCCATCGCCCTGCGTTCCTCCGCTTTCGCCTGTGCAATATTTTTGTCAGCATTCGCCTGGTCCATCTGCAGCACGGCACCAATGTTCTTACCGATATCTATATCAGCAATATCGATCGACAGAATCTCAAATGCAGTTCCTGCATCCAGTCCCTTTTCGAGTACTGTCCGTGAAATAAAATCAGGATTCTCCAGCACCTCTTTGTGCGACACCGCCGAACCAATCGACGAAACGATCCCTTCACCCACACGGGCCAGCACCGTCTCCTCGCCTGCTCCACCAACCAACTGCTTGATCGATGCCCTCACCGTTACCCGTGCCTTGGCAATCAGCTGAATACCATCTTTTGCAACGGCAGTCACCGGTGGTGTATTAATCACCTTCGGATTCACAGACATCTGCACCGCCTCCAGCACATCCCTTCCTGCCAGGTCAATCGCCGTTGCCATATTGTACCCCAGGTCGATATTCGCCTTATTGGCCGATACCAGCGCATGTACCACCTGCTCGACATGTCCCCCGGCAAGATAATGCGCCTCAAGGGCATCGCGCTTAACCTCAATAAGTCCCGCCTTATAGGCCTCAATCATCGACCGCACAATAACTGTGGGCGGTACTTTTCTCCAGCGCATCAGGATAAGTTGCAACAAAGAGATTCTCACTCCCGAAAGCAGTGCGGTAAACCACAATCCGATCGGTATGAAATAGAGAATAATCCAAAGGCCAATAATACTGGCCACAACAATAATGATCCAAGAAAAATTCATAACATCCATAATCTGTCTATTTTTTTAGTTTTACTTTAATAATCGTACCTTCAATTCCAACAACAACAACCGGCCTGTTTTCGTCCAGATATCCCTCAATCGACCGCGCTTCACGAATCTTCCCGTTAATCATGATCTTCCCCATCGATGCCAGCCTCGTAACTGTCTGCCCCTCATCTCCCTTCTGAATACCATCTGCCAGCAGATCCTCATGCACCGTTCCTGTCACATTCGTATTGAGCATAAAACGCTTCCACGTCCGCGCCCTTAGCGAAAAAGCGATCACAAAAATACTTACCAGCATTGTTCCGATAAGAAACCATATACCGGTGGTCGTACCGTAATCCTCAAATGCCTTGTAGACCCCAAGAACGGTGAGAACCAGTCCTCCGATACCAGCGATGGTAATCCCTGGAACCAGCATGAACTCAATCACAAAAAGGAGGATTCCCAGGATAATCAGCAGAATAATTATTGTCATTCTTTACCTATTTATTCGATTGTTGCACTCAGGCCACGGGCCACCAACTCCTGCCTGGCCAGTTTGAGTTCACCCACACCTCCTTTTAAAATCTCACATTTACCTTTGTAATGTGTAATCATGGCACATTGCTCCGCCTGCAAAATCGTATGTGCGCATACCTCCTCCAGTATCTCCATAACATATTCAAACGAATTCACATCGTCGTTATGCAACACCAAAACAGAAACATTTTGTGTATGGCCCTGTTCAGATTCACGCTTACCCGGTTTGCCGGAAAAATTACTGTCCATTGAATTTCTATTCTATTCAAATATATAAAAAGAAATTATTATCCCACTGGTTCCCGCCATCTTTTCTTATAAAAACTTCATCCGGCAGACAATCTTCCTCAAAACACTTCAAAAACGAGCCTTTCAGGGAAGCGGCTCCTCAAGCTTTCTGGCCTTTTCGAGCGACATAACACGGCCATTGTAATATGCCACAATAAACGCATCTGCAAATCCGGCTGACCGCACTTTCGGCAACGCCCGGCTCACATCTTCATGCCTGCTGAATGAGCCAACATAATATTTAGTCAGGTTCCTTCCCGGCAGTGTCTCAGCCGCAATGGGTGTCAACCCCCCAAATGCATCATAAGCCACCTCTTTCGAAAAAACCCCAAGCTGAATCCTGTAAAAAGTGCCTCCGGGGATCGCCATATTTGCCGGCACAGGTGTCTCGGCGGAATAGGGCGAACGGTCCAGGATCTCAAAGCTGTTCAAAACCGTGGGATCGCCACGCTTAGCCTCAATTACCGCATTTACCGGGGGATCGCTTCTCACATCCTCAACTGCCTCAGCTACCGGGGGATCGCTACTCCTCGCTGCAGGCAAAAGTTTTCCCGGGCGATCGCTGCTCTTCTCCGCAGCAGCAACAGGCTCAGCATCCTTCTCGTTTCCACTGTTCTCCATATCTGCCGACCGGTCATTAAACACCTCTTTTGCCTTCTCATTGATCCGGTCGGGCTGCTCCGCGAACCGGTAGACGGTCATATCATTGATCACCGTATCCTTTTCAATCGCTGCCGGAAGCTCCTCAGCCACATAATTGTTAACCAGGGCGAAATAACCATCTGCCAACACCCGTTCCTCATCCGCTTTCTTCTCCCATACCATGATCTGTTTCTGATACATCCACCGATCATTGGGATCATCCGATTCACGCACCTTCAACCGGGCATTCATTGCCAGCTCGACAAGCGAATCGGAGGCCGACTGGTGCCTGAGCGCATTGAAAACCAGCTGATCATGCTGCTGGTCATGCATTACATTCGTTATCTCATTCATTTCGTCCTGCATCTCCGGCTCAACAGTTTCCTCCTCTTCATTCATGCGATCCCCGGGTAACTCCGGCGATCCCCCGTTACCAGCCAAAAGCGCACGATATGCTTCGTAATCCTTTCGTGCATCGGCTGCAACATTCCCGAGGTTGGCGATCTTTCTGATCTCCTCCGGGGTATGGATCGCAAGGGGCTGCTTGGGCTCGCTGAGATGAACATTGTATACTGCTACTGCAGAATCGGACGACTGCCGGGCGGAGAAGAAAATAACCTTCCCAAGGTCCGACCCGGGTAACAACAGATAGTCATCAAAAGCTGAATTAACCGGGAAGCCCAGGTTGATCGGCTCCGACCATTCTCCACGGCTTTCATCAAAATGTGACCTGAAGAGGTCGAATCCACCGATCCCTTCCCTTCCATCGGTAGCGAAGTAAATATCGCGACCTACCGGATCATAATAAGGCAATATCTCATCCTGCTCCGTGTTCAGTGCATCAACTGCCTTCATATCAACCCATTTTCCAGTGGCTGACTTCCGTGCCTGCATGATCTGGAACCCATTTTTTCCTGACTTGTCCAGTCCGGAAAAATAGACAAGCGCTCCACGACCAACTTTCTCCGGCATGAACATCAGGCTGTTCAGATCGTCCCGCTCCTCATTGAGAGAAAAGAACGCATCGGGCTTGATCGTAAGATCTCCCCCTTTCATTTTGATTTGTGAATACTGGTCAGGATCATTGAGGTCCATGAAGGTAACGCTCTTCACGTCGAAAGGGTTATAGGAGGAGGTGAGCTGCATGGCATATACCACCGAGTTAACCAACAGTTTCGTGTTCTTCTCCCGGGCAACCTTGCGTGAAGCAGCCTTGTCGAACTCGATAAAAGAACTCCTGGCCCCTTGAAAATCGTACAGTTTCCTGTGGGCCTCCCCGAGATAATAGTACACATCCGGCGGGACACCCCGCGACGATGCAAAGTGGAGCAACTCCACAGCCTGATTCAGATCCCTGTTCAGCTTAACCTTACAGATACCGGCATAATAACGGTACATCGGATCCTTGGGAAACTGCGCGATCAATTTCAAAAATTCGGATTCGGCAGCAGCATACGCTTTACTATCAAAGTTTTCAATGGCCCTGGCTTTTAGTCCAGGCACCTGATGCTCCGGTATCTGTGCGCTGAGACTAATAAAACCTGTCAGGGATAAGGCAAAAAGCACTGCAAAAAGTCGTGTAAAAAATTTTCTAAACATATTGTTATTATAACTGTTTTAACAGGTGTGCAATCGAAATATTAAACAGTCAAAAATACAAATATTAATTCATTATTTTTCCGGCAAATTGTTAATAAACTCTATAGCAATCAGCACTCAAATCAACTTAATCTTTATAATTTTACAAATACAAATAAAAAATGAGCAATTTGAAAATCGGAGATTCGGCACCTGACTTTTCTGCGCCGGATCAAAATGGAAATATGGTCTCCCTGGAGGAGTTCAAGGGAAAGAAACTTGTGTTATACTTTTATCCTAAGGACAATACCCCTGGGTGTACTTCAGAGGCATGTGACCTGAGGGACAATTATGAAAGTTTCCTTGCCAACGGATATGAAATCCTGGGGGTGAGTCCTGACAGTCAGAAATCGCACCAGAAATTCATTGAGAAATATGACCTTCCCTTCCGGCTGCTTTCAGATGTTGATAAAAAAATACTGGAGGCATACGGGGCATGGGGTGAGAAAAAGATGTATGGAAAAGCCTACATGGGTGTTCTGAGGAAAACATTCATCATCTCTGAGGAGGGCAACATCGAAAATATCATAGAAAAAGTTGATACAAAGAACCATTCAAAACAGATATTCGAAGGTTAGAACACATTAACAGGTAAAAAAGAGTATGACGAATCAAAAAAATGACAACCAGGAAAAGCTGAAGGCATTGAATCTCACACTGGACAAAATTGAAAAAGGGTACGGTAAGGGAGCGATCATGAAAATGGGCGATTCTGCCATAATAGACGTGCCTGTTATTGGAAGTGGCTCCATTGGTCTTGACATTGCACTAGGTGTCGGTGGTTATCCCCGCGGAAGGGTCATTGAGATATACGGACCTGAATCTTCAGGAAAGACCACACTGGCAATTCACGCCATTGCTGAAGCACAGAAAAAAGGAGGTATCGCCGCATTCATTGATGCTGAGCACGCCTTCGACAGGTTCTACGCGCAGAAACTGGGGGTGGATGTGGAAAATCTCTATATCTCCCAACCCGATAACGGGGAGCAGGCCCTTGAAATCACCGACCACCTGATCCGCTCCGGAGCCATTGACATTATTGTAATCGACTCGGTGGCAGCGCTCACTCCAAAAGCAGAGATCGAGGGCGAGATGGGAGAATCGAAAATGGGACTTCAGGCGCGACTCATGTCCCAGGCACTTCGAAAGCTGGCTGCCAATATCAGCAAAACCAATACCACCTGTATCTTTATTAACCAACTCAGGGAGAAGATTGGCGTCATGTTCGGCAATCCTGAAACAACGACCGGTGGAAACGCCCTTAAATTCTATGCGTCAATCAGACTGGACATTCGCCGGATCGGTCAGCTAAAAGACGGAGAAGATATTCAAGGCAACAGGTCGCGTGTTAAAGTGGTGAAAAACAAGCTCGCGCCCCCCTTCAGAAAAGCTGAATTCGATATTATGTACGGGCTGGGTATCTCCAAGACCGGAGAATTGATCGATCTGGGGGTTGAATTGGAGATTCTGAAAAAGAGTGGTTCCTGGTTTAGCTATGGTGAAACAAGACTAGGCCAGGGAAGGGATGCCGTAAAACTGCTTTTGCAGGACAATCCCGAATTGTCCGAAGAGCTCGAAGTGAAGGTTAAAGAGGCAATGAAAAAGATTGAGAAGTAAATCCTGTCCTTCAGGCAAGCCCTGCATAGTGTTTGAGCCAGCAAACGCATTCCTTACAAGCAACTATTTTCACTAATTGCGATCTATTTTATATCTTGCAGGTGAAAACATCAACAACCAGTTATGAACTTCCTGCTTCATTTTATTTTTATTACAGCATTTCTGCTGGTGTATGTTGTTGCGATCATTATTCTGAAACCCCTCAGAATTCATCGCAAAAGGCCTGCGTCAACAGTCGTTTTAAAGACTTCGTACCTGATCTACCTGGCCACTTTTCTGCTTTTGGCCTACCTTGTGCTCTTTTTTTCGATTACATCCGAGCCAACCGATGAAGCGAATGAAGAGAGAATTCTTACAGCATTTACCATCTTTTCTGTGTTCGCTTTTTTTATTCCCAATGTCGGGATCATGATCAGAAGAAGCGTCAGATCATGGCGTGTAGTGTATAACTACCTCTTCTCCGGAATCAACCTGCTTATTGCCGGCGGACTTATCTATTATATTATAGATATCCCCTGGCAGTTCAAATAGTGGCTGCAAGAAAACTCCATTTTCTGCGTTACGCTTGTCTAAAAATTCGTCATTTACGATTAGTAAACTCCTCATTTTTAGACTGCGCAAGCCTTGAAAATGGAGCCTTCTTACTAGCCACTCTTAAAAGGACTTAGTTTTGACTTCGTCGAGCTCCGCTGCGCTCCGGTTCATTCTGGACTAGATCTAAAGTGGCTGTGATTAATAAGAGTAGAGGGTTTTTATTCTGTCAACTTTCTCTTGCAGTGGCAGTTCTCCCTCCAGCCAGTGAATCTTAATTCCCCTTCGTTCCATGCCCCTGAACCAGGTCATCTGACGCTTTGCAAACCGGTGTATGGCGGTGTTCAAACCGGTAAACATTTCATCATAGGTAAGCTCACCTCTTACATATTGTGATAAAAACCGATACTCCAGTCCATAGTATTCCAGTTTTTCATGATCAATTCCCGCCTTGAGCAAAGCTTCAACCTCCTCCACCATCCCCTGCTCCAATCGCTGCTTTAACCTTTCAGTAATTCTCTTTCTCCTGACATCCCGCTCATAATGAATTCCTATATTGAGTGAGCGGACCGGCGGTGTAAAAGGCTTGTTGTAACCCTGTGAATTCTCATACCCGGCAATCTCAATGGCTCGAACCAACCGCTTTTTTGTACCAATATCTGTCGTGTTGTGCAGTGGTCCGTAACTGGCCAGAATCCTGATCAACTGATCTGTGCTCATAGACTCCAGCTCAATTCTTCGAGATTCAATTACTGGTACATGAATCATTTCGAACTGTCTGAGAACCGATTCTATATAGAGTCCGGAACCGCCACAAAGGACTGGTAGTGCATGTTTCTCCTTCATCTGATGATGCACAGCGTGAAAGTCCTGCTGAAATTCAAACACATTATACTCCGATCCGGCATCCACAATATCCACCAGGTGAAAAGGAATTTTCCTTCCTTCAACCTCATAATCGCCATAATCCTTGCCGGTACCAATTGTCATTCCCCGATAAACCTGCCGGGAATCTGCGCTGATTACCTCTCCCCCCAACACATAAGCAACATGTGCAGCGAGCAATGTCTTACCACCTGCAGTGTGTCCAAGTATCGTGATCATTTCTGCCTGCTCTTCCATCAATCAAATATAATATATTTAGTGTCTGTCCATAAAGTCCGATAGCTGCATTGCTGCAAAAATCTTAAATCCTCGAATACATTAGTATACTGCGTCTTAAGATTTTTGCGCGCTTTGCTCTCGAAGTTTATGATCCAGCCACTCCGACACAATATACAGCCTAAATGCCAGAAAGAACTGAGTTTACGAATTCTGCGTTATTAAACTGTCAATAGATAAAATAAGAATAAGCCGGAAATTGATTCTTATTTTTACCATGAAAAAGATAAAGATTTGTATATTTATCATTGTATAAAAAAACTATGGGACTGAAAAAATTATTTGTTCGTAGTCAGAATCTGCTGTTCAATCCGAACTCGGAATTCAACCTCATCAAAGACGAAGAAATCAGTATAGCCTCGATCACCAAAAGCTATACCTTACCAATTGCTTCGCTGGTAGGAGTTTTTGCACTGATTGGATCTGCTTTCTCAAACATGAGTTTACCAATCAACTCATTCCTGTACATCATTATCAATGCAATAATTGTCTTCTTCCTCATCATCTGCCATATCTATATTTCCGGAAAGGCAATCAGTCTGCTCGGACAGAATATCTGTCACGAAAACAAAACAAACCGCTATTTTACGCTAACTGCCTATTCCCAATTGCCCTTCTTTCTCGTTCTTGCTGTTATTAAGCTATTCCCATCCCTGATCTTCCTGGTCTTTCTCGGCTTCTACTCAGCCATGCTGTTCTATACCGGAAGTAGCAGCATGACGCGCATACCGTCTGACAAAAGAATTCAATTCACTCTTTTATCCATCCTTATTATGGTTATAAGCTTCATTCTTCTTTCGGAGCTTTTTACATTACTCTATTCTGAGATTATCGATCAGTTGAGTACCTTTACGGTATATTAATTTCCATGGGAAACAGGATCAACATAAAAAACAGAAAAGCATACCACGACTACGAATTGATCGAGAAATTCAATGCCGGCATAGAACTGTTGGGTACTGAGATTAAATCGGTCAGAATGGGCAAAGTGAGTCTGTCAGATTCCTATTGTGCATTCCATAAAAACGAGCTTTTTATCAGGGGACTGCAAATTGCTGAATATGCATGGGCAAGCTATAACAGCCATGAACCCGGAAGGGAACGAAAACTGCTGCTTAACAGGAAGGAGTTGAATAAGTTGCAACGAAAAGTAAAGGAGTCGGGGCTCACAATCGTGGCGCTCCGTGTCTATATTGCCGACACCGGATATGCCAAGGTTGAGATCGCACTTGCCAAAGGCAGAAAACAATACGACAAGAGAGAGGTGATTAAACGAAAGGATACCCAACGGCAGCTCGATCGTTTAAAAAAGATCAAATAGCCTGTCCATTAGGTCCAATATCCGCGTTGCACTCGTTGTGAAATAATTTATTGCGAAAAGAAGAACTCATTCACCTCCCGCAGCTCATCCAGGGTGAGATCTATTTCAAAATCAAAATAATCGTCAATAACCCGGAGAAGTTCATCGAAAGAGATATATCCATCACCATCTGTATCGATCTGACTGTATTTCTCCGGTATCTCTTTAACGGCTCTCTCTTGAAATTTCGATTCAACCATCGCCATATATGCTTCAAGATCCTCCCTCTTAAGGGCCGCGTCTCTCTGCAGGCTTGACAGAAACTCTTCTTCGGTTACCGTAACACCCTCTTCGTCCACCCAGGCACCCTCCGAAGTATCAGGCTCCTTGTCCAGATAATCGGGAACCCCATCGTTGTCAGTGTCCACCGGACAACCGACTGTATCAACAACAACACCATAAGGGGTACCGGGACAACGGTCTGCAACATCGAGCACAAAATCGCCATCCTCGTCGGCAAAAAAGAGCGGATCCAATTCCAAATCCGCATACATCAAATCTACTTTACGTGTAGAGGGATCTGAAAAGAGATCAAAAAATAGCGTTCCACTGGTAAAGAGAAAACCATCGTTCCCGTCGTTGCCCTGCACCCGGGTTCCTGAATAAGCTATATTATCGATATAATCAGTAAAGGTATGGTGATAGGCTGTTCCCAAACTAAAAAAGAGTCTTTCCGAGATCTTTAGCGAGAAACCCAATTCAAGGGGAATGGCAAGCGACCGCAAGCTGTATTCACCCAGTCCATAATTATTGCGTTCCCACGATCGGAGATCAGTTTCATACTTGTAGTCACGGAAAAGCGGAAGTGCTGCGCCAGGCTCAGTATCAGAAAGACTCCTGATTGATCCATCGGACCAGTAATGGTACCTGTTGCCCTGGTCATCGGAAAGATCTCCCTTTGTATTAAAGTTGAGTTGCTCCACACCAATGCCGAGGTAGGGCCTCAGCTTCATTTCGTCCGGAAAAAAATGGCCGAATTCGTAACGTGCAGAAAACCCGATTGAATAAATAACCGATGAGAAGTTAAGGTTTTGCGCCAGATCAGAAACAGATCGTTGCTCACCGGTCAGCGTTCCAGTAATAAAATAGAAGTTAGCAGAATAGTATTGGTTGTTGTCAATAAAGGTTGTAACGTTTGCCTTGATGGCCGGATTACCGACTACCGGAAGCCTGGTGCTGTTCCGGACATCTCCGAAAAAATTCAACGAACCGTAGCCAATGGAGAGCATCGGAAGATATACCGGGTTTTCTATCGTATCAACACGTTGTAAGATATCATCATAATCATCCATTTCCTGGGTAAGACCATCCAATCCCACACCGGTAAAAAGTGCAAGCAAAATTATTCTATATTGCAGAATGCCGGTCCACTTCATCGAATTATTCTCTTACTAAACTACCTGATGGTACTAAGAGGAACGCGCTTGCCGTCCTGGTAGCCAACGACAAAGGCTGACTCAACAACAGTTTCGCTATTGATCCTGCTTTTTAGCCTGTTGGCCTCCTCATAGCTGGTTAATGGTCCGACAGTATACTTGTTCCACCCATTAATTTTCTCAATCTTCACATCCCGGAGCAGGTCATGACCGGCAAAAACCACATTTGTAAAATAGGGTTTCCTGACAGCAGCAATCTGTACTCGAAAACTAACTCCACTTAAAGCTTCAAGAACAGGTATATCAATCACTGATGGACCAGATGATTTCACTGGTGAGGCTGAACCTAAACCCTTTTCTTTATCACTATGCCTTTCAGAAACGGGATGTCTTACAGGCTCTTTTACAGGTTCCTTTACAGTTTTTTCAACTTCAGTCTCCTTCTTATCCGCCACAACCTCTCCTGCAGCTGCCAAATCCTCAGGTACTGCACCTGTCTTCAGGAATTCTTCCTGCTGCGCGGGATTTAATAAAGCAAGGTTAACATCCATCTCCCGTGCCCTGGCAACAGCTGACTCACCCCCTTCTGTATAGGTGAGATTGCCCTCAATAACCAATGGCGCCTGGGTTCGCTCAAGAACAGGGACCAAACGGTACTTCACAAATAAAACGGAAGCCGACGGAGGCCTCATCCAAACAAACCTTGCAAGTGAAGCCGCCTGGGATACTACCGCACCTTGGGCATCAAGCGACTCAAATGAATAACCGTCCGGTATCGACTCCTCAAGTTTTAAGAAATTTGATCCTTCGGGATTCTTTACCAATACATTCACATATACGATTCCGTTCGTCCCGACAACCGGTTTTTGCCTAACTACCTGAGAGAATACATCTTCTCCGGTCCCGGAACCCTCACCTGCAGCTTCTGCCATCTCCGTCTCAACAATATTTTCAGAGGTCCCAATCGTGTGGAATTCACTTATATCAACCACAAGCTCAGGATCAATATTCGGATTGGGTAATATATTAACCACAACAGGCTCCAGCAAATTCATAAATGCCCTTTCACCCTCATACACATAGGCAAATGTGCCGGTTAGCTTCAGTTCTCCCGATAGCCTCTCGTGCACATCCACAGCATATTTTACCTGTATCTCTTTCTCGTCCGGCAACTTAAGCCAAATGATCCTGATACGCTGATCTGCGAAAGTAAAATCTGCATTCGGGGAAAGGACATTGGTGGCCGTGAAGCCTGAGGGCAGATCCTGAGAAAAACGGGAGTAATCCTTAAGATCACCCTTCCTGAAGGTAAGTGTAACCTCGAACTCATTACCTGCTACGACATCTTCGGGAGCATCCAGACTAAATTCAACTACCTCCTGCTGTCCGAAAACAGTGAAGGTTACAAAGCACATCAAAAATAAAATCGTTATTTTCATCACTGAGTTTTTTTGAAATTAAACGTCCGGTTGAAACCTGCATGCCCGTGAATCCTTATCCGTTTTATCATGCTTCTACCTGGCGTAGCGGCTTCATAGTAAATCCTGTTTTCATTGCAAGTTACAAAAAAATCAGCCACTGCTATCTGAATTTACCAACACCACCTAAAAATAGCCCTTATTTAGCCCTTGAAAGAAACGAGTTTACGAGCTCAGAAGTCAAAATTGACTGTTTCTACCAGTGGCTTGCAAGAAGGCGTCAATAGCGTCGGAGTGGCTGGATCATAAAGTTCGAGAGCAAAGCGCGCAAAAATCTTAAGACGCAGTATACTAACGTATTCGAGGATTTAAGATTTTTGCAGCAATGCAGCTCTCGGACTTTATGGACAGCCACTTTAGAAATTTGGGCTGAGCAGATACTTACTGTAGAACTCATTGATTACATTCACAGCTTCTTCAGGCGTATCAACCAGCTGAAAGAGGTTTTTGTCATCAGCACTGATATTTTTGTGCTCCTCCATCACCTTATCTTCTATCCAGTCTATCAATCCCTTCCAGTAATCTGTACCAACAAGCACAATTGGAAACTTCCCAATTTTCCCGGTCTGTATCAGCGTAGCCGATTCAAAAAACTCATCAAAGGTTCCAAAACCTCCCGGCAACACAATAAACCCCTGTGCATACTTCTGAAACATCACCTTTCGCACAAAAAAATGCTTGAATGTAATCAGCTTGTCATGATCAATATAGGGGTTCGATGATTGCTCATGCGGCAATTGAATATTGATCCCTACGCTCTTCCCATTTCCCTGCTTCGCCCCTTTATTTGCTGCCTCCATGATCCCCGGTCCCCCACCGGTAATAACCCCATAGCCACTCTGGGTAAGCCTGAAGGCAATATCCACCGCCAACTGGTAGTATTCGCTATCCGGTGGGGTCCTGGCCGAACCGAAAATAGAAACACAGGGACCAATGGAAGCCAACTTCTCAAATCCTTCTACAAATTCTGCCATGATCTTGAATATCTGCCAGCTGTCCGACGCCTTGATCTCATTCCAGTTTTTCTCACTGAATGCCCTTAAAATTTTATCCTCACTTGATGACATTGTTCGTATATATTAAATAAATTAAACAGCAATATAGCAAAAAAAACTACCTGAAGGCAGTAATTCTATAATATGCCATAAAGAACCGGGCTTGCGAGCTCCGGTGAAGCCAAAACTAAGTTACCCCCCTAAATCCATGAATAGCGTTCACCCGGTCAATTCATCCTTCAAACACTGTCCGGTATAGCTCCTTTTCACCTGGGCAACCTCTTCCGGAGTTCCTGTTGCAATGATCTCTCCACCACCGACTCCGCCCTCCATGCCCAGGTCGATCAGATGGTCGGCCACCTTGATCACATCCATGTTATGCTCGATCATGATCAATGTGTTTCCCTTTTCCACAAGCCGGTTAACTACCTCCAACAGTACCCTGACATCTTCAAAATGCAGCCCCGTAGTTGGCTCATCGAGGATATAAAGCGTCCTCCCTGTATCTTTTTTGGAAAGCTCAGCAGCCAGCTTTACACGCTGAGATTCACCCCCGGAAAGTGTGGTTGAAGGCTGACCAAGCCTGATATACCCCAATCCTACATCCTGCATGGTCTTCAGCCTGCGTTTTATATTGGGAATGCTGTCAAAAAACTCCACTGCCTGGTTGATCGTCATCCTCAGTACATCATTGATATTCTTTCCCTTGAATTGCACCTCCAGCGTCTCCCTGTTGTATCGTTTCCCCCGGCAACTCTTGCATTGCACATACACATCGGGCAGAAAATTCATCTCAATGGTCTGAACGCCTGCTCCACCGCAGGTTTCACAACGTCCGCCGGCAACATTGAAAGAGAACCTCCCTGCCTTGAAGCCCCTGATCTTTGCATCGGGAGTCTGCTCGAACAGTTTGCGTATATCACCAAATACATTGGTGTAGGTAGCCGGATTGGATCGTGGGGTTCTTCCCAGGGGCGACTGGTCAACCTCAATCACTTTGTCAATCTCTTCAAGACCATCAATTGAATCGTATGCCAGGGGCTGTACAGAGGAACGATACAATTTATTACTCAGAACCGGATGTAGGGTATCATTGATCAGGCTCGATTTTCCGCTTCCGCTTACTCCGGTAATACAGATAAAAATGCCAAGTGGAAACTCCACATCTACATTTTTCAGGTTGTTGCCGGAGGCTCCCCAAAGGACAATTTTCTTGCCGTTACCCTTTCTTCGTTTTTCGGGAACAGCAATCTCCCTGGTTGTGTTCAGGTAGGATGCCGTAAGGGATTCTGACTTTTTTATCTGCTCGGGCGACCCGCAAGCAACCAGCGCTCCGCCAAGTCTGCCTGCACCCGGACCCAGATCAATAATGTGATCTGCTGCCAGCATCATCTCCTTGTCATGCTCAACAACAATCACAGAATTACCCTGGTCACGCAGCTTTTTCAGCGATCCGATCAGTTTCATGTTATCGCGCTGATGCAAACCAATACTAGGTTCATCCAGGATATACAGGACATTGACCAGTCTTGATCCGATCTGGGTTGCCAGGCGTATCCGCTGACTCTCACCGCCAGACAGGCTGCGCGAGGTGCGGTTCAGGGAAAGATAGCCAAGTCCAACATCCTGCAGGAAACGGAGCCGCACCATGATCTCCTTCAGCACCTCCCTGGCAATCTCAGTCTGGCGTGCTGAAAGCCGTTTTTCAATGCCCTCAAACCATTGATAGAGATCATCTATATCAAGTGATGCCAGCTCCGCAATGTTCCTGTCGTTGATCCTGAAATAGAGCCGCTCCTTCTTAAGCCTGTGGCCCTGGCACTCCGGACAGGTTACTTTACGAATAAATTGCTTCACCTGCTTTTTGCTTTTTGACGAGGAGTTTTCTCCATTCTGGTAATTCACATAATTGACAATCCCGTCAAAACTCAGAAAATAATTCGAGGATGCACCGAGCGGTGTATTCTCAAGTTTCAATGGTTCTTCCGAACCAAACAGGATCGTATCCAGTGCCTCCTCAGGAATTTTATCAATAGGCGTAGCAAGTGTGAATTTATGCTTCCTGGCTATAGCCTCAAGTTGCCAGAAGATCAGCGCGTTTCTGTATTTACCCAATGGAAGCAACGCTCCCTGCCTGATGCTCTTGCTTCGGTCGGGAATGATACTGTCAATGTCAACATCGTTGATCACCCCCAGACCGTTGCATCTCTCACAGGCACCGTGAGGAGAATTGAACGAGAAACTGTGGGGAGCAGGTTCATTATAGGAGATACCACTTGTGGGGCACATTAGCTGACTGGAGAAAAAACGGGGAGTCTCCATCTCCTTTTCGAGTATCATTATGATCCCCTTCCCCTCGCGCATCGCCACCGAAACAGATTCCTTCAACCGGGTATCATCACCCTCCCTTACCTGTAGACGGTCAATAACAATCTCAATGTCGTGTACCTTGTACCTGTCGATACGCATTCCGGCAACGAGCTCTTTAACCTCCCCATCGACACGCACATACAGGTATCCCTTTTTACGTACCTGCTCGAACAGCTCCCGGTAATGACCTTTCCTGCCTTTAACCACAGGAGCAAGGATGTATATCTTTTTACCGGAAAACTGCTCACGGATAAGACTGAGGGTCTGATCCTGGGTATACTTCACCATCTTCTCCCCTGTTACATAGGAATAAGCATCAGAAGCCCTGGCAAACAGCAGTCTGAGAAAGTCATAGATCTCCGTAATCGTTCCAACAGTTGATCTGGGATTCCTGTTGGTGGATTTCTGCTCAATGGAGATCACCGGACTTAATCCTGTGATCCGGTCCACATCCGGCCGCTCAAGGGTTCCGAGGAATTGCCGCGCATATGCACTCATGGTCTCTACATAACGTCGCTGGCCCTCAGCATAGATGGTGTCAAAAGCGAGAGAAGATTTTCCACTGCCACTCAAACCGGTTACCACGGTGAGCCCGTTTCTGGGAATAGTAACATCAATATTCTTCAGGTTGTGCACTCTTGCACCATACACCTGAATATACTTTTTTTGATCGGGCATCAGATGGCTGGTTCTGTAGAATCTATTCTGTAAACTGGTTTTTTTTGCATGATTTATCTTACCTCCCTGGCATCTTCCAGGGGAATTCGTATCGTGTAGGTCTTTCCCCTGGTGTTGGTCAGGTAACTATCGCGCAACCAGGGATTGAAATACTTTAACATCTTGTAATTGGTCTGGTGCTCTTTGGCAAATACCGCAAAATCCTTTACAGGCCCGTCAATCATCACTTCTCTGTAGGGGATTGGCTTGTACATATCTTTCAGGGAGAGATGGAATCCGTAAGCCATCGGATCTTCCAGTATCAATTTAAACGCGAGGACCCTGAAGACATACCGGGCCGTCTCCTCATTAAGTAGCAGGTCGTAATAACTCTCTTCATTCTGTCGAGCAATCTGCCGGTCCATACCTCTTCTCCCGGCATTATAGGAGGCGGCTGACATGGTCCAGCTTCCATACTTATCATAAGACTCCTGCAGGTATTTACAGGCGGCTACCGTAGATTTCTCCAGGTGATAACGCTCATCCACCTCACTGTTGATCTCCAGACCGTATTCCATACCGGTAGCTGACCTGATCTGCCAGAAACCCACTGCACCGGCCGGTGAAACAGCATTTGACAAGTTGCTTTCGGCGATCACCAGGTATTTAAAATCGTCCGGAATTTCGTGCTCTGCCAGGATGGATTCAATCTCCGGAAAATAACGGTGTGCCGTCTTGATCATTCGAATGGTTTGCGAATGAAAAAAGATATTGGACAGCATCTCCCGGTCGAGGGCTTCATGGACGTCAAAGTATTCCAACGGTACGCGCTCCCCGGAAAAACTCAGCTCGTCGGGCAATTCAAAAGGAAATATACCGTAAAACGCCTCCTCTTCAGGTTCCACCGGATCCTCATCCGGCGATCCTCCAAACCCCGCTTTTCCAAAGAAAACAATTGCTGTTAGTGAAAATAGTAGGATAAGTGGAATGACCCACTTCTTGGTTTTACTTGTGCTATAGCTCATATTCTTTCTCCCTCTATCTGATTAATGATAAAAATCCTACACCCCCCCCAGTGGGGCGGATTTTACACCTCTTACTCCATTGTTTTGTCCATCGGATACAAAAGCAACGAAATTTCCAACTGCAAAAATAGTGTATCGTTTTCATGATACAAAGGAATAACAACCTGCATTCAATGAAGTTTAAGCAAATCTGGCAAATATTTCCAAAATGGGCTTTCACAAAGCCATCGGAGGGTCATATTGTGCTGATTGTCAAAATGTGTAATTCACCCCGGTATAGAGTCCGAACGTATAGGGCCGTGTGGATGGGAGTATGCCATGGTTGATTGAATGCAGATAATACCTGAATTTTGGCTCCACACTGAGGCTGAAACTTTCGAAAAGGTCGTAAACAAATCCTATACCGGCATTTCCGGAATAGTTCATACTACGCAGATCCTGCACCTCTCCGATCTCAACCTTGCCCTCACCGGTGTGCACCGAAACACTGTTATCGATCATCAGGTTGGTGCTGAATCCACCGATCAAATTCACCTTCACCGACCGGTCAATGACCATATATTTAATACTCAAAGGAATCTCGAGGTACCCGAAGGATTGCGAAAAACGCTCTGCCAACTGGTTATCATTCAACATCAACTCGGGAATCAGCATATTGTAATCTGCAGCCGACTCTGTTACTGCATGATTATTTACAAACCGGGCCTCATCGACCGAAACGATCTTCCCCATGGAATTAGAAACACCCGAGACATCATCAATGTTCCCTGTTACATTATCAACCCTCTCACCAAACCAACCGTTTTTATAACTGCTGAAATCACCAATGTTAACTCCCATCCTGGTATAATACAATCCTGACTCCACCGACAGTCTGCGCGACTGTTTATAGGTGACCTGCACACCCCCGGCATAGGTCAGCCTGGCCGACTCCGAAGCGTTGGCCAACTCCCTCTGGTAGCGGTTCTGCGAAGTTACATCACGATAATTATAAAGCGGGGAGATGGATGCCCCAACCTGCCACCTCTCTTTCCGTTTCACTCCATCGCTCTCAGCAGCAGACAAAGGAGCAGGCACAAGCAGTTTTAACAGGCTATCTTCATTAACAGGCAAACTGGCAATTACATGTTCTTGCTGCAGAGCCTCCTGCAGGGCAATCTTCACCTTCTCCTCCAGGCGCGACCCGGATAGAGGAACGCTGGTACCAGCCTCATTTCTATGGAAATCTATATCTGGTTCCTCTCTGCCCAATTGTCGTTTTCCTGAAGCAAGGGCTGTCTTTTCATCTCTTGCATGTCGCCTGGATATTTCGTTTTTAACCGATACATCATCGTAACTGATCTGTCCAGAAGTTTTGTCTGCGATTTGGTTTTCATCTTTGCTCTTCTTTACGGCGATTTCGGTTGATCGCTCATCTTGTCGCACGGAACCCTTATCTGGCCGTCCCCCGTCCTGCTCCACCGCCGGATCGTCTGCCAAATTAAGAGCGAAATCCGGTTGTGGATCAACCGGAAAAAACAGGACCCCAACAGTTACCGCCAGGGCAAGACCGGCAGCAGCAGCGAGCACAATGAAAAGTTTCCTCCTGCTATTGCCACTTCGCAGTTGCGCTGAAATGCCCTCCCATACCGCCTCCGGAGGCTCAGGGGTAAACCCCGCCATCTTGCCGGTCAATCCGCCACGCCGTATGTTCTCTTCCTTACCCATTCTATTTCGCTTCCTTACCCATTTTCTTTCTCTTCCTTAGGCATACTATTTCCTTTCCTTACCCATATTCTTCTATCCAGCTATTTTTCTGTTTTAACACTTCTGTTTATCTGAGTTGTACATTTCCATATAACTTTCTCACCTTTCCCTGCAAAATCGTCCGGGCCCGTGAGAGATTCGATTTTGAAGTGCCATCTGAAATACCAAGCATCTCCGCGATCTCTTTATGGGTATACCCCTCAATTGCATACAGGTTAAAAACCATCCTGTAGCGAGGCGGTAACTCCTGTATCATGGCGACCAGGACTTCTGCATTCAAACCATCCAGAACATCGTCGGTGATCTTTTCATTCAGCAAAAACGGCTCTTCATCGATGCGTTGCATAACGACCTGACTCCTGTATCGTCCCAGGGCCGTATTGATCATGACCCTCCTGATCCATCCCGGAAACGCTTTTGCCTCCTTTACCTGTCCTATCTTTTTAAACACCTTCACAAACCCATCCTGCAGAATATCCCGGGCATCCTCCTCCGATGATGCATACTGCAAGCATAACCCATACATCGCAGCGCTGAATTGCCGGTATAGCTTTTCCTGACTGCCCGGATCTCCCTTGATGCAGCCTTCGATCAGTATTTCCAGTGTGTCTGTCAACCGCTCTTCTCTCTTTTTTGCAAAGTTAGTGGTTTTCAAAGAGAGCTATCAAAAATTATGCCCCGCTGAAAAGGTCTGTATATCTGACCGAAAACTGCTTCTTGACAAGAGCTGCCTTTTCGCTTTCTATAGCTAATCCTTTTACTGATAAGATGATTCCTGCTGGAAAAAGGTTGCGCCTCTGTTAAAACTGTATGTCACGCAACCCTTCCGGCAATAAAACCATCTATTATAACATATAATGAAAATGATTCACATACAATACTATTGTGATTCAACGTTCATTTATAGCCAGAAGTTCCATGAGCCGGGTATAAGAACCCAGTAAAACGAAAACACCAAAAGCTGGGTTATCCGCAACTTCAAAACAGTCATATACCATTAAACAATAAATAGAATAATTATGAAAACAATAGCCATAACAATTATCATGGTCCTGCTCAGCCAGGCTTGCGAGCGAACCCCCATCGAGGATCCTGTTTTTGATTACAATAAAAAATCTGCTGAAGTCATACAAACCAACAACCATTTCGGACTCGACCTCTTCAACAGGATCATCAGATCGGAGGATAAAGCGAACATCATGATCTCCCCGACCTCCATCAGTCTCGCCATGGGAATGACCTACAATGGCACTGAAACATCAACAAAAGAGGCGTTTGACAGTGTGTTGAATTATGAAGGATTAAC
Organism: uncultured Bacteroidaceae bacterium; assembly: GCA_964432125.1. GTDB lineage: Bacteria > Bacteroidota > Bacteroidia > Bacteroidales > M55B112. The sequence continues at coordinate 16,512 of CAYSMO010000002.1, read as the reverse complement.
ACGTTCAGAGGTGAATGAGATTACACGCGACCTCATCATAACCCTGGTCACGAACAGTGAGGGGAACCTGCTTGAGATCGCCAACTCGGTTTGGTACAGATACAATTTTCCGGTTTTTGATAGTTTTATTCAGATGAACAAAACCTACTTCGGTGCAGAGGTAAAAGCGCTTGACTTTGACAAACCTGAGGCTGTTGATGCCATCAATAGCTGGGTGGCAGATAAAACACATGCCAAGATCGACAAAATCATTGAAGAGTTACCCCCGGAATCCATGATGCTCCTGATCAATGCGCTCTATTTCAACTGTCTGTGGGATATTGAATTTGATCCGGATGAGACAAAGACCGAAACATTTTACAATGAGGACCAGACCCCGTTCGGTGATGTGGAGATGATGACCACCGAAAGTGCATTTAAATATGCCACAACAGAAGATTTTACAGCCGTTGAGCTTCCCTACAAAAACGAAAAATTCAGCATGCACCTGTTCCTTCCGGCATATGGAAGTTCGGTCGACGAACTCATCGGTAAACTTGATGGAGATTCATGGACCAGCTGGCTGGAAGCGTTTGCCGAACAGGATGAGGTACAGGTTACGATGCCTAAATTCAAGTTCGATTATCAACGGTCATTGAACGGGGACCTGTCGGACATGGGGCTCGGAATAGCATTCACGGATGATGCTGACTTCTCGGGAATCAGTGAGATTGACCTGCTGATCTCCAAAGTGATCCATAAAACCTACATCGATGTGAACGAAGAGGGAACCGAGGCTGCAGCCGTAACTGCCGTCGAAATTGGTGTCACCTCTGTCGGTCCGGGCGGCGGACCTATTGTGATCCGCCTCGACCGTCCGTTCCTCTTTGCCATCACCGAAAACTCGAGCAAATCGATCGTGTTTATCGGAAAAATGATGGAACCGGAATATGAGTGATTATATATGTATTACCTCTCCATAAGCAGCAGCGGCAGCCTCCATAATGGCCTCTGACATGGTCGGGTGTGGGTGCACCGACTTGATAATCTCTTCACCGGTCGTTTCCAACTTCCTCGCTACGACCAGTTCGGCGATCATCTCGGTAACATTGGCACCGATCATGTGGGCGCCAAGCAGTTCTCCGTATTTTTCGTCGAAGATCAGCTTCACGAAACCATCCTTGGCTCCTGCAGCAGAAGCCTTCCCTGAAGCGGAGAATGGAAATTTACCCACCTTAAGAGCATAACCAGCCTCTTTGGCTGCCTTTTCTGTCATGCCAACAGAGGCTACTTCCGGACTGGTATAGGTACAACCTGGAATGTTGGCATAATCGACCGGCTGCGGTTTGTGTCCTGCGATCTTTTCCACACAGACAATCCCCTCTGCAGAGGCGACATGCGCCAGTGCCGGTCCGTCGACAATATCACCAATCGCATAGACTCCCTCCACATTGGTGCGGTAAAACTCATCCACAACGACCTTTCCCCTATCTGTCTTTATCTTCATCTCTTCCAGCCCGATCTCTTCTATATTGGGAGTAATACCCACCGCTGAAAGCACGATATCAGCTTCGGCTGTCTCCTCGCCCTTTTTGGTTTTGATGGTCACCTTGCATTTCTTGCCCGATGTATCCACCTTCTCAACTGAAGAGGAGGTCATTACCTTCATTCCCAGCTTCTTGAAAGAGCGCTCCAACTGCTTGGAGACCTCCTCGTCTTCCAGGGGCACCACGTTGGGAAGAAATTCCACCAGTGTTACTTTCGTTCCCATGGTGGCATAGAAATAGGCGAATTCACTTCCTATCGCACCTGAACCAACCACAACCATCGATTCGGGCAGCTTGTCGAGTGTCATTGCTTTGCGGTAACCAATAATCTTCTTCCCGTCTTTCTTCAGGCTGGGCAGTTCGCGCGAGCGTGCACCTGTAGCCAGGATAATGTGGGAGGCCTCTACCTCTTGTGTCTTTCCATCTTCGCCGGTAACAGTAACCACTCCTTTGGCTTTAAGCTTTCCGGTACCGTTAATTACGTCAATCTTGTTCTTCTTAAACAGGAACTGGATCCCTTTGCTCATGCCATCTGCAACGGTTCTGCTGCGTTGAACCACCTTTTTAAAATCAGCTTTGGCCTCGCCGTCAATCACTATACCATAATCCTCTGCATGTTGAAGATATTCAAACACCTGGGCGCTTTTCAACAGCGATTTCGTGGGAATACATCCCCAGTTCAGACAGATACCACCGAGGGATTCCCTTTCCACTACAGCAGTTTTCAGACCAAGTTGTGAAGCACGGATTGCAGCTACATATCCTCCCGGACCGCTGCCAATAACTAAAACATCATATTTCATAATAAAGAGTTTATGTTTTTAGAGTAAAAGAGGCTGTAGACCTCCGTGAATATATACAAGTCTATCGTAAATTGAATTTTGGCAATCCAAAGATATGTTCAGAACAACAATATAACAACAAAACTTCAATTCAGTTTTAAAAAAATGCAGAAACCAATGCCAATTTATAATAAACAATCACTCTTTATAGAGTCTTACGGCGAACTGATCAAATTCGATGATTTGATGGCAAACTTCGATGCAAGCATTACCTACCTGTTAAACCCAAGTCTCCAACTGGATTTTGCATTCGGCACCGGCATGAACCATTCGATGAATTTCATCACAGCCGGGATCAGCTGGAGAACAGGAATGAAAAAATAACATTTTAAAAATCTGCAGCACTCCCCTTTTCTGCCTTTCAGAAAACGATCTTTACAGTATAATAAGTTTCATTATCTTTGGTCTACTTATCATGAAGTACCCATATACGATAGGAATATAATACTAAGAGACATTCGATTTGTAACAAAATATCATTATAGATAATAAAGGCATAACCAATTATCGTGAAGATCAAATACTAAATTAACAGCTGTGAAAAGAAAAGGGAACCTTGTCAGACGAATCCTATACAAATACCTGCCGCTGGAGAGTTATCTTCGGATATTGAGCAGGCTCTATCTGACATCTTTTAATTGGGGATTGTTGAAAGGGAACAGTTTGTATGCGTATCCCTATTTTTTAAAGAATGTTGTTGGAACAGGAAATATCTGTATTGATATCGGAGCCAACCTTGGCTACTATTCAACTGTATTATCCAAACTGGTCGGACCCCAAGGAAGGGTGTATGCCATTGAACCGGTGGAGCCCGTTAGAAAAGTGCTGGAGACGAATACCAGGAGATATAAAAATATCGAGATCCTTCCCTACGCCCTTGGAGAGGAGGACACTACCATTCAGATCAGCAATACTACATTCCGGGAGAAGGGATTCCTGGCGTCCGGATCCTTTTTTGTAAGTGATCGCAAATCAGGCAGGCAGCCCGATGAAAACATTGCGTTTACGGCGTCGATGAAAAAGGGAAGCCTGCTGTTTGTCAACCTTGAAAGACTGGATTTTATTAAGTGTGACATTGAAGGGTATGAGATTGTTGTGCTTCCGGAACTTGAACCGTTGATTCTAAAATTCAGACCGGTTCTGCTGGTAGAAACAGCCGGAACAAACAGGGAAAAACTACTGGATTTTTTCACTGCAAAAGAGTATAGTGCATATATTTTGAAAGAAGAAACCCTGGTACCTGCAACGAAACAGGAGTCGGCCGACATCTTTTTTATTCCCATTGAAACGAGCAGTTCCTTCAGTAAATTTTTTGCTGGTTAGTGTTGGTCTATTATGTCTAATAACTGCGTTATACTTGTTATTGAACTTTAACTTCATAGAGCTCGCAAGCTCGGTTATAGCTCAATCACCTGTCCCTATTAACGGACTCCAGTTCGCCTGTGCATTGAGTCAGATAGCTGCATTGCTGCAAAGCAATTAACTCGTCGATTGCATGAGGGTATTGCAATTTAAATTCTTCATACTGATATTTATGGACAGGACAGGCTATGCTCGTATGCATTATGATCCTGCCAATTGAATTGAGGGACAGAAAATTCTCTAAATATTAAGTCACCTGTTTGATAGCAGCGAAGGGTTGAATAAATATTGTCATTTATGCAATAAATAACAATAAATGCGTAAATTGTAGTACGTTAATTGAGGTGCGAAAAACAACTTCAGTTCAAATATTGACATTACAATAGCACCATGAACATCCCGACCCAGAAAAGATCACTCATTGAAAGCGAGAGGAAATTCCGGCTTTTGGCTGAGAATATGATTGACCTTGTAGCACTTCATGAACCAGACGCAACCTACTCCTATGTCAGCCCCTCATTTAGCAAGGTGCTCGGATACTCCGAAAAGGAGCTGATCGGAACATCTCCCTACGACCACTTTCATCCTGACGATATACAATATATAAAAGATGAGGCTCACACTATCGCGTTAAAAGGAGAAATCGTTACTCGGTGTGAATACAGAATAAGGAAAAAATCGGGAGAGTACATCTGGTTTTTAACCAAAGCCATGCCGGTTTTTAATGAAAAAGAGGAAGTTATTCAACTCCAGACCATCTCGAGCGATATCACTGAGAAAAAACTGACCGAAATAAAGCTTCAGGAAAGTCAAAGGAAATTGAAGGCAGCAGAAAGGATCGCTCATATTGGCAATTATGAGATCAATATTGCCAAAGGCACTGCGGTCTGGTCCGAAGAGACTTTCTATATTTTTGGCATGGATCCACAAACCGATAAAGAGCCAAATATTGAGGAATACAATAACATGGTTTTCCCAGAGGACCGTGAAAAACTAAATACGCTCCTGGGGGAATGCATCACTGAAAAGAAAGATTTTAATCTCATCTACAGAACCATCAGGCGTGATGAGAAGATCAGGTATGTTCATAGCATAGGAATTATTGAAAAAAACAGTGCGGGTGAAGAGGTGATGTTTGGGACCTTTCAGGACATTACCGATAGTAAGAAAATTGAACAGGAACTAAGAACAAACGCGGAGAACCTGCGGAACCTCAATGCAACTAAGGATAAAATATTTTCAATTATCGGACATGACCTCAAAACACCACTGAATAATATCATCGGCTTCTCATCGTTGATTGAAAAGAACCGGGAAAAATATCCTTTCGAAAAGCTCATTGAATTCAATTCCATCATCTATCAGTCGGCCAATTCACTTTTAACCCTACTGAACAATCTGCTTTTCTGGGCCCGGGAACAAAGTCAGCAACTCAAGCGCACCCCAAAAAAACACAAGCTCCATGCTATCATCGATGACAGCATCAACTTTTTGCAGCAAACAGCAAATAAAAAAGAGATCATCTTTGAAAACAAAGTTTCAGTCAAAACATCTGTTTTTGTTGACGAAGAAATGATCAAGACGGTCATCCGGAACCTCCTGTCTAACGCTGTAAAATTCTCCTCCAACAAACAATCCATCATTGTTACTGCAAAAAAATCAGATGATTCTGTGATAATGGGTGTTCATGATCATGGAGTTGGGATCAGGCAGGAAAAGATTGAGCATTTGTTTGAGATCAACAATGAAAAATCAACACGAGGCACAGATGGAGAGGCAGGCACGGGACTCGGATTAATTATCTGCAAAGATTTTGTTGAAAAAAACCAGGGAAAGATCTGGGTTGAAAGCGAATGGGGAAAAGGATCGGTTTTCTATATAAAGCTACCCGTCAGGCATACATAATAACCGAAAAGTCTGCGTCGCTTTGCATAATAATGTCGCATGCATACTTTTTGCCTACCCTATCCTGCACAAAAAACCCGTTTCAATCGCACTTATATTTCATTAACTTTGCCATTATAAGTAGTTTTTGTCTATAAAGTCCAACAACTGCCTTTATGCTTGTTATTGAACTATGACTTCATCGAGCTCGCATGCTCGGTTCTAGCTAAAACACCTGACTCTATTGACGAACTCTAAGTAGTGTATCATGGCCCGGAAGAAGAAGAATAAATCAGCGCTAAGTGTCAGCGTGGGGGTTCCGCAACCCTCCTCCGTGAATGAGCGTGCGCTCGAGCAGATCAGGCGATCACGCAAAATAACTGCCGGTCCGGAAGAACTTTTCGAAGGCATTCGCTCAGGCGACAGAACAGCACTATCAAAAGCAATCACCTTAATAGAAAGCTCATTGTCTGAGCACCAGCTTATTGCTCAGACACTTATTCAAAAATGCCTTCCCTTTGCAGGCAACTCCTTGCGCCTGGGCATCACCGGGGTTCCCGGGGCCGGAAAGAGTACCTTTATTGAATCCTTCGGAAATTCGCTGCTCAGGGAAGACCACAAGCTCGCTGTTCTGGCGATCGACCCGAGCAGTGAGCGTTCAGGCGGATCAATTTTGGGCGATAAAACACGTATGGAGACACTGGCCGGACAGGAGAAGGCGTTCATCAGGCCCTCCCCTTCCGGCGGAACACTGGGCGGTGTGGCAAGGAAAACCAGGGAGTCGGTTATCCTCTGCGAGGCTGCAGGGTATGATATCATTATCGTGGAAACGGTGGGCGTGGGACAATCGGAGACAACGGTGCACTCGATGGTCGATTTCTTCCTGGTACTTATGATACCGGGAGCAGGCGACGAACTCCAGGGGATGAAGCGGGGCATCATGGAGATGGCCGATGCCATTCTTATCAACAAGGCCGATGGTGACAACCTCGACCGCGCCCAAAGGGCAAAAACAGAATATACCAATGCGCTGCACCTCTTTCCTCTTCCTCCTTCGGGATGGGCGCCACAGGTGGTCACCTGCTCATCAACCGAAGGTGCCGGCGTGCAAGAGGTGTGGGAGATGATTGGGAGCTATAAAAAACATGCAAAATCGAATGGATTTTTCGATCGGAGAAGATCGGAACAGGGAACGTATTGGATGTACCAGACGCTGAACGAGGGACTAAAACTCAGGTTTTTCAGTGATCCACAGGTAAGAAAAAGACTGGAAGAGCTGGAGAAGATGATGGAGAACGACCAGATCAGCTCATTTGCCGCTGCCGTTGATCTATTGGAAAAATTCTTTCCAAAAGCTGCAACCGACTGATTTTCTAAAGTTTTTTTAACAATTATCTGACATTATTCAGCTAAAAAGATTGTAATATTGCAACTATTAAAAAAATAACTGAAAAATAAATCTCGTGTAAAACTCGACATAACCAGCTAACAGAGATGCTGGGAAGCTGATCATTCAGGCAACAACCACTCGTCATCCCTGGTACTTCTTCTTGAAATATTCATATGTGGCCAGCTGTGAGCGCAACTCCGGCTGGTCATTTCTTATACGCACATTCTGCAAATTTTCATCGATTATACTTGCTTTCACGTTGTCGGAGAGCTGAATATTCAGTATATCAAGAATCTCCTCTTTCAACTCCTTCTCATAAATGGGAAAGACACATTCAATCCTCCGGTTCAGGTTTCGTTTCATCCAGTCGGCCGAACCCATGAACACCTTTATTTTACCGCCGTTATGAAAGGCGAAGATCCTCGCATGCTCAAGAAACCTGTCGACGATCCTGATTAAACGAATATTTTTACTGTAGGGTTGCCCTGGCTTCAAAATACAGATGCCACGAACAATAATATCAATCGTAACTCCGGCCTCACTGGCCCTATATAGCTCCTCAACCAGTGGCACATCCTGCAGTCCATTCATCTTGAGCAGGATATAGGCATCCTTTCCTTGTTTAGCATTCCTGGCCTCCTGCCTGATAAGCCTGATGAACTGTGGCACCATATTAAAACCTGGCACAAGTATATGCTCAAAATTACAATCATGTTGCTGATCTTCGAGGTGCCGGTATAAATCCTTAATTTCATTTACAATTCCTATGTGAGAGGTGAAGAGTCCATGATCGCAATACAATTTGGCAGTCTTCTCATTAAAATTTCCCGTCCCGAGATAAACCTGATCTCCAATCTCACTGCCCGACTCACGAATAACCAATGCAAGCTTGGCATGAACCTTCAGCTTAGGGATACTATATAAAATCAGTATCCCTGCTTTTCGCATCTCCTCAGCCCACTCAAGATTAGCCTCCTCGTCGAACCTTGCCTTCAGCTCAACAAAAACAGTTACTTTCTTGCCGTTTTCAGCCGCATTGATCAATGCCTTTATTACTGTGGAGTTTTCCGCAACACGGTACTGCGTTGTCTTGATCTCCACAACAGTATTGTCTTTCGATGCTTCGCTCAGAAAATCGATCAGGTAATCATATCGCTGGTAAGGTACACTTAAAAGCAGATCCCGCTCCTCGATCAATTCCGCCAGAGTGTCGCTGTGGTTTTCAATCAAAGGGATTGGTAATGGAGGCAGCTTTTCAATTTCGAGCTTCGGACTCCTCGGATTTGGAAAAGCAAAGAAATCCCTGAAATTATGCCGGCTTCCGCCTTTTACAAGGATATCATCCTCCAGGTGAAAGGTCTTCCTGAAATAGTGCAACATCCTCTCTGGCATAGAGCGGTCGTATTGAAATCGGTTGGGCTTACCAAGTGACCGATGTTTCCGCAGATCCTCAATCACCTCAATAAGCTCTTCACCCTCGTAATCATCATATTCCAGATCTGCATCACGGGTAAGCTTGATGGAGTAGAAATTTTTAACAATATAGCCAGGAAATATGGCTTCTACATGCCTCATGATCAGATCCTCCAGGAAAATTATCTTGTGCTTGTCACCCTCACCGGGAAGCTCAATAAACCTGGGAAGGTTCCGGTCGAGCGGCACCTTGATAATTCCGTACTGCTCTCTCCTTTTTCCGCTTTTGCTTTTCAGTTTATCCCTTATCACCATATCAAGCGCCAAATATACATTGCCTGTCTGAAGAAAAGGCCTGATCCGCTGCTTGATCAGCAATACCGGCTGAATCTGGGTCAATACCTCAATAAAGAAAAGCTCCTTCAGCTCCTTTGTTTCTGCTTCATTCAGAACATCACTGTTGTCGACGAAAAATATATTATTTTTCCTGAGTTCGGGAACAATATGTTCTTCGAATATCCTGTGGAAGACTACCTGCTGTTCCGATACGATCTCATTGATCTCATGTATTATTTTGGCCGGCTGAACGCGGTTTACCTGGTCGGGGAACCTTAGCTGCTGTCTGAGCATCTGCTTATAGTAACTTACCCTTACGGAGTAAAACTCCTCCAGATTATTGGAGTATATCGCTAAAAACTTGATTCGCTCATACAGCGGGTGTGACTTGTCCATAGCCTCCTCTAAAACCCTGTAATTGAAAGATAACCAGCTGATATCCCTATTGAAGAATGTGTACTTGCTCATACCATAAGGTTTTAAAGAAGAAATTGAATGTCCCGGCCAACCAGCAAACAAAGATAAGGATTTCCTCGAAATGGTCGGCTTCTGTTGGATCAGATACAATCAAAAAAAAGATGCTCCAGTAGTTTCTGAAACATCTCTTTCCTGATCAATGTATGTTCCTGCTATCCTGTCAGTACTTCTCCCTTAATTCTGAGTACCAGGTTCGTTCGCTTGGGATCATTGGTGATTACCGTAATGTTCTGGTTCTGATGCCCTCGCTTTCCTGCTGAATTAAAAACCGTTTTAATCTTTACGCTATCCCCCGGCTCAATTTGCATCTTATCCGGTTTGGCTGCTGTACATCCGCAGGAAGCTCTAATCTTCCTGATGTATAAGGTTGACTTGCCGGTATTGCTCAACACGAAGTCATGCTCAAACTTTTCATTTTGTTTCATCTGACCAAAGGTCACCTCAGGATTGTCTACTGAAGCAACAGGAGCTTGTAACAGCTCAGCTGCTGAAAGATCGGAGAAATCTTCTACAATATTGGCAGAAACCACAAGGCTGTGACTGCGGTCATTGACCCCGTCTATCGTAACATTGATACGGTCAATCAGCATACCCCAATCGTTCTTCTTTGATGCATCATAGTTGGCTTCAATAATACCTTTTTGCATGGGTTTCAGAACCTCCGGAATAAACCGAATTTCCATATGTCCGGGAACCCTTTGAAAACCTAAACTGATCTCCTTATCCGAAGTATTGATAACCTCCAGTCGGTAATCCTTTTTGCCACTGTTGTTCACATTGCCAAAAGCAAGATGGTTTGCCCTGAGCCGAAGTCCTCCCATGCTGTACCTGTATTCATCCTCTATGGTTCTCGGTTTTGGCGTCACTTCTCCCTTAATGGTCAATCTGATCGATCCCTGGTCAGAGTTGGAATCGACATAGAGGTATTTCGAAAATGCGCCGGGTCGACCAGCCGGATTATAGGTCGCAGCAACAAATCCGCCACCTCCGGGAGGAACCGGCTCTCTGGTCCAGTTGGGTGCGGTACATCCACATGTTGCCCTAACATTTTGTATAATCAGTGGTGTACCCCCTGTATTTATAAACTTAAAATTGTATGTGGAGGTTCCCTCCTCTTCCTTCATCGTTCCAAAATCATGCGTCTGCTTTTCAAATGAAATAAAGGGCGCTTTTGTCTGTGACATTCCTGAAAATGCAATGGAAATGACCAGTAAACCTGTAAAAAAACTTTTCATGAAAAATCTCTTTTAAATTAAATATTGTTAAATATACACTAAAAATGAGGTTGTAGTCTGCAACCAGATTCAAATTTCACCAAACGGTACAAATCTAACGCTTATATAATGAAAAAGGTTGCATGTAACTCATTTTCTTTTCCTACTCAAAAATCAGACCATTTGAATGTCCCCCATTGTCATGAATATTGTTTATTTTTACGCTGATTGGAAAAGATGTGGTGTATTTTGGAGAAATTATTTAAATATATTCTGGCAGTCCTGTTTATTACCACTGGCATTAGCACAACCAATGGTCAGTTTTACAACGGGATGCAGATGACCTTCGGAAAGAACCGGGTGCAGTACAGCGACAACTACTGGAAGTTTTACAGGTTCGAGCGCTTCGATGTATATTCCTATGAAGAGGGTGCTGACCTTTCACTCTATGTTGCAGGATTTGTTGAAAAGGAACTCCCGGTTATTGAACGCTTCTTTGATTATGATATCGAGCAGCGGTTAATCTTTATCTGCTACAACAAAATGTCAGACTTCAGACAAAGTAACATTGGGCTTTCTGCTGAAGAAGATGATTACAATACCGGGGGTACAACCCAGGTTATTCAGAATAAGGTAACACTCTACTTTCAAGGCGATCATGTTGAATTTGAACGACAAATCAGGGCAGCCATTGCAGAGGTCCTGATCAATGAGTTCATGTACGGAAACAGCATGCTTTCCAATGTTGCCAATACAACAACCATCAATTTACCCGACTGGTATGTTGAAGGACTGATCTCATTCGTATCGAATCCATGGGATTATCAAATTGAAAACAGGGTCAAAGATGGGATCATTTCAAAGGAATATGATAGACTTATCTCCCTCACAGACGACGATGCCGTATATGCCGGTCACTCCCTTTGGAAATACATTGCCGATCTGTACGGGGCATCCATCATTCCGAGCATTCTCTATATGACCAAGGTGAACAAAAGCGCAGGCGACGGATTTCTCTATGTGTTGGGGCAAAAACTAAAGGAAATCTCTGCCGACTGGTCATCCTACTACCTGGGTATGTACATGAGCGCCGATGAGAAAGGGGAAACCCCAGGTAAACTCACAAGCTTGATTAAGCCGAAACGGGAAATGCACATCCAACGTCCAAAGATTAGTTTGGATGGCAATTATATCTCGTATGTAACCAATCAAAAAGGGAAATCCAGGTTATGGATCTATAACAGCCAAACAGGTGATAAAAAAAGGGTATACCGCCACGGCCTGAAACTCGACCAGGAGATTGACTATTCCTATCCTGTTACTGCCTGGCATCCATCTAATGAAATACTCGGTTTCATTACGGAAGAGGAGGGCATTCTGTCACTCAACTTTTACAATCTTACTACAGATGAACTAACAACCAGGATACTTTATTACTTTGAGAAGATACTTGACATGGATTTCTCGCCCGACCGGAGAAAACTCGTATTTTCAGCAGTATATAACGGACAGACAGACATCTATGTGTACGACCTTGCCTCTGCAACAAGCGAACGTGTTACAAACGATCTCGCCGATGATTTCCACCCGCGGTTCATGAACGGTGCAGACCACATCTCCTTTACTTCCAACAGGAGGTACGATACACTATATACAAGCGGAAATGAACCTCCAAACAATACAACTACCGCATCATCCATTTATATTTACGATTACAAAACAAAAAACCCAGTCCTGAGAAAAATCTCTGAAGGAGATTACATCAACCACATGAAACCTGAATACATGGGGAATGACAGGTTTATTTATCTTAGCGATAAAAACGGTATATATAACCAATACTATGCTGAATACGACAGCACCATAGCCTTTATCGACACCACCATTCATTATCGCTATTTCGCCAATAGTCACCCGATAACCAATTACAACCGGAACATTATTGATATGGATGTAAATCCATTGACGAAGGATGTCAGCAATGTGATTTATCACAACGGGAAATACAACCTCTATAAAACTTCAGCAGACCTCTCCAAACGGTTTGGTGAAAGACTGGAAAATACAGAATACCGGAACCGGCATGTCGAACGATTAAAACAGGAAGACTCACTTCATCATATTGAACAAAAGGTAATCTCCCTGAATGACATAGCAGACAATAAACTGATTATCGATAACGACACCATTCAACTGCAGGAATTCGAGATCAACATTAACAACTACATCTTTGAAAGGGAAAAGGTAAAATACTATAACGAGCAACTGCGTGATCGCGGGATTGCACTGGTACTGGATGATGTAGCCGAAAAAGAAAATGTCTATATCGATTACCGCACCACCTTCTATCCTGATCAGCTGGTCAACCAAATCGACTACAGCTTTCTGAATGATTCCTACCAGCCTTTTACAGGCAGTGCATTCTATTTCAACCCGGGTTTCAACCTGCTGTTCAAAGTAGGTGCCAACGATCTTTTTGAAGATTACCGGTTGGTGGGCGGAGTAAGGTTCTCGTCAGACTTCAATAGCAATGAATACCTGCTAAGCTTCGAAAATCTCAGCAAGAGACTCGATCAGCAGGTTATTTTTCATCGGCAAGCAATCAATAATCAGTTCGATAATTCACTTGTCAAAACTTTTTCCCATCAGCTCCTTGGCTCTGTAAAATACCCCTTTAACCAGGCACTTGCACTTAAAGGAACGGCCTCATTCAGGCACGATAACTCAATTTTTCTTTCCACAGATATCGCAAACCTGTCTAAAGAAAATCTCCTGAAAGTATGGGGAGGAGTTAAGCTCGAACTGATATTCGACAACATTCGTAACCTGGGAATTAATCTGAACGAGGGAACGCGTTTCAAGATTTTCGGGGAAGCATACCGGCAGGTTAACGCGAAGGAGTCGGATCTGTACGTGCTTGGAGGAGATTTCAGGCATTATATCAGAATTCACCGGTCTCTGATCTGGGCCAACAGGTTTGCCGCCAGTACCTCCTTCGGGCGCAGTCCACTCATCTATTATCTCGGGGGGGTGGATAACTGGACCAATCTCCTGCAACTCAGGACACCCACCTTTGATCAGTCGGTGGATATAGATTACACCAGGAACTATTCATACCAGGCCATTGCAACCAACATGAGGGGCTTCTCCCAGAATATCAGGAACGGTAGTAATTTTGCATTGATCAACTCGGAGATTCGCTGGCCAATATTCAGGTATTTTGCCAATCATCCGCTTGGTTCAGCGTTTTTCAACAATTTTCAGGTCGTCGGATTCGGAGATATCGGATCTGCCTGGACAGGACTCCATCCATATACAGGCGAAAATGCGTGGGACACTGAAGTAATACCCAATAACCCGGAACCCGGAACTCCCGTTGTGGTAACAATCAATTCGAACCGATCTCCGATAGTCGGAGGATTTGGGGTAGGCGCAAGAACCCAACTGTTTGGCTATTTTGTAAGACTTGACTGGGCATGGGGTGTGGAGAATATGGACGTCCAGCCTCGTGTATTCTACTTATCTTTAAGTCTCGATTTCTAATTATGATGAATATTAAAGAACTTATATACAGAAAAACAGATCAATACCTGGAGGAGGTCATCCAGATCCGCAGGCATCTTCACAGGAACCCTGAACTTTCATTCGAGGAGAAAGAAACCTCGCAGTACATAAGGGATCTTCTCGACCAATGGAGTGTTTCATATACTTACCCTTTCGTTGAACATGGTATCCTCGCCTGTATTGAAGGCGCAGATAACGATGGACCGGTTATCGCACTGCGGTCAGATATGGACGGACTTCCCATTCAAGAGGAGACGAATCTCGACTTTGCATCTGCAAACGAAAGAGTAATGCATGCGTGTGGACATGATATTCACATGGCTAGCCTGCTGGGGGCCATCCGGATCTTATATGAAATGAAAGATCACATCAAAGGCAGGGTGCTTTGCATCTTTCAACCGGGTGAGGAAAAACTACCCGGCGGGGCAAAGCTGATGCTCGAAGAAGGAATTTTCAATAAAATAAGGCCAGACATGATCATTGCACAACACGTGCTCCCTGAAATGGAGGCTGGCAAAGTGGGTTTTAAAGCTGGTGCCTATATGGCCTCAAGCGATGAGATCTATATTACTGTTAAAGGAAAAGGGGGCCATGCCGCCCTGCCGGAAAATATTAGTGATCCGGTATTGATGACCTCACATATACTTATCTCCCTGCAGCAGGAGATCAACAGGAGGTCGCCCAAAGGCATTCCAACTGTTCTCTCTTTCGGCAAGGTAAATGCCAATGGAGCAATGAACGTAATCCCCGACGAAGTAAGGATGGAAGGTACCTTTCGGACAATGAACGAAGACTGGAGAGAAAAGGCACACAGATTGATCAGGCAAATCTCAGAGGGAATTGCCACCAGCATGGGGGGATCTGTGGAACTCGAAATAAGAGCGGGATATCCCGCACTCAACAACGATCCCAAACTGACACAACTTTCCAGGGATCTCGCATCCGAACTGCTTGGGAGTGACCAGGTAACCGATATGAATATCAGGATGACGGCGGAGGACTTCGCCTGGTTTTCACTCCAATACCCGGCCATGATGTACAGGCTGGGAGTCGGATCGCCTGAAACTGATGAAGTCCTTTCGTTGCACAGTAGTCGCTTTATTGCCGACGAACGCGCACTCAAAACAGGCATGTCACTTCTTGCCTGGCTAACAATAAATCTTCTTCATCCTTGAAAATAAATACCTTACAATTGTTTTCTTAGAACTATTATAAATAATGAATATTAAGCGGGACAAATTATAGAATTATTAAAAATGACTGTATTTTTGCAGCAGTAATCATTGTAAATGCATTAAAATTTTATAAAAATGGCTTATGTAATTAGTGACGATTGTACTGCCTGTGGCAGTTGTATCGATGAATGCCCGGTTGAAGCAATCAGCGAGGGAGATATTTATGTAATTGATCCTGAACTCTGTACCGACTGTGGTGCTTGTGCCGATGTCTGCCCGGTTGAAGCAATTTCTCCAGAATAGTAGATCGGTTTACCAAAAAAAAGGCCATTTGTACATGTACAAATGGCCTTTTTTAATACCATACAAACAATAATCCTACGCTTTGGTCGCTGCACCTGCAGGCCCTTTGTATTCTGCCTTGCCAAGTCCCAGTATCGGAACGAATATCGGTCCCAGCAAGATCAATCCAATCGTGAATCCAACATCCTTTCCATAGCTTAAAGACAATAAATTAACCATCCACACTCCTATCACAATGTTTACTAATGGAATAAGCATTAACAGAACAAACCACCAGGGCTTACCTACAATTTCAAGTAAAACAATGATGTTGTAAATAGGAATCAGAATCGCCCATCCGGGCTTACCTGCTTTCGTGAAAATTTTCCAATAACTCACCAGCATCAATACAATGAACGCCAAGTAAATAATAACCAATACTACCTCCATAATAAAAAAATTTAGGTTTATATTAAAAAAACAAAATTTGCCTGCAAATAGTATCCGGGGCCATTAAGTCCGACTCCATTAAAACAATCTAAATGATATCATAGAGAACCGTTATAACTATTTTCCATAGCAAATTATGAAATATTATTAAATAAACAAACAGCAATCCACTATTCTCTGCATATTTGATGAAAGATCATCAAAATACAAATGACTTATTGCTTCATCATCGAACAGCTTGCTACCAACAAATTATCTGTGTCCTTTCCTGCAATCAAGCAGGCAGGTGTCTTCGCACAGTTTAAATATTTATATTCAATGATGAGGGATTTAACTTAAGAATAATTTTCTATTTTTGATTGATGCTAACAACCAGACAAAAAATCTATACTGTCATTTTCGGCACGACAACCCGCCCGGGCCGAAGATTTGATATTTTGTTGTTAGTACTAATCATTCTGAGTGTTCTTACTGTGATCCTGGAGAGTACAGAACCCCTCAGGACAAAATATGCAGAAGTTTTTATCAGTACGGAATGGTTTTTTACCCTGATCTTTACCATTGAGTATGTTTTCAGAATCTATTCTCATCCCAAAC
>CAYSMO010000001.1:0-67693 GCA_964432125.1 uncultured Bacteroidaceae bacterium | reverse complement strand
CTCTTCGCGCTTGGTAACGAGCCGCATCTTGGTATCATAAAACTCAATGTTCTTCCCATCTGTAGGAAAGCTTTTATCGTCAGCCATGGTGTATGGTTCATTCAATATAGCATCTCCCCAAAAATAGCGGGTCATCCAACGGCTTTCATCCAATTTATTGCCAGCAAATGACTCATTAAAAGTCTCTTCCCATTTTTCAATTTCCCTGAATGGATATTTTTTCTTCGTTTTGAAATACCAAATAACCTTTTCCGAATTCTTAAGTTGCTGGTATTCTTGTTCTTTATGGTACTCATCGGTTGTTTCATACCTTGCCTTGGGTTTCATAAGCAGGTATGATTTCCTTTTTTGAAAAGGTT
This sequence comes from uncultured Bacteroidaceae bacterium, assembly GCA_964432125.1. Taxonomy (GTDB): domain Bacteria; phylum Bacteroidota; class Bacteroidia; order Bacteroidales; genus M55B112. The sequence goes on along the minus strand of CAYSMO010000001.1, from coordinate 67,334 downwards.
CAGAATTGATCTCCTCTTCAAGCTTTTTTAAATCAGCAGAAGGTTCTTCCCCTTTATTCTTTTTTATAAGCTGCTTGTAGCGTGCCTCTTTGCGATACTCTTCAGAAGATTTGTATTTTTCTCCCTTGATTTTCTTCTTTCTGATGGCAAAATCGGCAGAGGTAACCTCTTTTTCCAGTTCAAGAAAATGTTTCAGTTCATCTGACTTTTCATAATCCTGATAAGCTTTTAAATCAGCCCTGAGCTGATCATCTGCGCTTTCAACTTTTTCAGTGCCCGGGATCATCCCAAACAAAAATGCTAAACTTGCCATAATGTATTAATGAGTTTTTTTTTATAAAGTCATTCATGGAATAAAGATAAGAAAAAATGAATAGGCATCAACTATCTTCTGGAATATCCTCTTCCGCGGCTTGTGAAATAAAAAACGGCATGTACCTGCAGGATTGGTGCAGATAACGGTGCGATTATAAAATTTTCACCAGCAGCGTCATCACCTAAGCTCAGTCCGGCAAAACTGTATCTTCCCGAGACGATGAAATCCCAATAAGGACTCATGCGCATTTCCATAGCTGCGCCTAAGGAAGGTCCAAATCCTGAAATTGCTGAATCCGCTGGCACAACAGGGAGAGGCGGATCTGTCAAAGGCTCAATTCTCGAAATGATGTGCGTGTAGTTGATCCCTCCAAATGCAACAAGCTTCATCGTTTTTTCATGAAAAAAGAGGTATTGCAAATCCAGGTCACCATAAAACATATATGTTGTGGTAAGGTGGGTGGTGTGGTTCACTGTCAACGGATTGAACAGTGTGACAGAAGGCTTTAGGTGGAAAACCAGTTTTTTGCTAAGCGGGATCCACGTCTTGATATTCAGGCCGGGATTACCAGTATCACCATCACCGAATCTTTTCTTCGTTGCAAATGTCAGCCCAGCCCCAATCCTTTCGGGCTGCGCCTTAACTGTTGTTGTGAAGAATAGTACCGGCACCAATATAAGCAGCAGTCTTTTCATGCTGATAACATCATAAGTATAATCTACTTAAAAAAAGCAATCTCTTGAAATATGTCTCTTCTATACTGAAAAAATCATACCATTAAAAAACCAGACCTGTCATTACTTTGGTTTGAAACTGTAACAAAAGTAAAAAAAAAACGATTGTATCAAAAGAAGCTATGAAAAGAGACTATGAAAATGAGCAGAAATTGCTAAATTTGTTGCTCGCATATTTTAAACCAGGTAATAAAAAGGATTCATGTCACTAAAAGGAAAAGTTATACAGGTTATAGGTCCTGTAGTAGATGTAAGTTTTGATGCAAACGGGGCTGATCTTCCCAATATTCATGATGCCCTTACAATCACACGTGAGGATGGTGAAAAATTAATCATTGAATGCCAGCAGCATATCGGAGAGCATTCCATCCGTACCATAGCAATGGATTCAACGGACGGGCTTCAGCGGGGAATGGAAGTGGTCTCTCTTGATTCGCCCATTACCATGCCTAATGGAGAACAAATCAAAGGCCGCTTGCTGAATGTAGTGGGGGAACCTATCGATGGTATTGGCAAGGTTGACAAAACCGGCGGTTATCCGGTCCACAGTGAACCACCGCTGTTTAATGACCTTGCAACGGAATCTGAAATACTTTTCACCGGTATCAAGGTGATCGATCTGCTTGAGCCTTATGTAAAAGGAGGAAAGGTCGGACTCTTCGGAGGAGCAGGTGTAGGCAAAACCGTTCTGATCATGGAGTTGATCAACAACATTGCCAAAAAATATTCCGGAATGTCTGTTTTTGCTGGCGTGGGTGAACGGACCCGTGAAGGAAACGACCTTTTAAGGGAGATGATCGAGTCGGGCGTTATCAAATATGGAGAAGCGTTTGAGAAATCAATGGAAGAGGGCTCCTGGGACCTTGATAAAATTGATCATGAACAGCTGAAAGAATCGCAGGCCACCCTGGTTTTTGGTCAGATGAACGAACCTCCCGGTGCCCGTGCAACCGTTGCCCTTTCAGGTCTTACCGTGGCAGAATCCTTCCGTGACGGCATTGGTGAAGAGGGAGAAGGGAAAGACATCCTCTTCTTTGTCGATAATATTTTCCGCTTTACCCAGGCCGGTTCAGAAGTATCCGCGCTGCTTGGAAGAATGCCTTCAGCCGTAGGCTACCAGCCTACACTGGCTACCGAAATGGGGCAGATGCAGGAACGAATCACATCAACAAAGAATGGCTCGATTACTTCGGTTCAGGCTATTTATGTGCCTGCCGATGACCTAACGGACCCGGCACCGGCGACCACCTTTGCACACCTTGATGCCACGACGGTATTAAGCAGAAAAATTGCATCAATGGGTATATATCCGGCTGTTGATCCGCTTGATTCAAACTCAAGGATACTGATGGAGGAGGTCGTTGGAAAAGAACATTATGAAACGGCCCAACGAATCAAGGTGCTGCTGCAGCGATACAATGAGCTGCAGGATATCATTGCCATTCTTGGTATGGACGAACTTTCCGAGGAGGATAAACTGATCGTCCACCGGGCAAGAAGGGTGCAGCGTTTTCTCTCTCAGCCTTTCTTTGTTGCTTCTCAGTTTACAGGCCTTGACGGGGTGTTTGTCTCGATTGAGGATTCCATCAGGGGATTCAAAATGATTATGGATGGCGAAGTTGATAAATATCCTGAAGCCGCATTTAACCTGGTCGGAACTATTGAAGAGGCCATTGAAAAAGGAGAAAAACTGCTTGCTCAGTCCAATTAGCAGTAATTTGTATTTATAATTCAGAAGGATAAACATGTTGCTGGAAATCATATCGCCCGATAAAAAGCTTTATTCGGGAGAGGTTATGAACCTAAACGTACCCGGTTCGAAAGGTCCGTTTATGATACTGAATAACCATGCTCCCATTATATCAACACTGGAAAAGGGGATCATTAGAATTCTCGAGAAGGACGGAAAGAGCTCCACCTTTGAAGTTGAAGGTGGCGTGATTGAGGCCAAAAACAATAAAATTATTGTTCTTGCTGAAAACGCGATATAATCTTGTACTGCTTACGCTGATCAAAACCCGGCTGATTATTTCAATCATACTCTTTTGGTCAGGTTTCATTCTTGTTGCCCAACCCCAAAGATCAACTGTCTCCTTTTTTTCCAGTGACAGCCTCCTTATTACCGCCGACGAATTTATAACCGCCGACTCTTTTTCATACCTGATCCTCATCCATGAACAGGGATCGAGCCGTGGAGAATTCATCGAAATAGTGGACCGCTTTCAGAAGATGAACTACAATTGCCTCGCTGTTGATGTCAGAAATGGAGGAAACTCAAACTTCATCCCGAATGAAACCGCGAAAAGAGCCAGGAATAATGATAAAAAAAATAATAGCCAGGCGGTGGAGGCAGATATACGGGCGGCTATTGATTATGCGTATGAAAATTCGGGGCAGGGCGTTGTGCTGCTCGGAGCAGGTGCAAATGGATCCCTGGTTCTTAAAACAGCCAAAGAGCAGGCTGTCGTAGATGCCGCAATCGCCTTAAGTCCGGGTGAGTTTTTTCTTCCTCTTTTCAGCATTGAAAACACCATCTCCGGCATTCAAAAACCATTATTGATTACTGCCAGCAGAACTGAATACCCCTATATTGAACAGATCATGTCGAATGTTGAAGAGGAGTATAAAACAATCTTCGTTCCTGAGAATTCCGAAGGAGAGAGAGGATCAGCGGTCCTCTTACCGGGCAATCCCTCTTACACTGAATACTGGCTGGCTATTCTATTGTTTTTCAAGGATTTGCAATAATGGTGAAATTCCTGGTCATCCGTTTCAGTTCCATTGGCGATATTGTTCTGACCTCCCCGGTTGTTCGCGGACTCCATAGACAGGTGGACGATGCTGAAGTTCATTTTCTCACTAAACCTGCCTATGCTGACCTCCTAAGGGCCAATCCGCATATCTCAAAAATCCACGTTCTGTCCGATAACCCTGGAGAGACATTTGAAATACTCAATAATGAGGGATTCGATTATATTATCGACCTGCAAAACAATATACGTTCACTCCGCCTGAAGCGCTCCCTGAAAAAAATGTACTTCACCGTGCACAAACTGAACTTTAAGAAATGGCTGCTTGTAAACCTCCATATTAATAGGTTGCCCGACCTGCACATTGTCGACCGCTACCTGAAAACCGTGGAACTTTTTGATGTAAAAAATGATGGACTGGGGCTCGATTATTTTATTCCAGAGGAGAAGCGGGTTCACCTCCACACCTTACCCAAAGCTTTTCAGCAAGGCTATATTGTTTTAGTTATCGGGGCAAAACACAATACAAAAAGGCTACCGCCTGAACGCTGGTCAGAACTGGCCGGAATGCTTCAAGGGCCTGTGGTAATAATAGGCGGTCCGGAGGATCAGGACGACGGAGAAAAGATAAGGAAATCCCTGCCCGACAAAACCATTTTGAATGGTTGCGGCCAGTGGTCCCTCCACCAGTCGGCATCAATCATTCAGCAGGCAAATGGCATCATCACCCACGATACCGGCATGATGCATATAGCCGCTGCCTTAAAGAAAAGGATCATTACCATCTGGGGAAATACTGTCCCCCGATTCGGCATGTATGCCTACAAACCAGGAGCGGGTTCCATTGATTTCGAAGTAAACGGCCTTCGCTGCAGGCCCTGCTCAAAACTGGGAAAAAAAAGATGTCCCAAAAAACATTTTAAATGTATGATGCAACAAAATACAGCTGCAATTGCCGCTGCTGCCAATCGACTGTTTAGAGCCTGTCAATAGAGTCGGAGTGGCTGGATCATAAAGTTCGAGAGCAATGCAGCTACCGGACTTTATGGACAGACACTGTGCAACCTTACTGTGCCACAAACTGATAGGTGATTCTTGCTTTTTGTCTTTGCGGCGCATCATAATTGCTCTGAAAAATCGAAGATAACGCTGCATTTTCTGCCGCCTCGGTAAAGCAGTTGGGATCTCTCTCCGTCTCTACACGAACCACCGTTACATTTCTTACAAAACCGTCCTGCCTGACTTCAAGATCAACTACAACCAGGGCCGAACCTTCGCATCTGTATACAGGGACTGTAAGACGGCGACTTTTCCTATCCGTCGGCGGATCAATAAACTCATAGTTAATGGTTGTCGGCCCTGTATAGGGCTCTTTTTCATCTTCTTCAGCGGGGGAATCAACCGCCTCCTCCTCATAAATATAGGAAGAGATAATCTCTTCCCACTTCTCCCTCTCTTTTAAGAAATCCTCATCCTTCTGGGCCTCCAGCTCATTCAGGAGTTCGTTTACATAGTCGTCGGTAGATATATCCTGATTCACTGGATCATTCACATTTACAGCCCTGTTACTGGCCCTTTCCCTGGCCTCATAAACATGTTCAATCCACTCCGGCGGCAGGTCAATATTCTCCTCCATCATCTCGTCCAACGTGGTCTCTTCAGAAAAATCGAGCATCACACCCAGCTCCCTGTCATGCTTTAACCCCTCAACCTTGACAAGAACCAGCACAATCAAAACTACGAGATGAACAATCACTGTATAGAGAATTGCAACAAGGTTCGTTTTAACAAATTCCTTGAAATTCCGAAGTCCGTATGAAAAAATATCTGCCATTTGGTTCTGCAAAAATATGATCTTCTCCGGAATAGAGAAAAATCGTATATTTACATAACGAAGATAGACAATAAACATTCTCTAACTGAAACCGGATATATGAAAAAGATTTTTGCAGTTCTGTTAATCACTACTTCCCTCACGGGTTGCAGTATTTTGTCTGAGTTAACGGCTCTTACCAAGTGTGAATTCAGTTTCCATTCTGCCCAAAATCCTGTCGTTGCAGGTGTTGATGTGATGCGCATCCAGACCTATTCCGATCTTACTTTCATGGACGGACAAAGACTAGTCTCCAATATCCTGCAGAAAAAGCTCCCTTTTGGAATCACTGCAAATATTGAAGTTAAAAATCCGGGCATAACAACCGCTGCGCTGAATAATATCGAATGGATCGCCTTTATCGATGATATCAGGATCTCTTCCGGCAGAATCGACAACCGCGTCGAAATTCCCGGAAGTGGTGGAACTGCAATTGTTCCCATAAGAATTGAAACCGACCTGTTTGAATATCTGCATGGCGATAACCCGAAAAAAATGCTGAATTTTGCATTGAACCTGGTTGATGCCGGAGGACAACCAACGCGATTAAGCCTTAAGATTAAGCCCTCTGTCTACGTCGGTTCAACAATGGTACCCTATCCTGATTATTTTACCATCGATAAAACGTTCCGTTCAGGAAACTAATTAGTGACTGCAAGAAAACTCCATTTTCTGCGTTATGCTTGTCTGAAAACTCGTCATTTACGCTCAGTAAACTCCTCATTTTCAGACTTCACAAGCCTTGAAAATGAAGCTTTCTTGCGAGCCACTTGTAAAAATAAGCAGTTGTCTTTCAAAGACTAATTAATGGATGTCTATAAAGTCCGAAAGTGAAGCGTTTATCCGTTTGGCTAATTCACATTAATGGTGAAAAGAAACTCCGGCTTTAATTCACCCGTCTGTGGCAGATAGGCAATCCTCGCCCCCATTGAAAAGGGAAACATGAACCTGAGAAGATGAAAGTCGAAGAGCAGGTCGGCCCCATAAGAGTAGTAGTTCCTGTTGACCAGTGCTGGCCCGGGATTCTGGATCAAAATATCCTTCCCCTGCAAATAATCACCCCATAGGTTACCCCGGATTCGTTTTATATATAACAGGGGTTCAATATTCAGATCAGGATAAATGATGGGGAAATTATAGTCGATGCCCGCCATCTTCGTCTCCAACCCTACAATATTCTGATACCCCCTTGGCAGATTAATATCATTGGTATACAAATACCTTACTGCTTCCTGCTTCTGGGTTGACAGATTCAGCATAAGTGACTGGTGTTTTAATAAACCGGGCAGATAGATCGTCATGCCGAAAAACTTTTGGGCCCCAAAATTATAACTGCTAAATGGTGTATGCCTGAATCCGGCCCGGGCTGACATACCCAAACTGGGAAGGATATCTTTTCTTCCCATACGCAAATAAGAGCTAACATACAGCCTATACATAAACCTCTGGATGCCCGATTCATAGTCCGAAAGGTTTTCATTGGGAAATAGATCGGATGTATACGTATAGGACACAAGCGGCTGCAGGAAGGTAACAAATTTTCCCGTGTTTAAACGGATGGGGACATAAGTGTTTGTAACGAAAGAGAGCCTGTTGGGTCGCACCGGGATAGTGTCAGAGGCATTTATCTTGTATACCTGGGGAAGACCACCAAACCGGAATGCCAAATCAAAAACAGGATAACGCCCCTTCAACCTTGCTGCTGTATGAAAAAAATGCATGTTGCTACTGTACTCATATGCAGCCATTCCAATTACGCTACTTAAGAGATTCTGCGACAGAATTGTGATGCCCGGACTAACAGGCAGCTCCCCAGGATTCAATGCCGTTTCCGGGTTCATGTAATCGAAATAGAGTGGCAACCAGGAATGAATGTTTACGGAATGCAGAATTTTTCGGTAGGGCTTTGGCGAATATTCACCCTCCTGTATGTTTTTTGCCCCCTCAATGATCTTCTGCTCCCCGGCAGTTGGTGCAGCATCAAGTTGCTCTGATGGAAAGGAGAGAATAGCGGGATCAGAAATCTTAATGCACTGATTCGGATTTAATTCCCTGGAGACAGCCCGGTATCCATCCGCATGATAATCGGAATAAAGAACCTTCCCATCATGAATATCAGGATTAAATGCACCGAATGCTGCTGAAGTAACCCGACACAGTGATTCATCTTTCAAATCATACTGGTAAATATTATCAATTCCTGAAAAAGTGGAGCTAAATAAGACCGCGTTTTTGTGAACAACCGGAAATGAGATATCATTGTATCCCGCATGGAATTGCCCGGTCCATTCCTGTTTCTCCAGGGAGTATATATAAAGATATTCTCCTGATTGGTCATTCACGGTTACAACCAGGGCAGAATCCTGCTCCATCCAGGAAGGATGCTGAATAAAAAGGTTGTCAGGAGCACCCGCTGAATGGATGATATCTCCCTGCTCATTTAAAATTACAAGATGAAATGTGTGGTCCAGACGTTGTTCAATTGCCGCGAATCTATCACCACTTCCGGAAATTACCGGCGCATAATACCTGGTTCGGGTCCCTAGGTTTTTAATCTCTTTTTGGGCCAAATCATACATCCGAATAACAGAAAAATTCCTGTTACTCCACCTGGTGTCCGGTACCCACTCGTCCCATACAATCTTCCCTGCTCCATAGCTAAAACGGCCGGAATTCATATATCCAGGTCTGAATACCCGCTGTTCATCACCCGCCCTGTCGACCAAAACAAATTCGGGTATCTGGTCTGGTCCCGATTTCAGGGCAATTACTGTGGTATCATCGATCCACTGGGGGAAACGATAACTGGTATAATGTCTGTTACCTGTACTGCTCCAGTTTGTAACTGAATCAACCTTCCTTTTTTCATAGGTCTTTTCCCAATGACTTTGGTATTGATCCAGGGCTGCGTGATACAGCTCTTTTTTAGATTTTACACCATATCTCTTCATGCTGAAATAGGTAGGTGCGATCAGGTAAGGTCTCCTTGCTGCATGATCAACCATGTCGTTCCAAAAACTGTTTCCATATGTTCTGCGTCCGTAGCGGACCATCAGGTATCCCAGCTCATAATGATTCGGAACATAGTCTGCATAGGAGCCCAACATCGCTTTTGAAAAAGTATACCGTCTATCCCCCTCCAGCAACTGTGCCTTCATCCCCATTTCAAAAGAGGGAAGTCTTCCCCGACCGGTATAAGAGAACCTGGTCTCTGCATCAACCGCATCTCCTTCCAGGTACCAGAGCGGCAAAAAACCTGTTATAGCTCCCACTGCCTGCTCTCCTGCAATAAACGAAAGAAACCTCGTGAATCCCTGGTCAAGCTTTGACACCTGCATGGCATGCCTTCCCTCATGCAACGCCAGTTGTGTCATCCAATTCTGCGGATAACCATTTGGGTTAGGATTTGTAAACACCTCCAGTCGTTTGGGGGCCCAGACAAAGACACCATTGGAGAAACTCGATTCATTGTGCAGTAACACCGGCATCTTCTTATGCCCATGTTCCATAACCGCTGCCTGGTAAGGATAAAAATACTCCAGCTTGTCCGCAAAGTCCATAGCCATGCTGTCAAACCCCACCGGAAAAATCAACCTGAAATGCTCCGTTGAAAACTGGTTCCATCGTATCGTTCCCCGATCCTGACCATATTCATAGAACTGCGCAATCCCGGTGGTGGGGAAAACAGAAATGAGCAAAAATGAAACGATTACAATGCCAACACAGGAAAGCCTGAGTGAACTAATCCTTTGCGATGACGAATTGCACTCCATATCCCCTATTGCGCAGATAAATATATGCCCTTTTTCGTACATCCCTGGCCAAAATTATTTCATACATCCGGGTAGAAACGCAGGTTCTGCAAACGTCTGAGAGCTCCTGTCCAATTTCTATCAGATCGATGCGCTTGCCCACAAAACCCGTAATCACAGTAATGGGAGCTCCGTCCATTTTCCGTTTCGACAAGGCGATAACCAGTTGCTGATCGCCCGGCTTCAATGTCTCCGGCTCGCGGACATTGGCGTATTCATATTCAAATTCAGGATAGGTAGAATAGATTACCTCTTCGGCAGATGAATTTTTTTTTGCAACCATAACATTTTTCAGTTAGTGGAGATGCAAATATAGCTTTCCTGCTTGAATCTTTCAAAAAATAGTCAGAAAGAACCGAACTTGCGAGCTCAGGCAAGTGAAAAATCCTTAAATTCGTGCCTTTACATATACTATTAGCCAAGAATTATGAACGATTTCAGAAAATATAACCTGGTATCAGGCTGGCTGGCTTTCCTTATTGCCCTGACCGTGTATATGCTTACGATCGAGCCATCTGTAAGCCTGTGGGACTGTGGAGAATTTATTGCCACATCCTACAAACTACAAGTGGGCCATCCTCCCGGAGCACCCCTATATATGATTCTGGGCAGGGTGTTTTCCCTTTTTACCTCCGATACAGCCAATGTTGCTGCAGCATACAATACATTATCTGCTGCAGCCAGTGCGTTCACCATCCTCTTTTTGTTTTGGACCATTTCTCATCTTCTGAAAAAGATCTTCATTAAAAAAGATGAGGATCACAACACCACCAACTATATCCTCGTCATGGGCAGCGCCATGGTAGGGGCACTTGCGTTTACTTTTTCCGATAGCTTCTGGTTTTCAGCCGTCGAAGCGGAAGTTTATGCCACCTCTTCGCTTTTTACCGCTGTAGTCTTCTGGGCCATTTTGAAGTGGGAAAACATTGCGCATGAAAAATATGCAAACCGCTGGCTAATATTGATTGCTTATTTGATCGGGCTTTCCATTGGCGTACATCTTTTGAACCTGTTGGCCATTCCTGCAATCGTGCTGGTCTATTATTTTAAAAAATACACTGTAACCAGAAAAGGCATCATCATGGCCATTCTTGCTTCTGTCGTAATCCTTGGATCGATCATGTATATTGTTATTCCCGGCCTTTTTAAAATTGCGACCTGGTTTGAGTTGTTTTTTACCAATACCGTCGGATTGCGTTATAATACAGGCATGATCATCTATTTTGTCCTTCTGTTTTTTGCGCTTGCTTACGGCATTTACAGGACCCAATACAAAAAGAAGAACCTGCTCCTTAATACCATCCTGGTGAGTCTCACTGTAATTATTATTGGATACTCCTCCTATGCCATGATTATCATAAGGTCCACAGCCCAGCCTCCCATCAATGAAAACAGGCCCGATAACGCTTTTGCCCTTCTTTCTTACCTGAACCGGGAACAATATGGTGACAGACCCCTTGTTTTTGGGAACCAGTATCATTCAGAAGTGGAATCAATCGAATACAACAAGGCAATATATGCCCTGGATAAGGATACCAACCGGTATGAGGTAGCCAGTAAAAAACCTGAAATAAAGTATAAAGAGGGTAAAATGCTATTCCCCAGGATGTTTAGCCGGGATTCCCAACACAAACAGGCCTATATACAATACGGAACAATCAAGGACCCCAATAACCCGACCTACCTGGATAATATTGAATTCCTTTTCCGTTACCAGGTAGGACATATGTATCTCCGCTATTTCATGTGGAACTTTGTCGGAAAGCAAAACGACCATCAGGGACACGGCGGAATCCTCAACGGCAGGGCCGTAAGCGGTATCAGAGGCATTGACAGTCTCTGGCTCGGAAACCAAAAAATGCTGACCGTCGATATGCTCAACCATCCCGCGAGGAATACCTACTACTTCCTGCCTCTGATCCTGGGAATAATCGGGTTGTTGTTCCATTATAAACATCACCTGAAGGACTTTTGGGTTGTATTATTTCTATTTGTTCTGACAGGAATTGCTATCGTTGTTTATCTGAATCAGACCCCATACCAACCCCGTGAAAGGGACTATGCCTACACGGGCTCCTTTTACGCCTTTTCCATCTGGATAGGAATGGGTGTGGCGGGACTTGCAACATTCATTAACAGATGGACAAGCATGAAAATGGCTGCCGTTTTCAGTTGTATCATCTCATTTCTGGGGGTCCCGATGCTTATGGCTGCGCAGAACTGGGACGACCATGACCGTTCCGGCAGGTACCTGGCCAGGGACATTGCAAGAAACTATCTGGAATCGTGTGATGAAGATGCAATTTTGTATACCGTTGGCGACAATGATACCTTCCCTCTCTGGTATATGCAGGAGGTTGAAGGCGTAAGAACCGATGTGCGTGTGGTAAACATGATGCTGTTCAATACAGACTGGTACATCGACGAGAAAAAGATGAAGGTGTATGATTCAGAACCACTCCCCATCTCCCTTCCTTATGCCAAATATAAAGAGGGGACAAATAACTCAATCCTTGTCAGGGAAAATGACCGTTGGGCGACTGTAAAGTATATCTCAAACTTTATTAAAAGCAACGACCCTCGTACAAAATTAAGTCTGCGCAATGGAGAAAAAGTGGATTATGTTCCCACTCCCAATATAGTCATTGAAGTGGATTCTGCTACCGTGATCGAACAAGGCATCATTGAACCCTACGACGCAAACAAAATAGTTGATGATGTTCGTTTTCAGTTAACACCCAACGATCAGATCCTGAAGGGGAATATGGCACAGCTGGACATATTCGCCAACAACAATTGGGAACGTCCCATCTATTTTACTGCTGGCTCCTTTAGCGGCAGTCTCGGACTTGAACCTTATTATCAGCTGGATGGACTTGCCTACAAGGTGGTACCGATCATGACACCCCAGGAGAGCGTACTGGTCATGGGCCGCATTGATCCCGATAAAATGTACGATAAAGTGATGAACAAGTTCAGCTGGGGAAGGATGAATGAAGAGGATGTGACACTCGATTATTATTCTGTAAGGACACTTTCAGTAATCCGTTTCAGGAATCTTCATACACGTCTCGCCCTCAAACTTCTGGAAAAGGGAGACAAAGAAAGAGCGGTGGAAGTTCTCGACCACTGTATGGAGCTGGCTCCTCATTCAGTTTTACCGTATGATCAATATATTGGAGGACTTACCTTTCCTCGTGGAGAGGACGATATGATACACCATGAAGGAATAATTGAGGCCTATTTTATGTGCGGAGAAACAGGAAAAGCCAATAACTTACTCAATGAATACTTTGATATTCTGAACCAGAAGCTAAGCTATTTTAACTCCCTGGAACCAAAATACAGAAAAGTGATTGAGCAGGAGCGTTATGAAACTATGTCCCAAATGGAGGAGTTAAGAATATTGCTTACCAGTTACGGGGAACAGGACAAATTGTTGGAATTGGGCTTTTAAAAAAGGGGTTACCTTTCCCGCTCCATCAGGTACCTGGCAAAAGCATACAGTTCGGATTTCCGCTCCTTCGGTGCATTCAGTTTGTCCAGACTTTCAACAGCAGTCTTATAGTAGTGCAGAATAATCTGTTCGACCGTCGTTTTCACACCCAGGGAATCAAAAATACCAAGGACCTCCTTCACCTTTTCCTCCGGATCAAAATCGTTCATATTCAACCATTTGATTAATGAGTCTTTTTGTTCTTCATCTGCATCTTTGAGCGCCGTTATCATCAAAATGGTCTTCTTGTTATCAACAATATCCATTCCCTGCTTTTTTCCAAAGGCCTCGGGATCTCCATAGGCATCCAATAAATCATCCTGCAACTGAAAGGCCACTCCCAGGTTCCTCCCGAAATCATACAATTGTTCAGCATCTTTTTCAGCTGCACCACCGAGCATCGCTCCGATCTTCAGGCTTGCAGCTATAAGTACGGCCGTTTTCAGCTCAATCATCCTGAGATACTCTTTCTCCTCTACCACCAGTTCATTCTCAAAATTCATATCCATCTGCTGTCCTTCACATACCTGCATCGCTGTGCTGTGGAAAATATTATTCACATTGCGGAGTACCGCTCCGGGTGCCCCGTTCATATAACTGCTTGCGAGGATCGACATCACATCACCTGATAAAATAGCCACATTCTCGTTCCATTTGATATGCACGGTTTCATTTCCGCGACGTAACTCTGAACGGTCCATGATGTCGTCGTGCAGCAATGTAAAATTGTGAAAGATCTCAATGGCGATGGCCGGATTCAATGCTGAATCAACCGATCCGGCGAACATATCACACGCCAGCAGCGTCAATGCGGGACGAATCCTTTTTCCTCCAATAGAGAGAATATACCTTACAGGATCATACAGCTCCGAGGGCTGTTCAGGGAACCTTAGGTTTTCCAGATGCCGCTCTATGAGCCTCTGGGCTTCGGCTAATGTATACATAACAATAAATTTAAATACAAATATGAACCGGGTGAACGCGAATCTAAGGTAATCTCATTTTCGCGTGGTACCAAGTAAAGAGGGAAAATATTGATAATAAATTAAGATGAACTTTGGCACACCCCTTGCTGTTCTACAATAGAATTTCATAATAAGCAGGGAAATTCCATATTATGATTAAATTTGTATCCCAAATTGAATTCTGATGGTACATATGCAATTTAGATTTCATCTTTTTCTGTTCTCTCTACTCTTTTCTTCAGTTTTATTATCCGGTCAGGGGTATGAAATCAGGCTTAATGCGCCTGATTTTGCCGGACAAGAGGTAATTCTTGCTGAATACTTTACCAGCAGAATGGTTCCGAAAGATACAGCCCGGATCAGCATCATGGGAGAAGCTGTCTTCTCCGGGGAGACCGCTTTCGAGGGTGGATTATATATCATGTTTTTCAGTCCCGGCTACTATTTCGACTTTCTGCTTGATAAGGACCAAAAATTCAGTGTAACAGCCGACAGTTCAGATCTTGCAGGGAAAACAGCTTTTGAAGGTTCTGATGAAAATGAGCTTTTCTATGCATATAAGCACTATCTGACAAAACAGCGGGAAATTCAGAAGTCCTATAGCGAAGCAATGAGTGCAGCTGAAACCAGTTCCGATTCGAGCAGGATCAGAAAAAAAATGGAGACTCTTAACGAAGAGATGGCCGATTACATCGACAGGATGATATCTGAAAACAGCCATTCCTTCTTTTCAACATTTCTTCGGGCCACGAAAGAGGTGCGTGTACCTGAAGAGATTCTCCAGGGAACAAAAAGAGAACAGGATTCCATTCGATATGTGTATTACAAAGACCACTATTTTGATGATTTTGATCTGTCAGATATCCGGCTGTTACATACTCCTCTTTACGAACCAAAGGTAAAAACCTATATCAATAATGTGGTGCCGCGACATCCCGATTCCCTGATTGTGGCTGTCGACAATTTGATGAAAAAGGCCAGGTCGAATGATGATATCTTTCGCTACATGCTTATTACCCTGTTTAATAATTTCGCGGAAAGTAAAATCATGGGAATGGATAAGGTTTACTTTCACATTGCTGAAAAATATTACATACCGGAGGCCACCTGGAGCAATGAGGAGTTTGTTGAGAAACTTAGTGAAAACCTGGAAAAAAGCAAACACACCTTTATTGGCAACATAGCTCCTGATTTTGAATTAAAAGGTATTCCACGCAACCATTTTCTTCTTGCTGAAATGGACACGGCCATAAAAAGCGATCCCCATATAGGCTATAGCTTTATGCTTTCACAAATTCCGGCTGAATATACCTTGCTCTATTTCTGGGAAGCCGATTGCGGGCACTGCAAGAAATCAACCCCGGCTCTGCACAAGGTCTTTGAGAAATACAAAGACCAGGATGTTCAGGCACTGGCTGTGCATGTAATCAATTCCGTGGAAGGGAAGATCAAATGGGTCGATTTTGTAAATGAATATGGGACCCTCGACTGGATCAACTGCTGGAGCCCATACGACAATGAATTCAGGAAGTTGTATAACCTACAAAGCTTTCCACAACTGTTTTTGCTTGACAAGGATAAGAAAATCGTTGCCAAAAACCTATCTACAGAGCAGGTCGACGACATACTGAGCAGGTTACTAAATGATTGATTATAAATTACAATTTATTTTATGGAATACAAGAAGATCAGACTAAAGCTGGAAGACGGCAATACATTTGAGGGCTACTCTTTCGGATACGAGGGAAGCACTGCCGGTGAAGTGGTTTTTAACACGGCAATGACCGGATATCCTGAGAGTCTGACCGATCCCTCCTATCGAGGACAGATTCTTGTTCTCACCTATCCCATTGTTGGCAATTACGGGGTCCCTCATGAAACGGAAGAGAACAATATGTTCCGCTTTTTCGAATCCCATGCGCTTCATATATCCGCCCTGATCATCAGCGACTATTCTGACGAGTATTCCCACTGGAATGCTGAAAAGAGCCTGGGGGAGTGGCTTGTTGACAATAAAATTCCAGGAATATTCGGCATTGATACACGGATGCTTACGAAGCTTCTAAGAGAGAAAGGTTCAATGCTTGGAAAGATCATCTTCGATGACAACGAGCCTGAATGGTATGATCCCAATCTCGTCAACCTGGTGGAGCAGGTATCCATACAAAAAAAGGAAGTCTATGGATCAGGAAAATATAAAATTCTTCTCATTGACTGTGGAGTCAAATTTAATATTATCCGTTATTTGCTGGAAAGGGATACCACGGTGATCAGGGTTCCTTATAACCACGATATTACCGAGGAGGAGTATGACGGCCTCTTTATTTCCAATGGTCCAGGTGATCCCAAGCAATGTACAGCCACCATTGAACAGCTTACGAAAGCTTACGAAAAAGAGAAGCCGATTTTTGGTATCTGCCTGGGAAACCAACTGATGGCCCTGGCAGCCAACGCTGACACATACAAACTGAAATACGGTCACAGAAGTCACAACCAGCCGGTTTTACAGGTAGGGTCCGATAAGGCCTATATCACTTCACAAAACCACGGTTTTGCTATCGATAATGACTCGCTGTCGAATGAATGGGAACCCCTGTTCATTAACCTGAATGACCAGACCAATGAAGGAATGAAACACAAAACAAAGCCCTTCTTCTCCACGCAATTCCATCCTGAAGCATCGGGTGGACCAACAGATACAGCCCACCTGTTCGATGAGTTTATCGAAATGATTGAAAAGCATAGGGAGTAGGGCTCATTGATTCAGGATATCCATTCCTGCTGTTTGGACACCAACACCTGAATAGCTTCCTTCTTCCGGCATCATTGCCTGATCTGTCCGTCCCCGTAGATGATATACTTTGTCGTAGTGAGCTCCTTTAAACCCATGGGGCCACGAGCATGCAGTTTCTGGGTGCTGATACCGATCTCTGCTCCGTAACCGAATTCAAACCCATCAGTAAACCGGGTTGAAGCATTCACATATACAGCGGCTGCATCTACCCTATCCAGGAAAAATTGGGCATTTCCATAATCAGACGTGACAATCGATTCAGAATGGGAGGAACCATATGTATGGATATGGGTAATGGCCTCCTCATGTGATCCAACCACTTTGGCACTGATGATATAATCAAGGTATTCCGTTGCCCAGTCTTCCTCAGTTGCCGGTACGGCATCCTTCAGCAAATCACAAACCTGTTTATCCCCGCGCACTTCAACACCGGCTTCCACCAGTGCCTTTCCGATAACAGGTATCGCCTTCTCTGCAATGTCTGCATGAATCAGAAGACTTTCAGCCGCATTGCACACGCCCGGACGGTGTGTCTTGGAATTTACAACGATGTTTTTAGCCATCTCCAGATCGGCCGATGCATCGACATATACATGACAATTACCGACACCGGTTTCAATAACAGGAACTGTACTGTTTTGCACAACTGCCTGTATCAGCCCGGCCCCTCCCCTGGGAATGAGAATATCCAGGTAATCATTTAGTTTCATCAGGGCATTGGCACTTTCACGGGTGGTATTGGTAACCAGCTGTATCATATCAGGATTAAAGCCAAGTTCACTAATCACCTCCCTAAAAATATTTACAATGGCAAGGTTCGAGTTGAATGCCTCCTTTCCACCTCGAAGCACACAAACGTTCCCTGTTTTTATGCATAGTCCGCCTACATCGGCCGTCACATTCGGACGCGATTCATAAATCACACCCACTACACCGAGTGGAACACGCTGCTTTCCAATCATGAGTCCGTTCGGGCGCTTTTTCATCTCAAGAATCTCTCCTACAGGATCTTCAATTCCCGCAATCTGCAACAACCCTTCGGCAATCCCCTTTATTCGCTCATCATCAAGAGTAAGCCGGTCCACTATTGCCCCTTTCAAGCCCATCTCCTCAGCACTTATCAGATCCTTTTTGTTCCCTTCCAGAATAGTAGCGGAAGACCCGATGAGTTTCGATGCAACCTCTTTTAAAATGTTATCTTTTGCGCTTGTATCCAAATGAGCCAATTGGTATGATGCCTCTTTGGCCCTTTTTCCTATTTCAATTATTTCTTTCATAAATTGATTTTTATCAAGATGATTTTAAATCGGTGGACCGGCTGACAAATAGTGTTCCGTATTTTCCTCCTTCCAGGATATCATAGATAACGTGTGCCTCGGTACCATCTGCAATTACTACATCAATATTTTTCTGCCTGCATAGTTCCGCGGCCTTGATTTTTGATTCCATTCCTCCCCGACCAAGCCCGGTGGATCCATTGGTAACTATCCCTTTTAAATCCTCTCCGGCCTTCATTACAGTCGGGACCTGTTTCGCATTGCTGTTCAGCTTTGGATTATCGGTGAAAACCCCATCGGTAGTTGTTAACATAATCAACAGGTCGGCATTGATTAATTCAGCGACGAGGGCAGACAACATATCATTATCGCCAAACTCAATTTCTACCGTAGATACCGTGTCGTTTTCATTAATTATGGGAGTTACCCCCATTTCCAGAAGTTTTTCAATGGTATTTTTAGCATTTCTTCTTCTCACCGGATCCTCAATACCATCTCTGGTAAGCAATACCTGTCCTATGGTCTGGTTGTACTCCTTGAAGAAAGTTTCATACATACGGAGAAGTGCTGCCTGACCGATTGAAGCCAGAGCCTGCCTTTCTGCAACATTTTCCGGCTTGTTGTTGAAATCCATAATACCCATCCCGGTACCTACTGCACCGGAGGTGACAAGTATTATCTCCCTGCCTTCATTGCATAAACCAGCGATTACCCTTGCCAGTTTCTCAAGATTTAACAGGTTGATCTTTCCGTCTTCATGAGTAATCAGCGCCGTTCCTACCTTTACGATAATCCGCTGCTTATCCTTCAGTAACTTTCTGTGATTCATGATTAATATTTAAAACTTTTCTTTGTTTTTTAAAATGTCTGTAAAAACCCTGAGAAAAACAATTTCTATTGGTTATTCTCTGCAATGAGGTAAAGCAAATGCTCAAAGACATTGGTCTGATTATTTTAAATACCCTTTCATTGTTTCAAAAACCTCAGCAACAGGCCGTATTGTTAAAAGCTCTGCTGCCTCCTGCTTCTTTTTACGTATCAGTTCAATACCCGGGTTTCCGATACTTCCTACGTGCGTGTACCTGTTCCCCCGATCCGGTTTGTAACTTCCCTTTTCGATATCGCTTGCCACCTCCCTGTAGGCATCCCTGAAAGTCATTCCTCCCATCATCTTCTTGTTTACCTCCTCCACTGAGAACAACAGGTTATATTTTTCATCTTTCAATATCTCTTCTCTGGGGATCATTGAATGCACCATCAATCCCATCATTGAGAGACACTGCTTTATTTTTTCTATACCGGGAAATAAAATCTCCTTGGTAAGCTGAAAATCACGGTGATATCCGGATATTAAATTGGCCGACAGACCCGAAAGCATAGCAGGTAACTGTATTACTGTATTACAATGGGCTCTGATCAGTTCCAGTACATCGGGATTCTTTTTGTGAGGCATGATGCTGGATCCGGTTGTCAGCTCCTCCCTGAAAGAAATAAAATGCATGTCCTGGTTCATAAAAAGAATCATGTCGGACGCAAGCCTTGATAAGGTTGTTGCAAAGGTACTCAATCCAAATGCCATATCCAATTCCATCTTACCCCGGTTTAGCTGTGCAGAAACTGAACTAACCTGTAACTCCCTGAAACCAGACAATCTGGTTGTCAGGTGCCTGTCGATCGGAAAGGAAGATCCATATCCTGCGGCTGAGCCAAGCGGGTTCTGATCCAATACCTTAATAATGCCGGCAGACAGTTGCATGTCGTTCACCAAAGATTCTGCATACGCTCCGAGCCATATACCGATAGAGGAAGGCATAGCAATCTGTGTATGTGTATATCCGGGAATCAGGACCTCACGGTACCTTTCTGCCTGACCGATGATCGTTTCAAATAGAGCCATTGCCTCCTGTATGATCAGCCTGTACTCCTCCTTCATCATCAACTGCATCGCCACAAGTACCTGGTCATTTCTCGATCGGGCAGTATGGATCTTCTTTCCCGGTTCACCCACTTTTTTAACCAGGTAATTCTCCAGGTGACTATGCACATCCTCATCCTCAGGATTTAGATGGAACTCCTTTTTCAGGGTCTCAGGATAATATGCTATAAGTGCATCCGTCAATTTTTGTGCCTCCTCCGATGAAATTATACCGGTCTCTCCCAGCATGATGGCATGGGCCATGGAGCCAATTACATCATAAGGTGCAAGTAGTTTATCAAACAATGGATCGTTTCCAACCGTGAACTGAATAACCGCCTCTTCGGTTTTCTTCTCTTTATCCCATAGTCTCATAATGTCTGTTTTAATATTTCTTTAAGAAGAGTGGTATACAATTCGACCGCGTGTTCAATCTCTGAAATATGAATGAATTCATTGGCAGAATGCGATCGGGAGGATTCTCCCGGACCAATCTTCACAGCGGGAATATCAAGCAATGCCATATCCGACAAAGTGGGCGACCCAAAGGGTTTGAAGTTCATTTTTCCGAAGATTTCAAACAGCGGATGTTTTTTATTTAGAAAAGAGCTGTTTAGCCGCAACGACCTGGGTATCAGCTCTGAACTGCAATGGCTTTTTAAAAATTCCAGAAGCTCTTTATTTGAATATTGGTCGTTACTTCTAACATCAACAACGAATTCGCACCTATCAGGCACCACATTATGTCCGGTACCCGCATGAATCATCGTGACATTCACAGAAGGATCGGGGAGCCATTTTGAAGGTTTGTTAAAAACCATCTTCCGGATTGTACTGATATCGGTCATTGCTTTGTAGATCGCATTTTCTCCCTCACCGCGTGCGGCATGACCCGCTACCCCTGTTGCCACCGCATCAACAACCATCAATCCGCGTTCAGCAATAGCAGGCTGCATGGATGTGGGTTCACCCACAACCGCTAGTTTCAGTCCAGGTAGAGCGGGGATCACAGACGACAATCCATTCTCACCGCTCACCTCCTCTTCAGCAGATATTACCATAACGACCCTGTCTGCCAAATTCCGTTCAGCCAGGTTCCTGTAAGCCGCTACCATTGATATTACCGAAGCTCCGGCATCATTGCTTCCGAGGCCTGTAATCCGACCCTCTTCTGATAATGGAATAAAGGGATCGCTCTGCCAACCGGCACCCGGGGCAACCGTATCCATATGGGAATTAAGCAGGATTGTTGACAAGGCAGGATTATTTCCAGCGGTAACAACCAGGTTATTTCCTATTCTTGCGAGTGAGAAACCGTCCTTTTTCAGCCAGTTTTCTAGAAAATCTGCGCGTTTCTCCTCGTTCCTGCTCAAAGCTGGAATCGCAAGCAGCTCCAACAACAGCTCCAGATATTTACCAGAAACACTCATTTCAGGTCACTGATTCCAGAATAGGATGTTATGATCCCTTTGATGAGGGCTGAACTGAGTCCATAATGTTCCATCTCATTCAGTCCCGCAATAGTACAGCCCATGGGTGTGGTTACCTTGTCAATTTCCCTTTCAGGATGGTTCCCGGTGCTAAGCAATATCTGGGCGGCTCCCTTGGCAGTCTGCGCGGCAATTCTCCCAGCCTCTGAAGCATGAAAGCCGATCTGTATTCCACCCTGGGTCTCTGCGCGGATAAAGCGCAGGAAAAAGGCAATACCACATGCTGCCAATATTGTAGCAGCAGGCATAAGTTTTTCAAGAATGATCATCGTTGATCCCATCGGTTCGAAGATCTCCTGAATGGTCTGTTCTGCTGCCGGATCGTTCCCGGCAATGCATGTCATCGACTCGCCAAACTCAACGGCAGTGTTGGGCATTATTCTTACAACGGGGACCTTTTTTTCAATCCACGATTCCAACTCTTGCATAGAGACGCCCGAAACGACACTTACAAGAATATGTTTCCCTGGATCCAATAAGGGAAAGATATCTGATACTATTGCTTCTGCCTGACCCGGAAGCACAGCAAGAATAACAACTCCGCAATTACTAACAAGCTCTTTATTGCTGATTGTGGCATTTATTCCCAGTTTGACAAAACTATTAAGCCTTTCCGGCTTCCTGCGGCTGATCACCACATTATTAGCATCAATATTTCCATGAGTTACCAATCCCCTGGCAATTGCTCCCCCAATATTTCCGGCTCCAATTATTCCTATTTTTGTCATTGTATCTATATTCTATATTAAACATTCCGATTCTTCTGTTGCCAAATTTTCTGCTGATTAGCCAGTATTTTGGTAAATCCATCGACATCTTTAGCGCTCCAGTCACGGTTTTCCTCACCATATGATGCAAATTCAGCATCCATCAGATCGAATTCGCTCGAAACGCCGGTTACGATGTGATGAAAAGGCCTAAGCCGTAAAGTAACTGTTCCTGATACATTTTTTTGTGTAGATTCCAGGAAATCTTCCAGGTTTCTCATAACCGGATCCAAAAACTGGGCCTCGTGAACAAACATTCCATACCAGCTTCCGATCTGTTCTTTCCAGTGTAACTGCCACCTGGTAAGCACATGCTTTTCAAGCGCAAGGTGTGCATCAATCAACATTTTGGGAGCAGCTGCTTCAAATCCGATCCGACCTTTAATTCCAATAATTGTATCCCCCACGTGGATATCTCTCCCAATAGCATATTCTGAACCGAGCTTGTCCAGTCTCCAAATCACCTCCAGGGGAGTCAATTTTTTGCCGTTGAGTGCAATTGGTTCTCCCTTTTCAAATTCAATCTCTATTTGTTCCGTACCGGATTTAGGCGGACCTGAAGGCCAGGCATCTTCAGGAAGTTCCTCATCACTAGTAAGGGTTTCCTTTCCTCCGATACTGGTTCCCCATAACCCTTTATTAATGGAGTATTTGACCTCTGCTGTCTCCACTTTAACACCATTATCAGTCAGGTATTCAATCTCATCTTTGCGTGATATCTTAAGCTCGCGGATGGGTGTAATTATTTCAATTTCCGGTGCCAGTACATGCATGGTTAGATCAAATCGTACCTGGTCGTTTCCTGCAGCTGTTGAACCATGTGCAATTCTACTGAATCCCTTTTTCCGGGCATACTCCACCAGGGCAATGGCCTGGAATGAACGCTCAGAACTAACAGACATTGGATAATTTCTGTTTCTAAGTGCGTTTCCATAAAGCATAAAGCGAACACATTTGTTATAATAATCCTCTGTAGCATCAAGCACCTCATGAGATGCCACACCAAGTTTTCTCGCCTGACTGTCGATCTTCTTCAACTCCTCTTTATTAAACCCCCCTGTGTCTACAATTGCTGTATGTACTTCAAAACTCTTTGCCTTCGCAAGATAAACTGCACAAAATGAAGTGTCCAGTCCACCGCTGAAGGCCAATAAAACCCTTTCTTTGTTTTCCATATGTTCTATTAATTAATTGCAAGAACCGATCCTGCGAGCTCGGCGGAAGCCAAAACGTCAACTACTGCGTTATTATTCGCTGCGCCCATGAGCTAAAGGTTCTCATTTTTGAAGCAGTCAGGCTGCCTTATCGTTTTCCTTACTCTTTCCGGATTTTTCATCAGCTTCACTCTCCTTGAGCATACCTGTACAAAGGCAGTGGGCCCTTCTTGTACGTACGAGGATATCGTAATAGGGGCAAGACTGACAACCTTTCCAGAATTCATCATCGTCGGTAAGTTCCGAAAAAGTAACCGGTTTATAACCCAGACTGCTATTTATTTTCATTACTGCCAGACTTGTGGTCAGGCCAAATAGACTGGCCTCCGGAAAAAGATCCGCCGACAAATCCAGCGCCCTTGCTTTGATCCTTCTCGCCAATCCGCATCCCCTGAATTGAGGGTTGACAACCAGTCCGCTGTTGGCAACAAATTTGTTATGTCCCCAGGACTCAATGTAACAGAAGCCGGCCCATGTTCCATTGGAGTGAGTCGCGATTACGGATTTTCCTTCTTTGATCTTTGTCTTCAGATACTCACTGCTTCTGACAGCGATACCCGTTCCCTTGACCTTGGACGCGTTATAAATTGCCTGTTCAATTTCATCCAGGTATCCCAGTTCCTGGACTCCCGCAACAAAAATTTTAAAATCTGACATTACTCTTAGTTGTTAATAATATAATTAATGAATTTTTAAATATCTAATTCCGAATGATATACATGCATCTATTCCCTGCTCTTCATGTATCAGTTAATAAGGTCTCTGTTGAATCCTGGCAGACGCGATTTCAGAAGCCTTACGAGATCACCCTTGGTAACTCCGTCTCTTGGAATGATCAGGATGGTATCATCACCGGCAATTGTGCCTGAAATCTCATATGAATTCAGGTTATCAAGGGCATAGGCTATACTGCTTGCATGACCTGGGGTTGTTTTCATAATCGCCATGCCCTGGGCGAAATCTATCGAGACAAAACCAGTAATCTGTATCTCATCGTTCTCCGTAGGCTCACTCAACTGCTTTTCCGTAAGCATATAGATATATCCTTTGTCATTATCTGGCATTTTAGCCACCCGTAAATGTTTCAGATCCCTGGACAGGGTGGCTTGTGTCATCGCGAAACCCTGGTCCTCTAGCAACGATAACAATTCTTCCTGGGAAGAGATATTGATGCTGTTGATCAAACGTCTGATCGCCATTAACCTCTCATTTCTATCTCTCATATTTGTATATTTATACAATAGTTCTGCAAATTTATACAAATTATATGATTTTATGCAATAGTTTCTGATTTTTTTCATAATTTTGGCCTCCGGATCAATTTAAACCGGACACTTCACATTACCGGTCTGATCATCTACAAATTAAAAACCGTGATAGAATGACCGAAAAAATCAACAAAGTACTTATTCTTGGTTCAGGAGCATTGAAAATTGGTGAAGCAGGAGAATTTGACTACTCCGGCTCCCAGGCACTAAAAGCATTGAAAGAGGAGGGCGTAAGAACCGTTCTGATCAATCCAAATATTGCGACCGTGCAGACTTCAGCAGAGGTAGCTGATGAGATATATTTTCTCCCTATTACAGTAGATTTTGTTGAGAAGGTCATTCAAAAAGAGAAACCTGAGGGAATACTCCTTTCATTTGGAGGGCAGACAGCCCTGAATTGCGGCGTTGAATTATTTCAAAAGGGAATACTGGAAAAATATAATGTCAGAGTCTTGGGAACGCCTGTTCAGGCGATCATGGATACGGAAGACCGGGAATTGTTTGCAGGAAAGCTCAGGGAGATCAATGTAAAGACTCCCCGAAGTATCGCGGTTACATCAGTGGAAGATGCTCATAAAGCTTCAGAAAAGCTCGGGTTTCCTATCATTATCAGGGCAGCTTATACCCTGGGGGGACAGGGAAGTGGTTTTTGTTACAATCCTGAGGATTTACAAAAGCTTGCTGTCAATGCCTTTTCCTATTCGAAACAGATATTGGTAGAGGAGTCGCTCAAGGGCTGGAAAGAGGTAGAATATGAAGTGGTGCGTGACAAGTATGACAACTGTATTACGGTTTGTAACATGGAAAACTTTGACCCTCTCGGGATTCACACTGGAGAAAGTATTGTTGTTGCCCCTTCGCAGACATTAACGAATAGTGAGTATCATAAGCTAAGAAAGCTCGCCATTGAGATCATCAGGCACATAGGGATCATCGGAGAGTGCAATGTTCAATATGCCTTGGATCCGGAATCGGAGGATTACAGGGTGATCGAGGTCAACGCACGCCTCTCTCGCTCCTCTGCGCTTGCATCGAAGGCAACTGGTTATCCGCTTGCTTTTGTTGCTGCCAAGCTGGGATTGGGATACGGATTGCATGAGTTAAAAAATTCTATCACAAAAACCACTTCAGCATTCTTTGAGCCAGCGCTCGACTATATTGTCTGCAAGATACCCCGCTGGGACCTGAATAAATTCACAGGTGTATCTAAGATGATCGATTCCAGCATGAAATCAGTGGGGGAAGTAATGGCCATTGGTCGCACATTTGAAGAGGCGATCCAGAAAGGGATCCGTATGATCGGGCAGGGAATGCATGGCTTTGTGGGCAATCTCAACCTGGAATTTGATGATATCGACAAAGAACTGACCGAGCCCACCGACATGCGTATTATCGTCATTGAAAAGGCCCTAGAAAAGGGCTATAGCATTGAAAAGATACATAAGTTAACTAAAATTGACAAGTGGTTCCTGGTCAAACTGAAAAACATTTTCGATCTGAAAAACAGGCTTGAAAAGATATCTTCGCTGGCAGACCTGGATGATGAGCTACTACTTCAATCCAAAATGGCCGGATTCAGCGATTTTCAACTGGCCCGCATCATTCTCAACGGAGATGTGACCGAAGAGATGCATATTATCAGGGAGCACAGAATCAGCAGGAACATTGTTCCCTATGTAAAACAGATTGATACCCTGGCTGCTGAGTACCCGGCCAAAACCAATTATCTCTACCTCACATACTGTGGTCGGGAGCACGATATAGAATTTTTCAATGACCAGCTATCAGTTGTCGTACTCGGATCGGGAGCATACCGTATTGGCAGTAGCGTGGAATTCGACTGGTGCAGTGTCAATGCATTAAAAACCGTGAATGATCAGGGCTACAGGTCGATCATGATCAATTATAATCCTGAGACGGTATCGACCGACTACGATATGTGTGACCGGCTCTATTTTGATGAATTATCCTTCGAAAGGGTCATGGATATTCATGATCTGGAGCAGCCGAAAGGAGTAATCGTCTCAGTAGGAGGTCAAATTCCCAACAACCTGGCTATGCGTTTGCACGACGCAAATGTTCATATCCTGGGAACTTCACCCGCTTCAATTGACAATGCAGAGAACCGTCATAAGTTTTCGATGCTGCTTGACGAGTTGGAGATTGACCAACCACGATGGAAAGAACTGACCAGCCTTGAAGAGATTAAAGAATTTGTTTCTGAAGTAGGGTATCCTCTGTTAATACGTCCTTCCTATGTATTATCAGGTGCGGCAATGAATGTGGTCTCCAATGGTGAAGAGTTGGAACAGTTTCTCACATTGGCGGCAAAAGTATCCAAACAATACCCGGTTGTAGTCTCAGAGTTTATTGAGCAGGCGAAGGAGATTGAGATAGATGCAGTTGCGAGGAAGGGTGAATTGTTCTCCTATGCCATCTCTGAGCACGTTGAATTTGCCGGCGTTCACTCCGGGGACGCCACCATTGTTTTCCCTCCGCAAAAGATCTATTTCGAAACGGTAAGAAGGATAAAAAAGATTGCCCGTCAGCTAGCTGAGGCATTGGATATTTCAGGTCCCTTCAATATGCAATTCCTGGCCAAGGACAATGATATAAAGGTAATTGAATGCAACCTGAGGGCATCAAGGAGTATGCCTTTTGTCTCCAAGGTATTGAAAACAAACCTGATCGAACTGGCAACATGTATTATGCTGGATGTACCGGTAGAGAAGCCACACAAATCGATCTTCGACCTGGAACATATTGGCTGCAAGGCACCACAGTTCTCCTTTTCAAGATTAAAGAAAGCCGATCCGGTTCTTGGTGTGGACATGTCTTCAACGGGTGAAGTAGGGTGCATAGGCGACACCTATTATGAAGCAATCCTGAAGGCGATGCTTTCAGTAGGATATACGATTCCGAAAAAGAATATCCTGCTATCCACCGGTCCGATGCGTTCAAAGGTTGAATTAATCAACTCTTGCCGGATGCTTGTTGAGCGTGGATATAACCTGTATGCCACCCATGGCACCCATGAATTTTTAAAACTGAATGGATTTGAATCGATCGACCTGGCATGGCCAGACGAAGACAAAAAGCCGAATGTGCTGGATCACATGGCAAGTGGTCAGATCGATTTGGTGGTCAATATTCCCAAAAACCTAACCTCGCATGAGCTGTCTAACGACTATACCATCAGGCGTTCTGCTGTGGATTACAACATACCACTGATTACCAATGCGCGTCTAGCGAGTGCTTTTATTTACGCTTTTTGTAAGATCAACCTGGAAGAGATCCCCATAAAGAGTTGGGGAGAATATAACTAAAAAATTAGCCGTTAAGTGCTTCTGCACCCCCAACGATCTCAATGATCTCATTGGTAATAGTGGCCTGACGAGCCTTATTGTATTGCAGGCCAAGTTCTTTAATAAGCTCTGTTGCATTATCGGTCGCTTTGTGCATGGCTGTCATCCGCGCCCCATGCTCTGAAGCTGAAGAATCGAGAATCGCCTTATAGAATTGAAGTTTCAGAGATCTTGGGATCATCTCTTTAACGATATACTCTTTGGAAGGTTCAAATATATAATCAGCTACAGAGATAGATGCATTCTCATCCTTTAAATCCTCTATTTTAATCGGCAGAAACTGCTCAGTAGTAAGAATTTGTGTAGCTGCATTTTTAAACTGGTTATAGACAATATCTACATGGTCATAGTCGCCTTTGACATATAACTTCATAACCATCTCTGAAATCTTCACAGAATTTTCAAAAGTAAGCTCATCAAAAATATCACTTCCATTAAATATAACATTGTACCCATTTCTCTTGAGAAAATCATATCCCTTTTTACCAATAGCAAGAAAATGAACATTTCCAGCCATCATTTTACTTGAATAAACTTCAAGAGCAGTAAAAATCGCAGCTTTGATTGCATTACTGTTAAATGCACCGCAGAGTCCTCTGTTGGAAGTAATCAGCACAAGGAGTATCGACTCTTCATCACGTTTTTGGGCATAAATATTATGTTCATCACCCTTCAAACTACCACTAATACTGCCGAGAATCTCTTGTAATTTCTCTGCATAGGGTCGCAGCTGAACTATCGCATTCTGTGCCCTTTTGAGTTTTGCAGCAGAGACCATCTTCATTGCACTGGTGATCTGCCGTGTAGAAGCAACTGATTCCCGTCTTACCCTTATTTCTTTCAGTGTGGCCATATGTTCAGTAAATATTAGTGGTTTAGTCTATACAGATTTCAACCCCCTTGCAAAACAAATCTTTATAACAATTTTTCTACTGTATCCTTCGCAACTGATGAAAGAACCTCTTCTATTTCGTCTGTAATCTTGCCTTCTGCCAATTGTTTCAGAACATCCTTATGTCGCAACTCCAGAAACTCCAGAAATTCTGTTTGAAATTCCTGTACCTGATCTATATCGATATCATTAAGCAGTCCCTTTGTTCCGCAATATATAATCGCAATTTGCTTTTCCACAGGGAAAGGTGAATACTGGCCTTGCTTAAGAATTTCGACATTTTTTCTTCCTTTATCCAAAACTGCTTTTGTAGCAGCATCAAGATCCGAACCAAATTTGGCAAACGCCTCCAATTCACGGAATTGTGCCTGATCAAGCTTAAGCGTTCCAGCGATTTTTTTCATCGCCTTGATCTGGGCATTTCCTCCTACCCTGGAGACGGAGATCCCCACATTAATCGCTGGACGAATTCCAGAATTAAAGAGATTCGATTCCAGGAAGATCTGTCCGTCCGTAATTGATATAACATTTGTTGGAATATAAGCAGAGACGTCACCTGCCTGGGTTTCAATGATCGGCAGTGCAGTAAGCGATCCTCCTCCTTTAACCAAATGCTTTATCGATTCAGGAAGATCATTCATTGTAGCAGCGATCTCATCAGATTCGATTACTTTTGCTGCTCTTTCAAGCAACCTGGAGTGCAGGTAAAATACATCGCCCGGATATGCTTCCCGTCCAGGGGGCCGTCTGAGAAGCAGGGATACTTCCCTGTAGGAGACTGCTTGTTTTGAAAGGTCGTCATAAATAATCAATGCAGGTCTACCTGTATCTCTAAAATATTCACCGATTGTGCATCCTGCGAAGGGGGCATAAAATTGAAGCGCTGCAGGGTCCGACGCAGTTGCCATTACAACAACGGTGTAGTCCATCGCTCCATGCAATTCAAGTGTTTTTACGACATTGGCCACGGTACTTCCTTTCTGACCTATTGCCACATAAATACAGTAGACTGGTTCCCCCTTGTCATAAAACTCCTTCTGATTAAGGATCGTGTCAATAGCAATGGCTGTTTTCCCGGTTTGACGGTCACCAATGATTAATTCTCGTTGACCACGCCCAATCGGGATCATGGCGTCAATCGCTTTAATTCCGGTTTGGAGGGGTTCATTTACGGGTTGTCTGAAAATCACACCAGGAGCTTTTCGTTCAAGTGGCATTTCATAGAGATCCCCAGTAATGGGACCCTTTCCGTCCAATGGTGCTCCCAGTGTGTTAATCACACGGCCCAGCAATTTTTCGCCCACATTGATAGAAGCAATGCGTTTGGTCCGTTTTACTGTATCCCCCTCTTTAATAACATCTGACGATCCCAGCAATACGGCACCCACATTGTCCTCTTCCAGGTTCAGTACAATGCCCATTACACCACTATCAAATTCAATCAATTCGTTCGCCTGCACATGATTCAGGCCATAAATTCTGGCAATTCCATCGCCAACCTGGAGCACTGATCCAACTTCTTCCAGTTCGACATCACTTTTAAAGCCTTCAAGTTGTTTTTTAAGTATTTCTGATACTTCAGAAGGTTTGATTTGGGAC
The DNA here is from genome assembly GCA_964432125.1 of uncultured Bacteroidaceae bacterium. GTDB lineage: Bacteria > Bacteroidota > Bacteroidia > Bacteroidales > M55B112. The sequence continues at coordinate 36,807 of CAYSMO010000001.1, read as the reverse complement.
ATTTGTTATTCTTTTTCGATTAATTCAACAAATTCTTTTTTATTCTCTTCAGTCCGTTGGCAACACTTGCATCGTACTGTCTGTTTTCAATTCGAATGATAAATCCGCCAATAATATCTTCGCTGCTTTCCGTATTCATCTCAACCTTAAACTTCAAAACATCTTTTATCTCCTTCTCCACCCTCATTTTTATTGCATTGGATACAGGAACAGCAGTAATGAAAGTGGCAGATTTAATTCCTTTATGAGCCCTGTAAAGGTCAATCACATTTCTAGTAATTGCAGGGATATACTGCTCCCTACCATTCTTGATCAATAGTGTTAAAAAGTTCAATGACAAAGGATGAATTCTCTTCTTCATCAGGTTCTCCATTATTTCATTCTTCTTTGTCTCTTTGATAACAGGATTGACCAGAAGTTTTTGAAATTCAGGAACAAGAGAAATTTCCCGGATTACAGCCATATCATCCCTAATGTTCTCAAGAACCTCATTATCAAGGGCACTTTCGAAAAGTGCCCTGGCGTATCTGACAGATATTTTACTATCATTCATATCTTATATCAGTTCAGATCAATATTGTCAATCAGCTTTTCAATCAGCTTCTTTTGTTCACTCTCTTTACTAAGTGTCTGTCTCATAATCTTTTCTGCAATATCGATGGAAAGACTGGCTATTTGCTCTTTCATATCGTTGATCGCTGCCAGTTTCTCATTTTTAATGGCCTCCTTTGCATTCTTTAGTAGTTTAGATGCCTCCTCAGCAGCCTTTTCTCTTGCCTCAGTGATGATTGCCTCTTTCACATCACGGGCCTCCTTGATCATAGCATCTCGTTCAGCCATAGCTTCAGCAAGAATCTTTTCATTATCTGCCTGTAGCTTGGCCATCTCTTCCCTTGCTTTTTTAGCAGATTCAAGAGATTTTCGAATACTCTCATTGCGCGCACGCACAGCGGTTAGAATCGCGGGCCAGGCAAATTTTCCAAGGACAATAAGAAGGATCCCAAAGAATACTGTTGACCAAAAGATCAATCCTATACCGGGAGTTACAAGATCCATAATATAATTGTTTTAATGATTTCAATAAGCAAACGACCCGCAACCAATCGTTGCGGGTCATTTTTTCTTATGCATTGTTTGAAAGTAGAGCTACTACTATAGCAAATAATGCAACACCTTCAATCAGCGCAGCAGCGATGATCATGGCGGTTTGTATCTTACCAGATGCTTCCGGTTGGCGAGCAATAGCCTCCATGGCTTTACTACCAATTGTTCCGATTCCAAACGCCGCTCCGATCACTGCGAGTCCTGCTCCAATTGCTGCTAATGTACCTGTCATAATTATTAAGTATTAATTAAAAAATATTAATCATGGTGATGCTCCGGCATCGCCAATCCAATGAACAAAGATGAAAGCAGTGTAAAAATATATGCCTGCAAAAATGCAACCAATAACTCAACCATATTCATGAAAAGTACCATTAACATGGTTGGAAGAGACATATAGACACTTTTAAAAATAAATATCAGTGATACCAGACTCAAAATAATAATATGGCCGGCAGTAATATTCGCAAAAAGCCTGACCATCAAAGCAAAAGGCTTAGTAATAATCCCGATCAGCTCAACCGGCACCATAATAGGAAGCAGCCAATAAGGCACTCCGGGAGTTAAAAAAATATGCCGCCAATACTCCCGGTTGCCACTCAGATTTATGACAAGCAGAGTAAATACAGCCAATACCATTGTAAAAGCAATGTTTCCGGACACATTCGCACCAAAGGGAAAAAATGGGATCAGCCCCATCAGGTTGTTAATCAAAATAAAGAAAAAGACTGTCAGCAAATATGGCACATACCTTGCATACTTATCTACTCCAATATTTGGTAATGCAATATCTTCTTCTACAAATACAATCAAGGGCTCCAAAAACCCCTGTAATCCTTTGGGAGCACTAACCCCTCTCTTCTTATATGTTTCCGCAACCTGAAGAAATACAATTAACAGAATCACCATGGCAATAAACATCATAAAGACATTTTTTGTAATGGAAAAATCCAATGGCAAACCCTCTTTCACAAGTTTGCCATACTCATCCAACTCTACAATTTTACCATCGACACTTTTATTAACCATCTCTCCACCTTTGTTTTCTGCCTCAATGGTTCCATGACCTAATTCAAAACCTTTATAATTGTGCCCATGCGCCAGCCTATTCGACATAAACATTTGAAATCCAGACCGCTTACTGTAAAGAATTATAGGAAGAGGGATACTAACATGATGACCACTTTTTGTAGTAAGAATATGCCATTCATGTGAATCCTTAATATGGTGCAGAATTGCTTCTGCAGGATTATACTCATCGACCAGTTCATCCTTGTGCAAAACAAGCTCTTGCACATCGGGATCTAATGGATCTTCTTCGTGCTGTTGAGCAAGAAGGGAAAGGCTAGAGGTTATAAAAACCAGAAAAGCAAGCCCTGAGAACACTATCTTATATAAATTCAAACCGCAATTCACTATTAATCAATTTATTTTCAAGTATTTATATAACACTTTGATCAGAAAAATTGTGAGCACTAAATATAACACAAAAAAAGCAATGATAAACTCAGTTTCGAGTTTTTTTCCCGATTTCCAAAAGATTAGAATCATTATAAGATAAGCAAGAAACTTGCCCCCAATACCGGTCAAAAGAAAAAACCCTTTAGCAGATTCTTTACGTCTCATTCCAGCCATAAGCAGCAAGTAAGCCCCAAGGGTAATTACTGTCATTGCTGTGAGCAACATCACAAACAATCCTTGTTCGATCTCAATCTCTGTATGTCTGATTAATAAAGTGCCAATACCAAAAAAGGCAACATAGATAACAACCAGGAGAAAAATATTCTGAATTTTTATATTCATTTCTTCTGAATAAAATCCTTCAGCACTGAATAGATCCCCACCACTACCCCAAGCATAGCCAATAATGCTGTGAAAAGAGGCTTTCCGTGTGACCCTTTTTCATCAAGTTTAATTCCTGCCCAGGTAAACAGACCAATCACAGCAAGCATCTGGAATCCCATTCCGGTATACCTGATATAATCGTTTAACCCCGAATGTTGTCCGGAATTATTTTCCTTCTTTTCCGGTTGGTTCGCTGACTGGTTCTTTTTTTCCACCCATATCACAATTTCCGGTAAATATTGCACCTGGCTCAATAGCAAGCTTGCTGGTTCTTATCTCTCCGTAAACACGCGACATTGATCTGAGTGAAAGCAGCTCTTCGATTACAACTTTACCTTCCACCACGCCTTCAACTTCGCAGTTCCTGCACTTGATTTCACCATTTACCTTTCCTGATTGTCCGATAAAAACTTTACCTTTAGTATAAAGATTTCCGATTAGTATTCCATCAAAGCGAATGTTTTCATTGGAGCTAACATTTCCCTCTATCGTGGTGCCAACTCCGATCAGGTTGATCTTGTTTGCACTTTCTGTTTCAGCAACCTTTGCCATAACTCTCAATTATTAAATTTACCAATCATTAATTAATTAACAAAGCATAAAGATAAAAATAATTTTGCTCGTTTAACAGTTCTTGGCAGAAGAGAACCATTTGGATCTTTCTGATTATCGTGGATCATAGGCCCATTTAAGATAAACGGATCCCCAGGTAAATCCGCCCCCGAAGGCAGACAGAATCACATTGTCCCCCTTACTTATCTGTGATTCATATTCCCACAGGCACAATGGGATTGTTGCGGCTGTGGTGTTTCCATACTTTTGTATATTGATCATTACCTGTTCTTTTTTTATCCCCATTCTTCTCGCTACAGCTTCTATAATCCTCATATTGGCCTGATGGGGAACAAGCCATTTCAGTTCGTCGGGCTGAATTCCATTTCTTTTCATGATGTCCACTGAAACATCAGCCATTTTTGACACGGCGACCTTGAAGACAGCCTGTCCCTCTTGAAATACATAATGTTCACGGTTATCTACTGTTTCATGTGATGCTGGTCTCAAGGAACCTCCTGCCTTCATATGCAAATTCTTATATCCGCTTCCATCAACTTCCAATATATTATCAATCAGTCCCAGGCCCTGTTCAACAGGTTCCAGCAGAACCGCTCCGGCACCATCACCAAAAAGCGGACAGGTGGTGCGATCGGTATAATCAGTAATGGATGACATCATATCGGAACCAATTACAATCACCTTCTTGTGTGTACCATTGTTTATAAACTGTTTTGCTGCTACAAGTGCAAAAATAAATCCTGAGCAAGCTGCAGACAGGTCATAGCCCCATGCATTTTCCAGTCCTGCTTTATGACAAACCATGGTTGACACCGCTGGGAAGACCATGTCGGGAGTAATAGTAGCTGTTATGACCAATTCAATCTCTTCCGGTTTTGTTCCGGTCTTCTTCAACAACTCTTTAACTGCTGCGGTAGCCATATCAGAGGTGGCAAGACCCCCTTTAAGAATCCTTCTTTCACTAATACCGATCCGCTGCATAATCCACTCATCAGTGGTATCAACCATCTTGCTTAGCTCTTCATTTGTCAATCTGTATTCCGGAACCCATCCCTGAATACCAGTAATGCCTGCCGCTTTCATAATTAATTAATCATAGTTGTTTTAATCTCTTCAATCAATCCCGCTTTAATCACCTTATATGTCTGAATAATCATATTCTTAATGGCCTTATCATTCGATATCCCATGACCAATAATCAGAGGGGCCTGAACTCCTAGTACAGGTGTGCCACCAAAATTTTCAAAATTAAACATTTCAAAATAACCATTACATACCTTCCTGGCAGAAACCAATCTGTAAAATGCTTCAGCCTCTTTCAGTACAATATTTCCCACAAATCCATCACAAACAACAACATCGGCCTTGTTCTTGACAAACAGATCATTTGCTTCAATATTTCCAGTGAAATTAAATTCTCCGGATCCTGACATCAACTGGTAGGTACTTTTAATCACCAGGCTCCCCTTTTCTTCCTCTTCTCCAATATTCAGCAACGCCACAGTCGGGTTGTCTCTCCGACTAACAAACCGGGAATACAAACTACCGAGCAGTCCATACTGGTAAAGAACATCCGGTCTGGCATCAGGATTCAATCCTACATCTAAAATGATTGAATCAGGCCCTTCAAAATTTGGTATTACAGCTGATATTGCCGGACGAATCAATCCCGGGACCGGCATCGTGATCTGCATTGCACCAACAAGCATCGCCCCGGTATTGCCCGCACTGCAAAATCCATCCAACTCCTTCTGCTTCAACAGTCTTTGCCCCAAGAAAATAGATGCATTGGGCGATGTAGAAAACGCTTTGATTGGATGATCCCCTGCATGCAGGTATTGATCTGTATGAATAATTTCAAAAGAAGATACATCAAGCCCCTGTTCGCGGGCGTACGTCATAATAATATCCTGGTTTCCCAATAAAACGATCTCTGCTTCAGGAGGTAATTCCTTCCTTGCAAGCAAACTTCCCTCAATAGGTGCTCCGGGGGAAAAATCCCCACCCATGATATCAATACCAATACGCATCAGGCGTTATGGAACTTCCCTTAAAAGGAAGAATTAAACGAGTTCTGCTTCGTTATCGATCACCAGTTTACCTTTATAATAAAGGTTGCCATCAACAAAATAGGCACGATGACGCTGATGCACAGTACCAGTTGTTGAGCATGTTGAGAGGGTGGGAGCTTCAGCCTTATAATGTGTTCTCCTCTTATCCCTTCTTTGTTTCGATATTTTTCTTTTCGGATGTGCCATGCCTTCTAATTTTTATCTATTAATCTTTTTAATGCATCCCAACGGGGATCTGTATCTTCAATATTGTTGTTTACTAAATGTTGTTCAAGCCTTTCAATCATTTTACTGTCACATCCGCTTTCTCCATTCATACGGTTCGGATGTATCCGTTTAACCGGCATTGAGAGTAACAAATATTCATAAAAATACCCTCCCAAATCAATCTGGTTCTCCTCGCGGGAGATGACCACAACATTATCGTCAATCTCCTTTGGTTCCTGTCCATATTTAACAAACAGTCTCTGACTGAAATGTACTGGTCGGGCAAATGCATCCAGACACCTGTCACATAGTACCGTTAACTCCCCCTTCATTTCAAAATCAATGGTAAAGCCGTCCGGTCGTTTTATGACAAATACCTCTACATTTATACGTCCGTTTTCCCATTCGCTGCTTTGAAAATCTTTAAAGAACGTATCCAGTAAAGAAAATTCAAACGTTTCAGTATCTTCTTTCAGTTCGGAAAAACGAACCACATATTCACTATTCTTCTTCACGATACGTCGAATTTCGGGTTGCAAAATTAAAAAAACTTATGGTATAAAAAAATATATTCCTGTGCTAAACCGGGGTTTGTAATTTAAAAGATTATCAGGAAGTTGAAAGAAGGATTGCAATTTCGAAATTAAATCGTATTTGTCAACAGCGCCGGGTGGCCATTAATTAAGTACATCATCGATCGTATCAATGAGTGAGTCAATAAAATAATCGTCTTTGGTAAGAAAGCGATCAGCTCCTTTTCCGATAAATGCCTGATATAAGTCATTTGTCCCATATCCTGTTAATACAATAACCGGCACCCCGTTATTTAGGTCTTTAATCTTTTCAAGTGTCTCAATCCCATCCATCTTTTTTTCCCCGGCTCCAGATAACTGATGATCCAGCACAATTAGATCCGGCTTTTTGTCCAATGCCTGAATACAATCCTCTCCGGATTCAAAAGACATTACCTCATATTTCTGCCGGCTTTGAAAGGTATATTCCAACAGGTTGATTATCATCTTATCATCATCAACGAAAAAAATCAGTTTACTCATATTCCAAAACTTGGGTGCTACAAATAACAACCTCAGGCTGCCTGTTTTATACCGCAGATCGTAAAAGTAACACATTTTTTTTTAAACAGGACTAAAGGTTGTATAAGAAAAACCCTTACCTGTTATATTGAGTTCATATTTGCTTTAATCGTTGCAATGCAGACAAAAAAACATCTGGTAGTCATTACAGTCGATTCGAGAAATATGATTCAGCAAATCAACATAAACACTGTTGCCCTTATGTTTTTTATTCCATTCAGGTTTCTCTGTCTGATCGTTTACAGTATCTTTGTCTAAACGTATATCATTAATAGGAATCTAATACCAGTAGAAGAGAAGAGAAGAGAAGAGAGCGGTATAAAAACCTGTTCGATGTATAATAGCAGACTGATCTATGAGAAACAAACCAGACAATCTGGTAATCCTTAATGGAGTGGTTTCAGCAGTAAATGATTTTAATACTGGTGTACCGGTTGGTGTCATCTACGAAGTTATCAGACTCATGAACGGGCAGCTTCTCTTTATCGACGATCACCTTGAAAGGCTAAAAAATTCCTGTGCCAAAGCGGGTGAAAAATGTCCTGAAAATGCAACCCTTATCAGTCATCTGAAAATGCTTATCTCTAATACTTCAAGAAGCAATGGAAACATAAGGCTTCTGGTGTATGAAAAAGGAGATGTAACCCATATTGCCTGCTTTTTTGTGCCGCATTTTTATCCGTCCGATGAGGACTACAGAAAAGGAGTGTGCACAAAGACCTATTCATTTGAGAGGCCGGAGCCAACAGTCAAAAGATGGAACGAAAAATTCCGTCACAATGTCAGTAATTATATACAACAAAATAAAATCTATGAAGCCATATTGTTAAATGCGCGGGGAGAGCTCACGGAAGGCAGTCGTTCCAACCTCTTTTTTATTGACAAGAATTGTCACATTTATACAGCTCCTGAAAAGATAATACTTCCCGGGATCACGAGAAAATATGTTATCCAACTATGCTACGCCCACAGTTTCAGGGTTGTTGAAAAAGCGGTATCCCAATCAGAGGCAGGGTATATGAAAAGCTGCTTTATATCGGGAACCTCCCCCAAGGTGCTTCCCATTAAGCAGCTCGATTCGATCACTTATGATGTTCAGGATCCGGTATTGAGAATCATCATGGCTGAGTTTAATCAGATGATTCGGAACATGGATAACCAATAATTCCAAAACATTTTCTACTTTTGCACTTCAGTTGGCTGGTTTTATGCTAATAGTCCGTTGTTTCTGTACCAGCCGCATATATATTTGTATTCTGAACGCCTTCTTTAATGGGGCATTAGCTCAGTTGGTTTAGAGCGCTACCTTGACAGGGTAGAAGTCACTGGTTCGAATCCAGTATGTCCCACGCTACATTGCCACCGATAATTTGTATAATGGCAGGTATTTGTTTATAAATCTTGTCTTAAGATGAGAAAGAGGTTATTGCTTAAAATAGCCCTCTTGTTCAATTACAGCCTGGTAAAAGGCAGCAAAGGCGGTCATGATCCACGTAACTGATATGATCACCCCGACAAACAGGGCAAGGAATCCTAAAATTACAATAACTATGGCCATAATCCCCATAAAAAAAATCTGCCAGCCATACCCTTTAGTCATCTTCCAGCTCTGATCAATTGCTGAGCTTATATCCATCTCTCTGTCAATAATCAGGTAGGGAACAAAAGCAAGTCTGCAGGCAAAAATTATCCCCGGAATAATCAGCATAAAAAAACCTATTCCGACGATGAGTCCCACCAATACATTTGCTACAACGGCATTCCAGTAATTGCGTTGAAAAACCACAAACATATCTCTTATATCAACGGGTTCCCCCCTTACGGCCTTCAAAAACACCCACTTTGTACTATATCCCACAGGTCCGGTAATGAGCAATGCAAAACCCAATCCGAATAGCATAACAGGGATAATACGCCCATCAAAACCATCTGTTTTCCATTGCAACATGGCGGTAGGCCCCGAAATAATACCATATAGAATGGCAACTACCAACAAAGTAATAAATGATTTCCACATTATATTCCAACTGACGCTGTAGGCCTCGCCGGCTGAGGGAATAAGTTTTCTGGGGTTGCTGTCCACTACTTCCATAGGATAAAATGTATTGATGATATTTCAAAGTTAATGGATAATTACAAATTATTACAATTTTCATTCTAACTATGTATAGGGTGCATTGAAAAAATTTCTAAAGCTGAAAAAAGGACTCTATATTTATAACCTAAATAGCGCTTATCTAAAAAGTACAGTGGCTGGAGCATTAAATTCGGAAGCATATCCCACATTTATTGGGTACCAGTCTCGTCCTTAACGAGGAGTGCGCAGGCTATTATGAATGCATTTATAGAGTTGAAAAAAAGAGCTGCAACGCAGCAATCGTGCTGTAAGGAATAACATTAAAAATTCAATTGAAATGGAGCAAATAGAGAAGGTATTGCACCTACTTAAACAATTGGGAGTGAAATATGAAATATTTGAACACAAACCTTTGCCGACCATTGAAATTGCCATGGAGGTTTGGAATGACATTGACGCAACACATTGCAAGAATCTTTTTTTCAGGAACCACAAGGGAAACCGACATTATCTTGTCATACTGGAATCCAATCACGCACTTGATATACATGATCTTGAGCAGCGTCTCAAACAGGGAAAGATCTCCTTTGCATCCCAAAAACGCATGGATAAATACCTGGGCGTAAATGGTGGATCGGTGAGTCCTTTCGCGTTGATCAATGATCTCGAAAACCACGTGCATGTTTTCCTTGACAAAAACCTGTTAAACGCCGACAAGATCAGCTTTCATCCCAATATAAATACCGCTTCAGTAGTCATCCCTTTTGGTGATTTCAAGAGGTATCTCAACCATGTGGGCAATTCCTATGAATTTCTAGAATTATATTAAAGTGGCATGCAATTAAACCTTATAGCTGGCTAATCCACCGAATTTTTGCCGATCATTTGTCCTGTGATTTGGACCCAATAGATAAAAACATGAAATTGCTCGTTAGATTATTCATCACTAAATAAATATATTATGGATACGATCAAAGCAAAAAATCATGTGAACCTGGTTGCAGTTCTCCACATTGTTTTTGGAGCACTCACCATAGCAGGTGCAATCATATTAATGTTTCTGGTACAAATTGCAGGGCACTATATCCCGGAGGATGAAACCCTGGCAAGAGAAATAGTAGGCTCAATCGGATACCTGCTTGCCGGCATCATTGCCTTTTTTGGGCTCTTCGATTTGCTGGCAGGGGCATCACTCTATAGCTACAAGCAATGGTCAAGAATAATTGTTATTATCATCTCAGCCATCAATTGCCTGAACATCCCTATTGGCACTGCAAAAGGGGTCTATTCCATTTGGGTACTCATGCAACCTGAAGTTCAGGAATTATTTGACTAGTTATTTCCCTGTCTATTAATAGCGTTCGCGCTCCTTATAGTGGGTGTGAAGCAATTCGTGAGATTTATGTCCCAGTGGTTCTCCGAGAAATTCCTTATAGAGTTGGAGGACCTCCGGATTTTCGTGCGACTTGCGGATGGCCAGTGACATATCCTCGGCATAGATGGCGGCAGCACGCTTCTCCCTGATCTCCTGATTGGTTGGAATGGGCTGTCCACCTCCACCCAGGCATCCGCCCGGACAAGCCATTACTTCGATAAAGTGAACGTCAAGCTCACCATCCTTAACAGCCTGCATTAATTTACGTGCATTTGACAATCCATGGGCAACAGCACATTTCAGTTCTACCCCTTCCAGAAATTTCCAGTCATCCACACAACCTTCAAGCTTCACTGTAGCCTGACGAATTCCTTCAAATCCGCGTACCGGGGTGATATTTAAATTCTCAAATGGTACTTCGCGACCCGTAATAATCTCATAAGCAGTTCTCAAAGCAGCCTCCATCACTCCTCCAGTTGCACCAAAAATAACCGCTGCGCCTGAGGAGCTCCCCATTAATTTATCATATTTATCCTCCTTCAGGAGTTCAAAATCGATCCCGGCCTGTCTGATCATCCTGGCCAGCTCCCTGGTAGTAATAACAAAGTCAACGTCTTTATATCCACTTGATCTCATCTCAGGTCTATCTGCTTCATACTTTTTAGCGGTGCAAGGCATGATTGATACTGTAACGATTTTTTTAGGATCAAGTTCACGGGCCTGGGCATAATAGGTTTTTGCCAGAGCCCCGAACATCTGCTGGGGTGACTTACAGGTAGATACATTGGGCAAATACTCCGGAAAAGTGTGTTCTATAAACTTAATCCAACCTGGTGAACAGGAAGTTGTCATCGGTAATGCTGTGCTTGTATCCTTGTCAACCAGCGCCTTTTTCAACCGGGTAAGCAATTCTGTTCCCTCCTCCAAAATAGTCAAATCGGCAGTAAAATCGGTGTCTAGCACTGAATCAAAACCAAGTCTTTTTAAGGCAGCAACCATTTTACCAGTTACTCGTTCACCCGATTCCAGCCCAAGGTCCTCACCCAAACCAACCCTTACTGCAGGAGCTGTCTGACAAACTACGTGGGTTTCAGGATCAAGGATAGCATCCCATACTTCATCCAGGTAGGTCCGTTCTACCAATGCGCCGGTAGGACAACGGTTAATACATTGTCCACAATTGGTGCAAATAACTTCAGCCATAGAGTGGTCAAAAAATGTACTTATCTTCTGTTTATCACCCTTATAGGCAACAGACAAAGCGTTTACCCCTTGCAATTCCTGGCAGGTGCGGACACATCGCTGACAACGGATGCACTTGCTGTCGTCCTTTTGGATGGCTGGTGAATATCTGTCGATCGTATACTCCTTATGGTGAATCAAATCCAGCAAAATGTGATCTCCGACACTGAATTCGTTTGCCAAATTCTGCAGCTCGCATTTACCATTTTTATAGCACTTTGTACAATCAGCATTGTGCTCTGAAAGCAGCAGTTCAATTACATGCTTCCTGGCTGTGCGGACCTTCAGGGAATTTGTCAGGATCTGCATTCCGTCAGCAACCGGAGTAGCACAAGATGCCAACAGTGCCTTCCCTCCTAGTTGTTCAACCACACATACCCTGCAATTCCCGGCAACGCACAGGTCGTCGTGATGACAAAGTACAGGAATCTTAAAGTTCAGTTTTTTTGCTGCATCAAGAATTGTGGTTCCCTCCGGAACTTCAACTAATAAACCGTTTATTGATAATTTTACCATAGCTGGTGTTTTTTCTGTTTTCAATTAATAGATGATCTCTTCTTTGAAATTCTCTACAATGGAGCTGAAGGCGTTACCTACCGATTGACCAAGCCCACATTTGGAAGCTAGTTTCATGGTGACAGCCAGCTTAACCAGTTCCTCAAGGTATTTTGAACTCTTCTCACCTCTCTTAACTGCTTCAACTCCTTTTAAAAGCTGCTGACAACCAACACGGCACGGTGTACACTGACCGCAAGATTCTTCGGTAAAGAAATCCAGGTAGTTGTGAAGGACATTGTACATGGATCTTGAACTGTTGAACAACTTCATTGAACCTCCTGTAGGAACCCCTTCAAAACCGATGATGGTCTCTTCAAATTTCTTTCTTGGAACACAAAATCCAGCTGCACCACCTACCTGCACCGTCTTTGTATCTCCGTCACCAAAAAGGTCCACAAATTCCTGCACGGTCATCCCGAGTTCCAACTCATAAATCCCGGCCTTGGGCGTATCGCCCGACACAGAAAACACTTTTGATCCCCGAGAATCCTTGGTTCCCAAATCCCTAAAATGTGCTGCGCCGTATTTCTGGATCATTACCGTGTAAACCAATGTTTCAACGTTATTGATGGAGGTCGGCATATTAAACAGGCCCGATTTTGTAGGATATGGAGGCTTGTTTCTCGGCTCTCCCCTTTTTCCTTCTATCGACTCAAATAGGGCGCTCTCTTCACCACAAATATAAGCTCCGCTACCCAGGCGCAGAATGATTTCGAATTTGTGCCCCATCTCTTTCATCATTTGATGAAATTCTGCCAGCTTCTCCTCAAGTTTAGGAACAAGAAATTTATACTCTCCCCTCAAATATACATATCCGGTCTTCGCGCCGATAGCTTTGGATGCAATTGCCATACCACAAAACACCTTTTCGGGTACCTCATCCAGAATCTGACGGTCTTTGAATGTGCCAGGTTCACCTTCATCAGCATTACATACGATATATTTTTCAGATCCCTTCTCCCTTGCAGCAAACTGCCATTTCATTCCGGTTGGGAAACCGGCGCCCCCGCGTCCTTTCAATCCGGAATCTATAACTGTTTGAGTGATGTCCTCCGGCTTCATATCAAGCACCTTATCGAGTATCTCCCGGGTGGCTACCTTCTCAAAAATAAGATCGACTCTTTGTGCAGGTAAGTTTTTCATTGTTTCCTGTTTTTTTCTGACTAAAACGCCTTTTAATACTATTTATGAAAGCTTCTTCGACAACTTGTCTGTTGCTTTTCAGTTTCATTTATGTTTAATGTAATCCTGAAGAACTTCTGTAACTTTTTGAGAAGTAAGTTCTGTATAGGGTTCATCATTAATCAGCATAGCAGGAGCCTTATGGCACCAGCCAATACAATTTGTTTCAAGAAGAGTGAACTTTCTGTCGGCCGTAGTTTCGCCAAGCTTAATCTTCAGTGTCTCTTCAATAGTTGACAAAACTTCATGCTTTCCCTTCATGCTGCATGAAATTGTTTTACAAACACGAATAACAAACTTTCCCCTTGGCTTTGTATCAAGAAAAGAGTAAAATGTCGCCGTACCAAAAACATCAGCTGCAGAAATATTCATCTCCTTTGCAACCTCAACCAGATCCGTATCCGACAGATAATTTTTCTCGGCAATAATATCCTGCAGGACCGGTAGCAGGGCTGACCTGGTTTTACCATGTCTTTCGACCTTTTCCTTTAGCGATTCAGTGAGTAATGTCATAATCGTTTTTATTTAAAAGATAATCGTTTTTGATGCTCCTCTTTAATTGTGAATCAAATCACAATATTCATTGGCGAATATAATTTCTTTATTGTTATTTCTGTAACAGTAAAGTGACTTTCGCAACACATATTAGAAATTAATATTAATTCTAAATTAAAATAAGGGCGTTGTTATTTATATTATAATCATTTACAAGACTGTCTAGATTAAATTTAGTGAATCAATTATTTGTTTTTTATTTCACATATATGTCTTTCTGGTTATCTTGCAAACAAAAAAATGATTCTTTCCCACATAGTAGCTGTTTCAAAAAATTTCGCGATTGGAAAAAACAACAAGTTGCCCTGGAAAATGCCGGAGGATATGCAATACTTCCACAGGGTTACAGCGGGACATATTGTCATAATGGGCCGAAAAAACCATGAAGCCAACCACGGTGCACTAAAGGGTCGGACCAATATTGTCATTACAAGAAACGATAATTTCAGGCCCGATGATGCGATTGTAACTGATAGCATAGAACATGCGATTCAAATCGCAAAAGGACACAACCCGGAAGAGGCTTTTATCGTAGGAGGCGGCGAAATATATCGCCAGACGCTGGACCTGGTCGACAGGATTTACATTACAATCATTGATACAGAAGTTGAAGGAGATGCATATTATCCGAAAATCGATCCCAATAACTACCGCATTGTATCGAAAATCGAAAAAAATGCCGACTGGGAAAACCCATACGACCACACCTACTACATACTTGAAAAACGAACATAAAATCTTCTCAGCAAAATAGAGACGCCTCTTTTTTCATTCATACCTTCCCTCTTTTATTTGTAACTTTTTCATGAAGTAATGAGGACAAATCCATCGGAAATGATAAAATTTGCAGATAAACGAAATTTCAGTGTCATGAGCCCAAATTCAGCTGAACTCATCAACTCAATGCTTGTTCCCGGCATTATGATTGTCGCATCTGCCATTCTCCTGTATTCAACCAACAGCAGATACTCCCTTGTAGTTGACCGGATCAGGCTACTCATGGAAGATCGGGCCACCATCTCAGGGAAGTTTTCATCCACCAAGGAGGGCTTCAATAAATTAGACAAGATCGAACTTCAGATCAGTCACCTGATTCGCCGAATTTCTATGGTACGGATAACGATTGTAAGCTATTCAGCAGCACTTTTGTTCTTTTCCGTTTCCTGTGTGCTTATAGGAATCCGATCCAATTTTGAGGTGAACAGCTATTTCTGGGTGGCAATCAGCTTTTTCTTTGGAGGATTGCTGGGCATCATCAATGGCGTTGTCTTTTCCGTCATTGAAGTTTTCAAAGGATATCGCATTGTCCATATTGAAATAGCTGAACTCAACCGCGATGTTGAATAAGAACAAATGCCTCATTTAATGAATCAATGACATCATGAAAAATCTGAAAAAGCATTACAAAATCAAGGCAACACCTCCTGAAGTATATGCCGCACTAACAAACCCCTTCTCTATAGAGTTGTGGACCGGTGAAAAGGCTGTCATGAGTATAAATGCCGGGGATGAATTTTCCCTGTACAATGGAGATATTACTGGTAGAAACCTGCAGTTTGAACCCGATACAAAAATTGTTCAGGAATGGTATTTTGGCGATCAGAAGGAGCCCTCCGTGGTAACGATAACACTATCTCCCGAAAAATATTTTACAAACATCGAACTTCTTCACACCAATATTCCGGATGAAGCTTTCGAAGATATCAACCAGGGCTGGGATAAGTCATATTTTGCTTCGCTAAAGGAATTCTTCGAATAATAATAATCGCGTTTATCAGCTCAACACACTCAATTCTCCGTTTACCTCTTTGTATGCTGTAACTTTTTATACTGGCTTGTCGTCTTACCATTAGTATAGATTGAATGGATGCGCATTTATTAGGTTACTATTATTTTGCAACCTCATTCAATCATACAAATAAAGCATTGATATTTAAACATAAAAACACATACGATGAAAAAGATCACAGCATTTGTTTTGGCGCTTGGATTACTGGCTCCTCTTTTTGCACAAAACGATACAATCCCGGCCCGAAATCCGGAGAATTTTTCTGAAGCACACAAAACTCCCAACAGACCGGATATGTCTTTTGACACACCAGACAAAACCAGGGTCACTGTAGGAAAAAATGAAATCTTCATTATCGAAGACAACGGAGACACAACAAAACTACAGTTGGGCAGTAAAGGGTTAAGTATTGTTGAAGGCAATGATGGATATTCCATTAATGTAATAGAGATGAATGGGAAAAAGAAGATGAATGATGAACCGACCGAGAAAAATAAGAAAAAGAAAAAATTCAAACCACATTATGCCGGATTCGAGATAGGACTTAATAATTTTCTTGATCCTGGCTATTCATTACATACAGGAGATTTCATGGATTTAAACACCGCAAAATCATGGAATTATAACCTGAACTTTTTGGAATATGGAATTGGTTTGGGCACCTCCTATGCCGGCCTGGTAACCGGAATGGGATTTGAATGGTCTAACTATATTTTTGACGGAAACAATTCAATCGAAAAAGAGATTGGCGGAAACATCATCAGCCGTCCTGAACCTTATAACGGTATTATCAAATCAAAACTCTCCATGACCTATCTGACCGTACCCCTGCTGCTCGAATTCCAGATTCCGGCTGGTAATAAAAGAATCCACGTTTCCGGAGGTATCACCGGGGGAGTTAAACTCGCATCAAAAACGAAAATTAAATACCAGGACGGAGGCAGACAAAAAGAGGTTAGAAAAGACGATTTCAGTCTTTCCCCTTTCCGGTATGGGGCCACCGTAAGAATTGGCTACAGGGCAATCAATCTCTTTGCAAACTACTACTTTTCCCCTCTTTTTGGCGAAACAGCTGAACCGGAGTTATATCCCTTCAGTGTAGGATTAAATCTAATCTCCTTCTGATAAAAATAATCGCATAAAATAGCCGGGCCAATCTTGGTCCGGCTATTTTATGCGTTGAATTCCCCAGGATTATCCAACCTGGAGCCAACCAAGCGTTCAGCATTTTTCTATCCAACTTCTTGAAAACTTTATGAGTTACTGTTTCTTATTATTGTATTTTTACACCAAATATTAAACAGATGCAAATGAGACTCTTATTGATCAGTAACTCTACAAATGCGGGTGAGGATTACCTGGATTATCCAAAAATGGAGATAAAGAGATTTCTGGGAGACAAAAAAATTTCGGGATTGTTTATTCCATATGCTGGTGTGTCAATATCCTTCGATGATTATGCAAAAAAAGTGAAGTCTCGGTTTAATGAGGTGGGACATGATATACGTTCTATACATGAATTCAACGATCCCATAGCTGCTGTTCTTGAGGCGGAAGCTATTATCATAGGAGGCGGAAACACTTTTAACCTGATCAAAATGATCCAGGATCATCAACTGACAGGTCCTGTGAGAGAAAAAGTGATGAGTGGCACACCATACATCGGATGGAGCGCAGGCTCGAATGTTGCCTGTCCGACCATCAGGACCACGAATGATATGCCTGTTGTAGAACCAAAAAGCTTCGATGCTTTTCATTTTGTAAATTTTCAGATTAACCCCCACTACCTGGATGCAAATCCTGACGGACATGCCGGGGAAACAAGGGAGGAGAGAATTAAAGAGTTTCTTGAAGTAAACCGTAATATGACTGTTTTAGGGCTACGGGAAGGCTGTATCTTACGCATTGAAGGTGAAGAGATGAGCCTGATCGGCAACAAACCCGCAAGGATATTTAAATATGGCGAGGAACCTTATGAAATGACTGTAAAAGATCCGTTTAATTCCTTCATGCACTAATCCATCACAACCGGAATAAGATTGTGAAAAAGATCCGAATATTCTTTGAATACCTGGCAGCATTACTGATCATATCCTTTCTGCTATCGTTTATTGCTGGTGTTGTCATCGCTAAGTTTTACGGTGATGACCTGCAAGAACATGCTATGGAGCTTTTAAATGAGCAGCTGGATACAAAAGTGACCGTGGAAGAGATCGGGATCAGCATATTCAAAAACTTTCCAAACACCTCCCTCTACTTGAAAAATGTTGTCATCTGGTCGGGCCATGCTTTCAACAGAGATGAATTTTTGAATATGTCTCCGGATACCCTGATCACTGCAACACGTGTCTATCTGACATTTAACCTTCCGGATTTGATACAAGGGAAATTCTCTATTCAGGGCCTTGAGGTGAGAGAAGGGATGGTCAGGGTATTCATTGATAACTCGGGAATTGGAAACTTTCTGGTGGAGAAGAAGAAAAAAGACAAGGGAAGTTCCAGGTTCGTTGAAATGAAAGGAGTCTCCTTAAAAAATATTGATTTTCAATACATCAATCTGACCAAAGATGTCCAAGCCAGAGGATCGATCCGTGACATATTCCTGGAGGGAAACTTTTTCAACCAGAATTATAGATTAAAAGGGGGAGGAGATGCATACATTTACGATTTCATCAACCACGGTGTAACTTTTCTTCACAACCAGAAAATCAAATCGGAAATTGCCCTTCAGGTTGAAAAGAATCTTTACTCCATTTCAAAAGGAGAACTAATCCTTGGAGAATTTGCTGCAGGAGTTACCGGAGCATTTTTGGTTGACGAAGAAAACGGTGCAGACCTTGACCTGGAATTCACGGGTAGAAAAATTGACCTGGAATGGATTACCAGGATTTTGACCGGCAGGAAGATAAATACGAAAGGTATAAGCGGAAAAGGTAAAATAGATCTTTCAATTGAAGTCTCAGGAATGCTCTCACCAACGATATCGCCACATATAAACGCCACATTTTCTACGCAAAACGCATCACTTGAACTGCAAAATGGTTTAAAATTAAGCTCGATATCGCTGAATGGAAGTTACTCCAACGGTCCGCTGAGAAGTGTTACCTCATCCGTTTTTCAGCTTCATTCAATAAATGCTTCGTTTAGAAACTCTGATATTTCCGGATCCATGAAGTTACAAAACTTTACTAAACCCTCCTTTAAACTTGACCTGTCGGGAGACATAAATGCGATTGATTTACAACCGTTTATCAATGCTTATCCAATAGAAATCAAGGAGGGAAGGATCAAACCGAGGCTCACGGCCGAAGGAGCCATCAGCGGCTTTTCAGGAGAGAAAGGAAGGGTAACTATTACCCCTGTCGGACAGGTCGTATTTACCGGGCTTCATCTCATTACTGAAAATC
This sequence comes from uncultured Bacteroidaceae bacterium, assembly GCA_964432125.1. Classification (GTDB taxonomy): domain Bacteria; phylum Bacteroidota; class Bacteroidia; order Bacteroidales; genus M55B112. The sequence goes on along the minus strand of CAYSMO010000001.1, from coordinate 17,727 downwards.
AAGAGATCGTTTTCAGCAAATTAGACGGCAGACTTGATGTCCAGCCAGACAAATGGAAGACTGAACTAGGAGGATATATGAATGAGACTGATTTCCTGATAGATATATCAACCAATAATCCCCTGAAAACAATATCAGGCAGGTCTTTTCTTAATCTTGAAGGCTCGGTCTACAGCAGCGACCTGAATGTGGACCGTCTACTCCTGAACCTGAAAAAAGAGGAAGGAAATGACAAAAAAGTAACATACCCTAAACATATCCGGTCAAACCTGAACTTCAGTTTTGATAAAATTACCAGGGGAGATTTCCAAACCGAACAGGTTTCGGGTAACTTGATATACAAATATCCCGGCCTATATATTGATACTGTATATCTTGAAACCATGAATGGGGTCGTCAACGCAAGGCTTGCCTTGTTTGATCTGCACAAACCCATTCACCAGATAACAATGAACTCAAGTTTCAGGGTTGTAGAAATAGGTGATGTATTCAAGTCTTTCAATAACTTTGGACAGGAGTTTATAACCCATGAAAACCTTGCAGGGAGTTTATCAGGAGAGTCTGAATTCATTTCTGCCATCCGAAGTGATTTTTCATTTATTACATCTGAAATCGTGTCTGAAAATAGCTTCATTATTGAGAATGGTGAATTAATCAATTTCCAGCCTGTAATTGAATTATCCAGATTTCTAAAAATTGACGAAATGGATCACATTCAATTTTCGAACCTTCGCAACACTATCATGATTAACAACAATACAATCACTATTCCGCAAATGGATATCAGATCAACGGCTCTGAATATACAAGGATCAGGTAAACATGGTTTTAATAAAATGTATGAATACCACCTGGCTGTAAAACTGTCTGATTTATTATTCAATAGAGCAAAAAGTATGTCAGACTCAGAGTTCAACATCGCTCTTGATAAAAGTGACAAACGAACCATTTTCCTTATATTATATGATACAGGAGACGGAATGTCAATAGAATTTGATGAGGCACAGGCCATGAAAAAAATCAGACAGGATCTACAGAATGAGAAATCCGAATTGAAGAGGGTGCTGAACAGGGAATTTGGTTTATCTGATGAAGATGTTCAGCTTAAAAAAGAAAGTGCTGAAAAACCAATAATGGAATTTGATTTTTCTGATGAAGGGACTGTGGACTCAACAGATCGTAAAACAAACGATAGAACTAAGTGGTGGAAAAAGAAAAACCGGACAGACAAGAAACCTAAAATTGATTTCGTTATAGATGATAGTGATTTTTAAATGAATTTGTTGTGAATATATACGAAAAGAAACAACGGTGGAAATTTCTTCTGCTATTTTCAGCTGTTGTGATCGGCGCAGGCTCATTATATTACACCAACAGGCTTGTTAGGAGCATTGCTGAAGACGAACGTAAAAAAATTGAGCTGTGGGCAGAGGCCACCAGGATTCTGGCAAACCCTAATCTCGCGGTAAATGACATTCTATTTCCGCTCGAAGTGATCGAAGGCAACACCCAGATCCCGGTTATACTGGTAGACGATGAGGGAAGGATCATGGCACAACGAAATCTCGATTCAACACGGGTTAATCAGCCAAGATACCTTATGAAATCACTTGAAAAAATGAAAAGCGAAAACGACAGTATTGTTATTGATCTTGGCAATAACAACTACCAGTACCTCTATTACAGAAATTCCAATCTATTGAGGAAACTTGCTGCCTTTCCCTATTTTCAATTGGGTGTAATTATATTGTTTATTGGTGTCTCATATATTGCTTTCAGTATATCAAGAAAAGCTGAGCAGAACAAGGTTTGGACGGGATTATCCAAAGAGACAGCTCACCAGTTGGGAACACCTATCTCATCCTTGTCTGGTTGGGTTGAAATCCTTAAACAAACAGGGGCCGACCCAGCAACAACCAGCGAACTGGAAAAAGATTCTCAGCGACTAGTAAAGATCGCAGACAGATTCTCAAAAATAGGTTCAAAACCGGCCCTTCATGAAAAAGACATCGTTCAGATTATTTCTAACAGCCTCTCCTATATCAAGGCGAGAATAAGTAAATCTATTGAATTTGAAACCATTCTTCCTGCAGGTCCCTTAGCCGTACCTATAAATGAAACGCTATTCGATTGGGTACTTGAAAACCTGAGTAAAAATGCTATTGACGCCATGGAAGGTTCAGGTAAGCTCACAATCAGATGCACAGAAGGAGAACAAACTGTTACAATTGATGTTGAAGATACCGGAAAAGGCTTACCAAAGTCCAAATTCAAAACCGTTTTCAAACCCGGCTATACAACAAAGAAAAGAGGATGGGGCCTTGGGCTTTCGCTCAGTAAGAGAATCATCGAAACATACCATGATGGTAAAATTTTTGTTCTATCATCTGATCCGGAACAAAAAACTGTTTTTAGAATTGTTTTGAACAGGCAATAAGATCTGGTAATGTTCTTCCCTTTTTTTTGTCTTCCGGATAAAATTTCTACCTGTATGAAATTTTATAAACCTTATCGGATCTGCGTACCAATAGAGGAACCGGAATAGAGCAAAGTTCTCCTTTTACTGCTATTTCAATACTTTTTTCATCAACACGCAGCTCTTCAATACTGGTCTCGATCACTCCTGTTGTTGGCCCGATAATAAGAATCTCATCCTCCAATTGAATCTCCCCGGTTTCAATGGCAATTTCTGCTACTCCGATCCTGTCAAAATAATTGGTAACCTTACCCAGATACAATTTTCGGGTCGTAGCTGCTGATCCGTAAACATCACTCCATTCTCCCAACGGCTGACCAAGATAATACCCATCCCAAAATCCGCGATTGAACACCCTGCTCAGGCGTTTTTTCCATTGATCGATTCTCTCAAGCGTATAATTACCTGTAAAATAAGCATCTAATGCCTCCTTGTAACATAAAACAACCGTTTTAACGTATTCGGGAGACCTGGCACGACCTTCAATTTTAAATACACGTACACCAGCATCAATTATCTTATTTAAAAAATGAATCGTAGAAAGGTCCTTAGGTGACATTATATTCTCATTAGCTACCTCAAGTTCAATATCTCTCTCCTTGTCCTTTACAAGGAATGAACCCCGACACACCTGAAAACAATCGCCCCTGTTGGCGGAGTGGTCATATTGGTGAAGACTCAAATAACACTTTCCGCTAACAGCCATGCATAATGCCCCATGGATAAACATCTCTATTCTGATTCGTTCACCTGAAGGGCCACAAATATTTTCTGTTTCAATCGCTTCAGCGATATTTGCCACCTGATCAAGGTTCAGCTCCCTGGCAAGGACCACTACATCAGCATACCCTGCATAAAATTTTAGGGATTCTTTGTTACTGATATTTAATTGGGTTGAAAGGTGCACTTCAACTCCTGATTTAAGTGCATAGCCAAGGGCTGCCTGATCTGATACAATAATGGCCGATATGTTGTTTGTTTTTGCAAGTTCAATGATTCTTCGCATTTGCTCAAGCTCATGATCATATATAACCGTATTAATTGTCAGATAAGACTTTACCCCATTTTCTTTGGCGATTTTCACAACCTCCGGCAGGTCTTCTGCAGTAAAATTGAAGGACGATCGGGCCCTCATGTTCAGTTGTTCGATGCCAAAATAGATTGAATCTGCACCTCCCTGAATTGCTGCCATTAAAGACTCGTAGGACCCTACAGGGGCCATTAATTCTATGTTCTCTCTTCTAACCATAACCTGTGCTTGCAGGAAAACGTCAATGGCTGCTGTATGCGTTTAGCGCTTTAGTTACGTTGCGCTCGCGAGTCCGTTCTTATCAAGCACAAAAAAAATATTTATTATTAATTTCTAATACTTGTTACTTTGACGATGTGGAAAAAAGCTTAATCAGCAATTGCTTAACCGTTTCAACCTTTGCCGGCTTGGGAAGATATTCATCCATTCCTGCAAGAACTGATTGTGCTTTTCGCTCATCTTTGCTATCGGCCGACATGGCAATAATGGGTGCTTTTATTCCTAATTTTCTTAACTGCTCAGTCGCTTCAAACCCGTCCATCTCCGGCATAAACAGATCCATAAAAATAATGTCATATTCATTCTTCCCTACTTTTTCAATTGCTTCTGCGCCATTTGAGGCCAAATCAATCTCATATCCAATGCTCTTAAAAATGGATTGAGCAACTTTCTGGTTAATCATATTGTCCTCCACCAATAAAATTGAAAGCCGGGAAGGTAAAGTGTTCAAGGTTGATGCAAGGCTTTTATGATCTCTTAGTCCAGAAAAAATATCCTTTATGATATCATATAATTCCTTGTTTTCAACCGGTTCAATCAGGTAATAATCAATGCCCAGTTTCTTTGATGCTTTAAAATTACCTGGTTGATCATTGTTACAGACCATGATAAAAGGCAATCTGTCTGTCAGCCCCTCCTCCTTCAATTTGCCGGCAAGGATGAAGCCTTCAGAGCTGTTTTGGTCACCAATTACAACCATTTGATAAAGATCTGTTTTTGAATCCAGGTGATGAATAACTGCATCGATGGTAATTTCCTGATAAATCTTTGTAACAATATTTACCCCGAACTGATGAAACAACTTGTTGATGCTGTTCTTGTCGGGTTCTGATTCTTTGGTAAGAAACAGAACTGTTATCTGATGCAGCTGTTGAATGCCATTGAAATTATAACTCTTCGGCAGCTTTTCATTGGAATACACCTCAATTGTAAAGCTGAATTTTGAACCGGGTGCTTCCTTTGTGCTATGCTTTCTTGAAGGACTCTCGACCCAAATTTCACCATTCATAAGCTCAACAAGCTGTTTAGAAATGGCTGTACCCAGGCCTGTGCCACCGAATTTTCTACTGATTGATCCCTGCGATTGGTTGTAAGAGCCAAATATTGAATTGATTCTATTCTCAGGAATACCAATACCTGTATCTTCCACCCAAAAAAGGAGTTGTATGCGGCCCATATGATTCTCCATCACATCTACGCCTACCTCGATTTTTCCCTTTTCCGTAAATTTGATAGCATTGCTCAAAAGATTCGACATAACCTGTCTTAAACGGAAAGGGTCTCCGATCAGCTTATCCGGAACTGCTGTATTAATTGATGAATCAATCTTCAGCCCCTTCTCTTGAGCGAGTGAGGTGAAAAGTTCAGTTACAAAAAAAACCTCATCCCTTAATCTAAAAGGAATCTCCTCAAGCATCATTTTTCCGGCCTCTATTTTGGAAAAATCAAGAATATCATTGATGATGGTCATCAAAAGGTCTGACGACTTCTTTATAATCTTCACCTTTTCCTTCATGTCTTCGCCAGAGAAATTACTCTCCATCATACTGGAAAGCATACCCAAAATACCATTCATCGGAGTTCTGATCTCATGACTCATTGAAGCAAGAAACTCCGATTTTGCCCGATTGGCAGCTACCTCCTGCTTTCGCGATCTTTCCAATGTAGACACGTCAATAAGCGCGATCAGGATAAGCTCCTCTCCTTCGATTTTTTTTCTCTCTTCCATCCGGAAAATAACTGTTTCAATACCCTCATTTTCGTAATAGAGATAATCTGATGAATCAGGAGCATCGATATCATCTTTTAAAAGAAATCTATTTGAAAACGCGAATTGCTTAGAAAAGTCCTTTCCGATCAGGTCTTCGCCGTCGCTTAAAAACAGCATTCGTTGTGCAGCGCTGTTAATCGTGCGTATTATATTTCTTGAATCAAGAATCATTATTCCGGCAGGAAGTTTATCAACTACCTGTCTGAATACTGCCTCCGACATTTTCAGTTTTTCCTGCATTTTCATTGTACGTCTGTTCACGAAAAGCAGATAAAGGATAAGTGCCAGTGTTATAGCCAGTGTGAAGAGAGAAACCAGCTTGTTCTGGTTAATAAAAAATTTGTTGAATTCTGTCTGGCTGGTTGTGAAGACGATGCCCAGATTCTGGTTAAATATGCTCAATGGATAATAGGCAGAGTGAACCTTTTGTTTATGGCCATCCGGGTCTTCTGCATAATGTTTGATTATTCCGGCAGAAAACATATCAATGCTATCGGCGATCTGCATTACAGAACCCAGCTTCATATTATCACTAAAATCATCGGTGCGTATATTTCCCTTGGAATCAACGACCCATTGCCATGATATAGTCTTTCCAATGGGATAAAATGAGAAAATCTTATTAGCAAATTTTTGAAAGTCTGCCTCGACAATAACATTACCATTTACCTGATCATTTTCAAAATAGGGATAATGATACAGGTATTTCCCCTCTTTCTCTTCAACCTTATCGCGTGGTATGAGGTTCTGCTGTCGCTGCCTGGAAAAGGTGTCTATAACGAAATGGTCATCGTCATTAATATAGAGTCCAAAATAATTTTTATTATTATCAAAAATGAAAACATTGGTTACCAGATCCCTGTATTTCGAATAAAATACCTGCAGGCTTTGCTTGCTCATTTCGAGTTCCTCTGGGTCTTTAAATATTCTGGAAAAATTGTACTCGTAAAGTAGCTTGTTCATGTCATTTTGAAACCCATGTAGCTGTTTCTCCATATACTCCCCACATAGTCTGGTCTGCTGTTCAAGAGATGAATTTAGAAATGAAATGAATCTTTCATTAATATTGACAAATGAGAAGACATTCAGCAAGATTAAAAAAACCAAACATATAGACGCAAAAAGATTTACCTTCCTCATATCAATGAATGCAATATCGTCAGATTATTTAATTTCCAACCACTTAAGCGTGTGGGTAGAATCTAAATAAATTATAATCCTTAAAAATACATATTTATCAGAAAGAAAATGTTCTATTTCCGGTATTTGTCTCCCACATCATCTAAAAGATCCAGATAATTAAGGTATCGGGATTTGCTAATTTTCTTTTCAGATACTGCATCAATGACTGCACATCCAGGTTCATTGATGTGTAAACAATTGTGAAATTTACAATGTTGACTGTGTCTGAATATCTCCGGGAAAAAATGGAAAAGTTCCTCTTTTTCAATATCAACCATACCAAATCCTTTAATCCCGGGTGTGTCAATAATCCTTGCACCAGAAGCCAGAAAGAACATTTCAGCATAAGTGGTTGTATGCTGTCCGGTATTATGCTGTCCGGAAATTTCTTTGGTTCTGAGATCAAGACAGGGATTCAGGTAATTGAGGAGTGTCGATTTACCCACCCCTGAGTTTCCAGTTACCACGGTTGTCTGGTTACCAAGCAATTCTTCCAGCATCTCAAGATTGTATTTGGTCATCAGGGAAATCTCCTGTGTCCGGTATCCTATATCATTGTATATTTCAATGAACTTATTCATCTCTTTCATCTCCTTTTCAGAATAGAGATCAACTTTGTTAATGATCAATATGACAGGGATTCGGAAAGCTTCTGCTGAAACGAGAAAACGATCAATAAAAGCCAGGTGTGTAACGGGTCGAATAAGGCTGATCATTAGAAATACCTGGTCAATATTGGAGGCGATCAACTGATATTCTCTTGAAAGGTTTGTCGCACGTCTGATAATATAATTTCTCCTCTTACCAATACCCGTGATCATTCCGGTTCCATCGTCTGCTGGTCTGTACGTAACTATATCCCCAACAGCAACCGGATTAGTGGCTCTTAGACCACTCATGCGGTATGTGCCTTTTATTTTACAGGGTATGATACGATCAGCGAAAACCTTTACATAATACCAGCTTCCTGTTGATTTTATGACCAATCCTTGATTCAAGCTCAATTTTTGGGCTAATATAGTCAAAGAAGTTAATCTTCATTCCTGTTTATGGGTACTGTTACATTTAAAAAGCGGGATTTAAATTGGATTCCGGAAATTGCTCCCTCTTCATTTTTGGAGGCCAACAGTGTTGTTTCCGATTCCCTAATCCTGTTTAACTCCTTTAACCCATTGCTTGCCAGGCTCCATATTAAAGCCTCTTCCTCTTCGACCGCTTCTGTGACCCTCATTGTTCTGTATCGCATCTGATCGATTAAAGAGAGTGAATTTCTGTTAATATCCATTGGAGGAATGATTTCATGTCTAAGCTGATCGTATTCTACTGTCACTTCTTTTGTAAACGCAGGTTTAAAATCAATGGCTGCTACTTGAACGTTTTCAGTTGTTTCCTTATTATTCTCAGTATTTTGCTCTGTTTCATTCCGTTTCTCCTGATCCTTTTTCTTGTAATTGGAAACAGGTACAGGTGCGGTTGTATTTCTTATTACTTTCAAACTTGACGTAGCTACCTCAGAAACGGCTTTTTTTGAATCAGCCGTCTCCCTTACAAGTTCCTCCTTCTCCTTAGGTTCAGCAATTGAAGTTATTTCAGCCGGTAGGTTCTGGAAAGGAGAAGATACAATGATAAAGATAGCGGTGGCTGCGGCTGCAGCAATTGGAATTAATATTTTCCAATCAAAAATCCTGTTTTTTTGATGCTTTAGCTGTTCTTTGCCTGGAAATTCAATATGCTCTTTTTTGAGGAAAGTCTTCTGAAAAGCAGTAAAGTGAGGTTTTGCTGAAGGTTGTTCTTCCAGGTATTTTTCAAAAAGGATTCTTTGCCTCTCTGGCAAATCGTTTTCCAGGTAGGCAATGCAAACCGCATCAAAATTTTTTCTGGAAATTATTTTAATTTTTTCTGGAAACAGTTGCTTCAGTGACTCTTTTCGGGGATAGACAATTGTTTCCGGCGTTGCAAAGGGATAACTGGGATCTGTGAATATCCGGAGTTCATCAGCAAGATCCGGATTAAATTGCAGAAACCGAAGCAACACCTCTTCCTGCTCTGGAGACATTTTTCCCTCAGCAAAGTCAAGAAAGTACGCTTCATAATTGTCTCTGTCTATTTTCATGATCTTATATGATGTTTTCAATTTTAACCAGATAATTTTTCAAGCTGATTCTTCCCCGGTAAATATATACCTTAACCTGCGATTCGGTCAGCCCGGTTATCTCCCCGATCTCTTCATAGGAATAACCTTCATAATCACGCAGCATAATCACTGATCGTTGTATCTCCGGCAACCTATCCATCGCATCCCGGAGTACCTCTCCCAAATCAGAATATTGCTCAGAAGAGTTGTAACTGTTCGCTGCTGTCTCATTTAACCCACTCATCCTTTTATCCTTCTTCAGAATATCGAGCATGGTATGATAACCGGTTGTGAAAAGGTACGACTTGGCCTTTTCTCCATCGACCTGTTCTATTTTAATCCACATCTTCTCGAATGATTCCTGTACAATATCCTGAGCCATCTCATCCTTTTTGCAATTCTTCAGAATAAATCTGTATAAATTGTCGGCATACAGGTCAACTGCTATATTATACTCTTCTAATGTCATTTTAATTCAGGGTTCCGGACTTAAGACGATGAAAGTTAAGAAAAGTTACAGCGAAGATCGCATATTCATTTAAAAAAATGCTGAAAAATTTGATATGTTCGTTTTCAGTTTTTATATTTGAGCGAACGTTCAGTCATAAAACATGCCGAGGACCAAAGAACAATACGAGAAGATCAGGGAGGACCGAAAAAGCCAGATTATGTCTACCGCGTTGGAGATGTTTGCCAAGGAGGGATATGGTCATGTATCCATCGCTGCACTCTCCCAGCGTGCCGGGATTTCAAAAGGTTTGATGTACAATTATTTCCCAGGCAAGGAGCATCTGCTGAAAGAGATTCTCAATGAAGGTGTCGAACAGATTATGAACTCCCTGGATCCCAATCGGGATGGCATCCTTACCCCGGAGGAATTTGAGCACTTTATCCGCAGGACCTTCCAATTGATGCACGACAAGCGTACATTTTTCACAAAGTTCTTCAGTTTGATTATTCAACCGAATGTGAAAACATTGTTGAAAGACAGCTTATTGGTCTCTTTCACGGAACAATACTTCGTGATGTTCACAAAATATTTTACAGAACAGGGGTACCCCGATCCCCAGTTGGAGCTGTTTGAACTCTCGGTTATCCTGGAGGGTTTCGGAATCATGATGCTCTATTATGATGACCTGATTGACCTTCCATCGGAATTATATAAAAAATACGAAGAAAGGATCATATATAAATATACAAGGAAAAACCATGAAAACAACTAGACATGCACTCCTCCCTTTAATGATCATTGCCTACTGCGGTAGTATAGCTGCGCAGGCACCAACGGCAAAAGAGATTATCGAGAAAGCAGACAACAAATTCTACGGAGAAAAATCTGCTGTTTCAGAGATGAAAATGACCATTGTCCGGCCCACCTGGGAAAGAACCGTGGAATTCAAAAGCTGGAATGAGGGAACAGACAAATCGCTTACCCTGATCACTGCTCCGGCCAGTGAGAAAGGACAAACGTTCCTGAAACGCGGGAATGAGATGTGGAGCTGGAATCCATCGATCAGTCGTTTGATTAAGCTTCCTCCTTCCATGATGTCCCAGGGATGGATGGGTTCTGATTATACCAATGACGATATCCTGCAGGAGTCTTCCATTGTGAACGATTACACCCACGAGGTTGTTGGTGAGGACACCATTGAGGAGAGGGCCTGCTACAGGATCAGGTTGGATGCCAGGGAAGAGGCCGCTGTGATCTGGGGGCATCAGCTGCGCTGGATCGACAAAAACGATTTCCTGTTCCTGAAAGCTGAATTATATGATGCTGACGGATACCTGGTCAGGACTGAGACAGGAAGCCGTATCAGGGAAATGGATGGCAGGATGATTCCCACCCGCCTGGAGGTGGTTCCCGAAGAGGAGGAGGGAAACAAAACCATTTTGCTGATCGAGGATATTGAATTCAACGTATCCATCCCCGATCAGTTTTTTTCACAACAAAACATGAAGAGTGTAAGAGAATAAAGAAATCCAGGCTCTGTGCTATTGGATAAAAACTGTTATATGCCAGTATATGAATGTTATACAAGGAATAAATGATCATGAACCATGAAAAACCACACACTTGCATGGCGGAATTTATGGAGGAACCGGCGGCGGACAATGATCACGGTGGCCTCTGTGTTTTTTGCCGTGTTTTTTGCCCTGATCATGCGGTCCCTTCAATTGGGATCTTACGATTACATGTATAAAACCGCCATCGAATCCTACAGCGGATATCTACAGGTACAGCAGAAGGAGTGGTGGGACAACAAGACCGTGAATAATGCCTTCAGGTATACCGACACACTGGAAGAAAAGTTGCTGCAGGATCCCAATGTTACAGGTACCATTCCCCGGTTCGAATCTTTTGCCCTGGCGGCCTTCGGTCCCAATACAAAGGGTGTCATGGTCATGGGTATTGATCCTGAAAAGGAAAACCTGCTTTCACAGGTAGCAGATAAAAAGGTACAGTACAGGCTTACCCCTGCAGCAGTTACAGAAATTCGCAAGGACACATCACTGCCTGAGAAGACCAGGGAGATCGTAGAGAAATTTGAAAACTACTCCTATACATCCAAAAGCCGGTTCCTCAACGACCTGGCACTGGATCCGGATAAGGATGGTGACTTGCTGCCCAGGCTGGCTGCCCATGCCGGTTTTGAAAACGGGGACATTCACACAGGTGAACCTGGTGCCTGGGTTGGTGACCGGTTGTCACAATACCTGGAACTTTCCATCGGGGATACCCTTGTGCTAATGGGGCAGGGATACCACGGCACTACTGCTGCAGGAAAATATGAAGTTAAGGGGATCATTCGACAGCCAGCACCTGACTTAGACAATAAGGTCATCTACCTTCCTTTGGATATCGCACAGCAGCTGTACAATGCACCCGGTATGCTTACTTCTGTAGCCTTGCATCTGGAAGAAAACGAAGATGAAAAAATAACAGAAACCGCAGCAAGGCTCTCCGGTAAAATACCGGCAAACACGCGCATGGTCGACTGGAAAGAGATGAATGAAGTGATGATTCAGCAGATGGAGGCCGACAACATCAGCGGTATGTTTATGATTGGAATTCTTTACCTGGTTATCGCCTTCGGGATTTTTGGGACGGTATTGATGATGACAGCCGAGCGGAGAAGGGAGTTCGGAGTGCTTGTGGCCATCGGTATGCAAAAGAAAAAACTGGCCACGGTGATAACCTACGAAATGATGTTTATCGGGCTGATGGGGGTGGTTATTGGGAGTATTGTATGCATACCGATCATTCTTTACGGTGTCCATCACCCGATCATCTTTAAAGGAGAGTTGGCCCATATGATGGAGCAATACGATTTCGAACCCAAACTGGTCTTTGAACCTGTGAGTAAATATTTTCTGTGGCAGGCCTTCGTTGTCGGAATCATGGTCCTGGTGTCTCTTTTCAATCCTCTGCGAAAGATATTAAGTCTGAAAGTTGTAAACGCCCTGAGGGCATAAAAAGAGTACCAATGATACTAAGAACAGCATGGAAAAACGTATGGCGGAACAGGACCAGGAGCATGGTCGTGATCGCTTCTGTCACCATTGGGATCTTCGCAGGTATTTTTGCCGTCGGGCTTATGAACGGAACCATGGAACAGCGCGTGGACGCAGCCATTAACAAGGAGATTTCGCACATTCAGCTGAACCGGGAAGAATTCAGGGACAACAATGACCTGAAACTTACCCTGGTCAGCATCCAGGCGTTAAACAGAAGCATACGTGAAACCCCTGGTGTGGATGCCGTAACAAACCGCATGTTGGTGAATGCCATTGCGCACACGGCAACCAAAAGCACAGGAATACAGCTGATTGGAATCGATCCTGCACAAGAAAAAAGGGTCTTCAACCTCTATGAAACAATCATTCCCGGTACTGGATCCTTTTTTGAAAATGAGAGCAGGTATAGCTTGGCCCTGGTGGGCGAGGATCTGGCCAAAGAGCTGAATATCATCCGATACGAGCTGGATGATGCCATCATCGACAGCCTCCGGTCGGAGGGTTTGCCGGAAACGATCCTTGAAAAACTGAAGCCCATGACAGGCGAACGCTATGCAAGTCAGCAATTGTTTGTCAAGGACCTCCAGAAGCGGCTCTCCGGAAAAGAATCGGAAAAATACGGGCAAAAGATACTGGAGCATGCATGGACCTTCAGGGGCCGCTCCAAGCTTACGCTTACCTTTCTGGACAAGGACAATATACAGACTGGTGGGATGTTCAGGATTGCAGGCATTTATGACATCAACAACAGCATGTATGAAAGCTCCAGGGTGTTTGTGTTGAATAGTGACCTGCAGAGACTCACTGGCCTGAATGACCAGGCCGCACACAAGGTTATTGTGCGAATTTCCGACAGGGACCAGACAAAGCAGGTTACTGAAGCATTGAGGGAGGCACACCCCAATCTGGAGGTTCAGAACTGGAAGGAGATCTCGCCTGATCTGGCGATGATGACATCGATGATTGAAAAATTCAATGCCGTATTCATGATCATCATCCTGGCAGCTCTTTCCTTTGGTATCGTCAACACCATGCTGATGGTGATACTTGAAAGGACCAAGGAACTGGGGATGCTTACAGCCATTGGCATGAATAAAAAAAGAGTATTTACCATGATCATGTCTGAATCTGTATTCCTGTCCCTGATTGGCGGTGTGGCAGGCATGATCATCAGCAAGATCATCCTGGTGATCACCCACAAAAACGGGATCAATTTTGCGGGGGCATCAGAGGGATTCGAAGCCATGGGATTTTCGGCCCACATCTACCCTACGATCTCTAATACATTTTTTATTACCGTAACCCTGCTCATCATCTTTACAGGTATCCTCTCGTCGGTATACCCGGCCATAAAAGCTCTGAAGCTGGATCCTGCTGAAGCACTCAGAACAGAATAACAATAAAAACATACCATCATGAAAGTCCTGGAATTAAACAACGTACATAAGATCTACAACAGTTCAGAAGTCAAGGTACATGCAGTGAACGGTATCACGATTGACTTTGAAGAAGGTGAGTTTTCTGCCATTGTCGGTCCCTCCGGATCGGGAAAAACTACGCTTTTGAACATGATCGGGGGGCTTGATACACCTACCGAAGGAAAAATCCTGGTGGATAACACTGATCTTTCCTCGCTGAAATCTTCAGCCCTGATCGATTTCAGAATGCGAAACATCGGTTTTGTATTCCAGTCATACAACCTGATCCCTGTGCTTACCGCTAAAGAGAATGTTGAGTTCATCATGAACCTCCAGAAACGTTCCAAAAAAGAAAGAGAGCAACGCACCATGGAAATGCTTAAAGCAGTTGGGCTGGGAGACAGGGCAGACAGCAGGCCCTCCAAGCTTTCGGGCGGACAGCAGCAACGGATTGCCGTGGCACGTGCACTTGCTTCCAAACCAAAGTTTATTCTTGCTGATGAGCCCACAGCCAACCTGGATTCAAAGTCAACAGAGACCTTGCTGGATATCATGGAAGAGCTCAACCGGGAAGAGAACCTTACGTTTATCTTTTCCACGCACGACAACCGCGTTGTCAAGAAAGCCAGGAGGGTGGTTACCATCGAAGATGGTAAAGTGATCAGCGACGAAAACAAATAACAGACACCGTGAATCAGCTGATAACACATATGCGCAAACTTGCCATCGCACTCTTTATACTTGCCTATTCCCTTGCCGGAAACGCACAATCTGTCGTTTCCTTCTCTGGATATCTTAATGATATGCAAACGGGATATCATATGGAACAGACAGGTTGGATATGGGAAAACCAGGTGCATAACCGGTTAAACCTGAATCTCTATCCAGCCGACTGGCTGAAGGTCTCCCTGCAGTCCAGGACAAGGTTCATCCAGGGAAACACCTATTCAAATTTTCCTGGCTATGCCAACATGATCTGCAGAGATGCTGGCTGGCTGGATCTGACCCTATCCACGGATGGTACTTACAACAATAAAACCGGGTATATATTTACCTCCATGCTCGACCGCGCCTATGCTGAATTTTCATCTGGTGATTTCGTAGGAACCATTGGACGACAGCGCATCAACTGGGGACAGACATTTGTATGGAACCCCAACGACATATTCAATGCATACTCCTATTTTGATGTAGATTACCCCGAAAGACCGGGCAGCGACGCCATCAGGTTGCAATATTACACGGGGATCGCCTCTAATATCGAGCTTGTGGCCAAACTCGACAGTGCCGACCAGGTCACTGCAGCCGGTTATTTCAGGTTCAATACACTTGGTTATGATTTTCAGCTGATTGGTGGAATCCTTACTGAACAGGACCTGGTACTCGGGGCCGGGTGGAGTGGAAACATTTCCAATTCCTCCTTTCGTGGTGAAGTCAGCTATTTCAGGGACCTTGATCATTTTGCAGATACTACAGGGGATATGCTGTTCTCGGCAGGCCTGGATCACACCTTCGGGAATTCGCTTTGGTTGCAGACCGAAATATTGTACTCCACCTTTGCAGAAGATATGCAGATATATAATTTCGTGCAATTGTTCGGAACGGATTTGAGCATAAAACACATCGGGTTGAACAAATGGTCCTTCTTTGCAAGCCTCTCCTACCCCATCAACCCATTACTAAACGCATCCCTGGCAGGGATATATTATCCCGATTGGAAGGGATTCTTCCTGGGGCCTTCCGTGGATCTGTCGCTGAGCAACAACCTGAAAGCCTCCATGATCTTCCAGGGTTTTTCAGCAGAATTAGAAAATCTGCAGGGTAGTCTCCAAAGGCAAAACACCTTTATCGGTTACCTTCGTCTAAAATGGAGTTTTTAACCTGCCAACGATTCATGTCCTGTTCATTTCTACGACTTTCTATTTTCACCGTAAATTTTTGTATTTTCGAAAAATGAGAGCAGTCATTCAACGGGTTCAATATGCCAGGATCACGATCAATGAAAACACCCACAGGTCGATTGCCTCCGGACTCTGCGTCCTACTTGGGATCGAATACGAAGATTCTGGCGAAGATGTTGAATGGCTGGCTGCAAAAATTGCTCGGCTCCGCATCTTTGATGACGAGGCAGGGAAAATGAACCTTTCCCTGCAGGAAATCAATGGTGAGGCCATGGTGGTGAGTCAGGTTACCCTTCACGCCAGCACAAAAAAGGGGAACCGTCCCTCCTGGATCAGGGCAGCAGATCCATCCATTGCTGAACCGATATACGAACAATTTGTTTTACAATTACAGGGCCTGTTGGAAAAAAAGATTGTGACGGGTAAATTTGGAGCCCATATGGATATAGCGTTACTAAATAACGGCCCGGTAACCATCATCATTGATACAAAAAATCGGGAATGAAGGTATTGGAGACGGTGAAAAAGGGAGAGAAGTTGCCAGGAAGACAAGGAAAAAAGCCGATGTGGTGGGGTTGCAGGATGGTCTGACAGGATGGTGATGGATAGGATCTTGAAAAAATAGGTTTCATTGAGATAGGGAGAATAGAATCGGAAGTTAACTAAAACTGAAAACATATAAAATGACTATATCAGAGGCTCAGGAAAAAGTGGATCAATGGATCTCTCAATATGGTGTTCGATATTTCAATGAGCTTACAAATATGGCCCTAATGACGGAAGAGGTAGGAGAATTGGCAAGAATTGTTGCAAGAAAATATGGCGAACAATCGTTTAAAGAGGGTGAATTAGAAAAATCTCTCGGGGAGGAGATGGCCGATATTTTATTTGTATTAATTTGCATGGCCAACCAGACTGGAATAAATTTGGAAGAGGCATTGGTAAAAAGCCTGGAAAAGAAAACCTCAAGGGATGCCGACAGGCACCTCAACAATGATAAACTGAAATAATATTAGCATGAAGTATTTTGATGAATTTCAATTTGATGTCGACGAAAATAAGGTGTCGACTCTCCTGAACCAAGCTAAAACGGGATATCCGGAAGAGCCTGACAGGGAAGTTTTTTTAAAGATTTTCAGCTTGATTGATCTCACATCACTTAGTGAAAAAGATAATACAGAAAATATAGGGAAATTGTGTAACCAATTGAATATGCTGCCCGACAGCTATCCTGACCTACCGTCTCCTGCAGCCATTTGTGTCTTCCCTGAACTCGTTCCCATTGTTAAAGCAAAGCTAAACAATCCCCTGGTGAATGTAGCCTCTGTTGGTGCAGGATTTCCATCATCCCAAACTTTCCTGGAGATAAAACTGAAAGAGGTCGCCCTTATAGCAGAAGAAGGGGCAGATGAAGTTGATATTGTAATGTCGGTTGGAAAATTTCAGTCAGGCCTTACAGAAGAGGTCTTTGAAGAGATTAAATCCATCAAGGAGATTTTAGGATCCCTGCACCTGAAAGTGATATTGGAAACATGCGCACACAAAAATCTGACGGAAGTTAGAAAAGCATCGTTCCTGGCCATGGATGCCGGAGCTGATTTTATTAAAACGTCTACCGGAAAAGCCGGTGCAGGTGCGCGTCCGGACTCCTTTGCCGTTATGTGTGAAGCAATCGGTGATTTCTATAAAAAAACAGGGAAAAAAGTAGGTATTAAACCTGCAGGAGGTATTTCAACAATAGAGGCCGCCTATGAATATTACGGAATTGTTCGTCACATTCTGGGAGAAGAGTGGCTTAATCCTGAAAAGTTTAGAATTGGCGCCAGCCGCCTTGCCAACAACGTTATCAGGAAAATTTTCGAAAAAAATGAAAATTTTTCCTATTTCGATTAGTTTTTTTGAAATGTTTCGTTTATATTTGTTTCAGATAAAAACGTTCTAAGACATATAAAGAATTCCGTATGTAGAATTCTTTTGACTGATAAGCGGTCCGATCTTCAAATTCCATTCTCATAGAGAC